>JAGHSF010000040.1 GCA_018065985.1 Candidatus Cryptobacteroides choladohippi
ATCGCTGCATACGTTCAGACAGCTCCGGAATGGATGAAACCGGCTCTCAAGGCTTATGAAAATGATCCATACAACTATCTTCTCAAGCTTGCCAGGAAGGCTCAGAAGAAGGGTGTCATCAAGGGAATCCTCCTCCATCAGGGAGAGTCCAATACCGGTGACGAGGCCTGGCTCTGGCAGGTGAAGAGCGTGTACGACAGGCTCCTCGCCGACCTCGGACTGAATGCGGAGGACGTTCCTCTTCTCGCCGGAGAAGTGGTCAACAGCGACCGCGGAGGCACCTGTGCGGCTCATAACCCTGTAGTCGACAGACTCCCTGAGGTTATCCCTACTGCACACGTGATCTCATCAAGCGGCCTTACGGAAAATTTCGACAGACTGCACTTCAATGCCGCCGGATACCGTGAATTCGGACGCAGATATGCAGTGGAGATGCTCAAGACTATGGGAGTGGGCTACAAGCCGGCACAGGCCTTCTACACGGACATGTCCGTTGAGTCTCCTATCATCCACAAGATGCCGGAGTTCAGGGGCTTCCCGGGATTCAGCGGCAGGATGCCGAAGCAGGTGCCTTACGCTACGTTCAACGTAAAGGCTCCGGAGGCGAAGGAGGTTCTCTTCTCATCCCAGTTCACAGAAGGCAACCAGCCTATGACAAGAAACGCCGAGGGCGTATGGAGCATCACAGTGCAGCCTAAGTCTGCAGATATTTATCCTTACAATTTCATCATCGACGGCGTGTCCGTCAGTGACCCTCTGAATACAAACCTCTTCCCTAACGAGAACTTCAAGGCCAGTCTGGTCGAGTTCCCTGATGCAGAGGCGCTCTATACTGTTAACGATGTCCCTCACGGACGCATGCAGTACTGCACGGTATGGTCAGACGTGCTTAAGATGTGGAGACCTCTTGTGGTCTATACGCCTGCTGGATACGACAATTCAGGGGAGAAATATCCTGTATTCTATCTCATAAGCGGCACCACCGACACCGAGGAGACCTGGTTCAAGGTCGGAAAGACCAACGTCATCCTTGACAACCTCATCGCACAGGGCAAGGCGGAGAAGATGATTGTCGTAATGCCTTACGGATATATGATGAAGGGTACTCCTATGCCTTCAAGCCTCGAGGCTGCGGCTTCTTACACGGAGTTTGCACAGGAACTCACGACCACGGTGATGCCTTACGTGGAGAAGGAGTTCCGCACAGTCAATGACAGGGAGCACCGCGCAATCGCCGGATTCTCACGCGGAGGCGGCCAGTCTCTCTTCACCGGACTTTCAAATCTCGACAAGTTCGCATATCTCTGCTCATACAGCGCATATCTCACTCCTGAGATGATGGACGTATATTTCGCAGACCTTACAGCTGAAAAGCTCAACAGTGACCTCAAGCTCTTCTGGTACGGCGTCGGTTCATCGGATTTCCTCCACGACGGAGTCATCGAGAACCAGGAGTACCTGGAAGGCAAGGGCGTCAGGATAGAGAAGCTCTTTACCGAGGGCGGCCATACCTGGATGAATGCCAGAACCTACCTCGCAACCACACTTCAGAAACTTTTCAAATAAACAATAAATGAAGAAACTGATAACACTCGCCGCTCTGGCGACTCTGAGCGTGGCATCGCTGGCTCAGAACCCTATCATCAAAGGCCAGTTTACCGCCGATCCGACGGCACGCGTATTCAACGGCCGCGTTTATCTTTATCCTTCACACGATATCCGCAGTGAAAAGAATCCGCGCGGTCTCGACTGGTTCTGTATGGAGGACTACCACGTCTTCTCATCGGACAATCTCGTTGACTGGAGGGATCACGGAGTAATCGTCAAGCAGGAGGATGTCCCTTGGGGAAATCCTCAGGGTTATTCGATGTGGGCCCCGGACTGCGTATGCAAGGACGGCAAATATTATTTCTACTTCCCTAACGGCGCTAAGCAGGGCATGGGAGGATTCAGCGTCGGTGTGGCTGTCGCCGATTCTCCTGCAGGTCCTTTCGCCATCCAGGAGAAACCTATAGAGGGCGTTTCAGGTATTGACCCTTGCGTGCTCCAGTGCAGCAACGGTGATGCATCCCTTATCTGGTCCGGGATGGGACTGCGTGGCGCGAAGCTCAAGGACAATATGCTCGAGCTCGAGGATGGCCAGATCCAGACCATCAAGATGGAAAGGCGTCCCGGTATGCCTGCGGGGATGAACCTTGAAATGAAGGTTGCCGGAGTCGATCTGTCCGCACCTCTCCCGAAGGCGGGAACTATGGAGGGACCTTTCGCTTTCGAACGCGACGGCAAATACTATCTTACTTATCCGTTCCAGTTCGACCGCGTCAACAACGGCCACGAGTCTCTCGTCTATGCCATGAGCGACAACCCTCTCGGGCCTTACGAGTATAAGGGTGTGATCATGAAGGAGCATCCTGACTGCTGGACGAACCATCATTCTATAGTATTCTACAAGGGACAGTGGTATCTGTTCTATCATCATAACGATTATTCACCGGACTTCGACAAGAACCGCTCCGTCTGCATAGACAAGCTCTTCTTCAACGAAGACGGCACAATACAGCCTGTTACACCTACTCTTCGCGGCGTAGGCCTGAGCAAGGCTGACAGACCTGTACAGGTGGACCGCTACAGCCAGTCTGAAGGTACAAGCCTTGAGTTCATCAACCCTGAGAAACGCTTCGACGGATGGTATATCCGTTATGAGAAGGAGGGCGCATGGTCTTCTTACAAGGATGTGGATTTCGGTTATTTCACACCTGCTAAGATGACCCTCAAGCTCCGTTCCGAGCAGGGTGGTACGCTTCGCGCAAAGATCTGCAAGAAGACTGTCGCAGAGATCGAGGTGCCTGCAGGTTCAGAGTGGAACGATATTACTGTGGACGTGCCTTTCGAGGTTTCAGGCGCAAAGTGCCTGAAGTTCGAGCTTGTAGGCGGAGTAGTCGACCTCGACCAGGTTTCATTCAGCAAGTTCAGCCAGGCCAATCCGCCTGAGGGTATCAGGTCCGAGAACAATGTGCCGGGTGCCGCTTACCCTTGCGTGGATGAGGAAGGACGCGCTACTTTCGCGCTGCTTGCTCCTACTGCAAACCAGGTGGCTGTGGATATCTGCAGCAAGGTATATCCTATGACAAGAGACTATGACGGACTCTGGAAGGTCACTACAGACCCTCTCGTCGTAGGCCCTCACTATTACAGGCTCGTTGTGGACGGAGTCAACGTGAACGACCCTAACGTCTATACGGTTTACGGCTGCGGCAGCGACTACAGTCTCATCGAGATTCCGGAGAAACCGGAGGTTGCCGCCTACTATACATTCAATCCTGACGTTCCTCACGGGCAGGTGCGCGAGTGCCAGTATTGGTCAAAGGCTCACAACGCAATGCGCCGCTGCTATGTCTATACCCCTGCGGGCTATGACAAGTCAAGAGGCAAGTATCCGTATTTCATCCTTCAGCACGGTATGGCTGAGAATGAGCAGGGATGGCACGAGCAGGGCAAGATGGCCAATATAATGGACAACAATATCGCTGCAGGCAAGGCTGTGCCTATGGTTGTAGTGATGGACAACGGTGACTGCGACTATGGTATCGGAACAGTGCCGGGGGAGAGCCAGGCAGAGTTCGGCGCTTCTTTCGAGCAGGTCGTTCTGGAAGACATCATTCCTTTCGTGGAGAGCAACTTCAGAGTATACAGGGACCGCAAGCATCGCGCTATCTCCGGCCTTTCATGGGGCGGACACCAGGCTTTCGAAATAGGTCTCAGGCATACCGACCTCTTCAGCGCCATCGGTGCATTCAGCGGAGCAATCTTCGTGTTCCCTGGAATGCCTGTCGAGTCGCTTTATGACGGTGTGTTCACTGATTCCGCCAAGTTCAACAAGGAGGTTCCTGTCCTCTTTATGTCAAACGGCACCGAGGAAGGTCTCGGCGGAATGGCTATGGACAAGATTCTCACCGATGCGGGTATCAATTATACAAGGTTCGTCTCAGAAGGCACGGCTCACGAGTGGCTTACCTGGAGACGCAGTCTCAATGAATTTGTACAGAAACTCTTTAAATAATAACACAAATGAGAAAAACAATCACTTTAGTTGCTGTAATGTTGAGCAGCATTGCTCTCTTCGCTCAGCCACAGGCACCTCAGGGAGGATTCCCTCAGGGCGCACCTAACGCACAGCGTCCACAGAACGCTCCACGCCAGGCCGCTGTGGTCCCGGGCCAGACCCCTACATCCCCTAAGTTTGAGGAGTACTTCGAGCCGGTATCAACTGAGTTCGCAACTCCTGACGAGGACGGTTTCATCCGTCGCTGGGTCATCCTGGAGCCAATCGCAAAGCCGAACCGCTCAAATACTGTCTTCACAGACAGCTATCTGCGCGAAGCCTTTGCAAAGCAGTATTTTAAGGGGCAGCTTTCCGATGTCCTCCCCAAAGACGGCAGAAAGGAGAAAGTCGAGGTTGACGTAACCCCTGCACCTATGGGTTGGGTAATGCCGGGACAGACCGCACAGCAGCCGGAGCCTAAGTTCGAGAAGCGTACGCTTCAGTGGCATGCGGTTGACAGCAAACTGTTCAACGTAAAGCTCTTCCGCTTTGCAGCAGGCCTTCAGAAGGACGTTTACGGAGTTATATTCTATATGGCTACGGTCATCGAGTGCGAGGAGGATATTCCGAATGTAAGACTCGCCGTCGGCTCAAATGCCGGATCGATGTGGTGGCTTAACGGAGAGGAAGCCCTCATAATGTCTTCTGACAGACGTATGGTTATGGATGATTGTGTGTCTGGCCGTATCACCCTCAAAAAGGGCAGGAACGTTCTCTGGGGCGGCATCATCAACGGCCCTGGAATGAGCGATGCCTGTGTGCGTTTCGTAGATGAGTCCGGCAATCCGGTCAAGAACCTCAAAATTTATAGCAAATAAGCCATGAAAGCTAGAATTATACTTATCGGCGCCCTCGCGCTTGTTTCCGCATCAGCTGCGGCTCAGGTAGGTACCCCTTATATTCACGACCCATCTACCGTTCAGGAATGTGACGGAAAGTACTATACTTTCGGAACAGGTACCAATGGAATTATGTCCGAAGACGGATGGAACTGGCATACCGGAGCCATCCGCCCTCATTCAGGCGCTGCTCCTGACTGTATCAAGATCGGTGACCGTTATCTCGTAGGCTTCTCCGCAACAGGCGGTGGACTCGGCGGCGGACACGCAGGCCAGATTCTTACCATGTGGAACAAGACCCTCGATCCGACTTCTCCCGATTTTGCATACACGGAGCCTATAAAGGTTGCCGAGTCCCTCGCTGACGAGGACTGCGACGCCATCGATATCGGCCTCTTCCTTGATCCTAACACAGGAAGGCTATGGTGTACTTTCGGAACATATTTCGGATTCATCAGGATGTGTGAGCTCGACCCACAGACAGGTGCGCGCAAGGAAGGTACCAAGGACATCAACGTAGCTATCGACTGCGAGGCTTCAGACCTCATCTATCACAATGGCTGGTATTACCAGCTCGGTACTCACGGAACCTGCTGCGACGGAGTCAACTCAACTTACAATATTGTTTGCGGACACTCACGCAACGTTACCGGCCCGTTCATCGACAACGTAGGCCGTGATATGGTTCGCGGTGGCGGTAAGATGGTTGCTTTCAACGAAGGACGCAAGGTAGGTGCTGGACATTTCGGACGCATCGTCCTCGAGGAAGGTGTCGAGAAGACTTCTTTCCACTGGGAGGCTGATATGGATATGAGCGGCAGAAGTACTCTTGCCATTCGTCCTCTTATGTGGGTCAACGACTGGCCTGTAGCAGGTGAACTCTTCCAGGAGGGAACCTATGCAATTCTCTCGCAGAGAAGGTCCTACTCTCTCGAACTT
>JAGHSF010000043.1 GCA_018065985.1 Candidatus Cryptobacteroides choladohippi
GCGCACCCACGTTGGAATGGATGTTGAACGCGAAGTCAAGCACTGAAGAACCAGCAGACAGCATCCTGAGTTCCCCGGTGGGGGTGAACACAAATATCTCACCTGAGGGCGGAGCGGGCACATCCTCAGGCTTCACATCGGCAGGATGCTCGAGGTTGTAGCGTACCGAGGTAAGCCAGCGGTCCATGGTCTGCTCATGCTGGATGCCCTTGTATGCCCAGTGGGCGGCGGCACCGTTCTCGGCCTCGTCGTCCATCCTGTGCGTGCGTATCTGCACCTCGAGGGACTTTCCCCTCTTGTCGGCAACCGTGATGTGAAGGCTCTCGTAGCCGTTGGGCTTGGGGTTGGTGAGCCAGTCGCGAAGGCGCTTCAGATCAGGCACATACTCCTGGGTCACATAGGAGTAGACCTTCCAGCAGAGGTCCTTCTCTATCTTTGGATCGGGCTCGCAGTCGATGATGAAACGGATGGCGAACACGTCGAACACGCCCTCGAAAGGCACGTTCTGCACCTTCATCTTGCGATAGATGGAGTAGGCGCTCTTTGTGCGGACCTTGAGTTTGTATTTGATGCCTTCATTGTCCAGAGTCTTCTTCAACGGCTCGATGAAATCCATGGTAAGCCGCTCGCGGTCCTTCTCTGTGGCCTTCAGCTTGCCGGTGATATGCTTGTATATCTGAGGCTCGGCATAGCGGAGATAGATATCCTCCATCTCATGCTTGATATTGTACAGGCCAAGCTGATGGGCCAGAGGGATATAAAGCATGAGGGTCTCGAGAAGCTTCTGGTCCCTGGAATTCCTGGGGAAGATGGAAAGGGAGCGCATGACCTCGAGGCGGTCCGCAATCTTGATCACGGTAACACGGGGATCAGTCGAGTACTGGACTATGAGACGCTTGTAGTTCTCGGCTTCGAGGCGGGTATCCTTGGGCTTGATCGTCGATATCTTGTTGAGACCGTCGACGATGGTGAGGACGTCGTCAGGAAAGATGCTGACATCCACATCGGCATGGATGCGCGTAGCCTCATGGAGATAAACCGCAGCCACGCATTCCTCAGGAAGGCCTATCTCGTCTGAAACGATGCGCGCCACCCCGTCGGGATGCTGGATGAACGGTGTGCCGTCGTAGCGGAGTTCATCCCTGAGAGTCTGTGCGGCCAGTTGTCTGGCCCTGTTTACCATATCTTCCATATCTGAAAAGTAACGCTTTTCTACTTCTTCTTTGCAGCGGCCCTGCGGTTCAGCTCGGCCCTGAAAGCATTTGCATTCGCATTGTGCTCTGCAAGGGTACGGGCGAAATCGTGCGTGCCGTCAAATGCTGCGCTGGCGCAGAAATACATGTTGCCGTCGCCCCAGGTGCCACCGAAATCAGGGTTGAGCACGGCCTCGAGACAGGCGCGCGTGGGGACGCAGATGGGCCCGGGAGGCAAGCCGTTGTGCCTGTATGTATTGTACAGCGAATCCACTTCGAGATGGCGGTTCAGCACGCGGTTCAGCTTGTAGTCGAAGCAGTATGCCACGGTAGGGTCGGCCTGCAGAGGCCAGCCGCATTTCAGGCGGTTCAGATACACTCCTGCAATCCGGGGCATCTCCGGTTCGTAGTTGGTTTCCCCTTTCACTATGGATGCAAGTATGGAAACCTGCTCCCTGCTCATCGACAGCTTCTTCGCCTTGGCGATGTTTTCCTCAGTCCAGAATGCGTCGTAAGCGTCTTTCTGCCTGTCGAGTATCTCCTCCATGGAGGCGGTCCAGAAGATGTCATAGGTGTCAGGCATGAGCAGCGAGAATACGTTCTTCGGGGTGAAGCCGTACTTTGCCAGAAGTTCCTTGTCGTCGAGGGCGGCGCGCACGGTGGCTGAGTCGAGCAGCATCTGGCTTGCGATCTTTGCCGCGATGTTGCCCTTGAGTCTGAGATTCCCGGAAAGGGTAAGCTTGACTGGAGTCTGCCATGCGTTGTTGAACATGCGGGCGACATATACGCTGGAATTGCCTGCGCTGATGGTATAGTGGCCGGGCTTGAGATATCTGGCCACTTCCTTGGCCTTGAAGCTGCGCTCGAGGCTCTTCTCGCTTATGAGGCCCGTCTTCTCGGCAATGAGGCTTCGGAGTTCGGCCTCCCCCATGCCGGGAGTGACATACAGTTCCGCGCCCGTCGAGAAGTTCGAGAGCTTGTTGTCACGCAGCCAGTTCCAGCACAGGGCCGTGCCCAATGCCAGAATCAACAGCACCGATGCCACTGAAACGAGTCTTTTCATTTGCGGAGAAGGATGGTGTCACCCTCAAGAGGAACATAGGTGGAACTGAACTTGTTGATCTTGCGGAGGGCGGATTCCTTGACGGCGTACTTCTGGGCAATCTCGCGGAGGGTTGTCCTTTCGTCAGGCCCGACTATGTACTTGTCCAGGCCCTGGGGAGCCTGAGACTTCTTGGGCTGCAGATAAACGACGGTACCGGGGTCGAGACGGGTATCCTGCCTGAGGTCATTGAACTTGAGGATCTCCTTTCTGAACAGGCCCCGGCTGAGGGCGATGGACTCGTAGGTCTCGCCTTCCATGGCATACACGAAAGGAACGCCGTTGAATTCATACACAGGGCGTGTGATGGGGAAACTGAACTCTTCCTTGTAGTTTGAGTCCATAAGATGGGGCTTCTCCATCTCATGCGGAGACTTCGGCACCTTCACGGTCCTTGAGGCCTTGGCAGTCCTGGACTTGCGCTCAGACCTGTCAGGCATGCCATGGTCATAGTCATCGAGTTTGAATTTCTCGATAAGCTGGATGAGCTTCACGGCATACGCGGGATCGGTGGCGTATCCTGCCGATTTCAAGCCTCTTGCCCACCCCTTGTAGTCCGTGGGTTCAAGATCGAAGAGAGAGGCGTATCTTGCCTGGTAGCGCAGGAAGTCGGAATGATCCTTGAACGATTCCTCAGCGCTGGAGTATACACGGAAGCACTCCTCTTTCCTGTTGTCGTCATAATAAGTCTTGGAGCCTTTCCAATTTGAATGGCACTTGATTCCGAAGTGATTGTTGAACTTGCTGGCAAGTTCGGACTTGCCATATTGAGACTCCAGCAGGCCCTGCGCAAGCGTGATGCTGGCAGGCACGCCGGTACGTTCCATCTCAGAGATGGCCAAGGGGGCATATTTGTCTATATACTTCTGCTCGGGAGTCACGTCAGTGGCAGAAAAGGCAAATAACAGCCCAAGTAATAATGCTGCTATAGTTTTCACGACACTAATATACTAAATATTGAACACATCACCATCCCGAGCCGCCACCGTATCCTTGAAAATGGCGGTGCACTCGGCAAGATATGCTTCAAAGTCGACTATTCTTGAACTGTAGTGGCCTACAATGAGGCGTCCCGCGCCTGCCTCCAGCGCACAGCGTGCTGCCTGAACGGTGGTGGAATGGAAGCGGGAATTGGCCTTGTCCGCCATTTCATCCTGATAGGTCGCCTCATGGTAGAGGCAGCTCACACCCCTAACCCACTCAGGCAAGGCCTGGAAGGGCATGGTATCGGAGCAGTAGGCATATGACTTGGCCTTGTATTCGGGATTTTCGAGCATATGACGCTGCGTTACAATCTCGTCGAAGCGGAAACCGTAGCAGTCGATCTTGTGCTTGAGGGGAAAGGCCTTGACCGTAATCCACTTGCTTGTGTGGACAAGTTCGGGTTCCTTCCCTGTGAGAGGATGATAGACGATGTCGAAGTTCGTCCCCTCTCCGAAGTAGTTTCCATAGAAGTTGAGGATGTTTCCAAGAGGTTGAGGGCCGTAGATGTCGAGCTTCCCGGTGCGGCCGTACATGGCCATCGAATTCAGGAGGCCGAAGAGGCCGAAAAGATGATCGCCATGAGTGTGGGAGATGAAGATGGCCTCCACCTTGAGAAATGACAGATGAGCCTTGCGCATGGCCTTCTGTGTGCCCTCGCCGCAATCAATAAGGAACAAGCGCCCATTGACTGTAAGCATCTGGGCGCTTGGGTTCCTATCAGAAATGGGCATGGCCGAAGCCGTGCCCATTGTAGTAAGAGTTAAATTCATAAAGAATTATTATTCAGCTGACTCGAGCTTTGCCTTGAGTGCTGCGAGTGCATCGATGTCACCGAGGGTTGTCTTCTCAACATTTGAGTTGACCTTCTTGACAGCCTTCTTGGTGTTCTCTGCCTCTGCTGCTGCAGCCTTCTCCTTGACCTCAGCGTAGGTGCGGAGGTGGCTTACGAGGATACGGCGGGTAGAGCGGCGGAGCTCGACAACCTTGAACTCGAGTTCCTCACCTGCAACAGCCTGCTTGCCGTCTTCCTTGACAAGCTCGCGGTTGAATGCGAAGCCTTCGGTCTCACCATCGAGGGTGATGTTGGCGCCCTTGTCGGTTGTAGAGGCAACTACACCCTTTACGGTGCTGCCTACAGGGAACTTGGCCTCGATCTCATCCCAAGGGTTGGGAGTGAGCTGCTTGTGACCAAGGCTGAGCTTGTGGTTTGCCTCGTCGAAGTCGAGAATCTGAACGTCGATGATGTCACCTGCAGAAACAACCTCTGAAGGATGCTTGATCTTGTTCCAGCTGAGATCTGAGATATGTACGAGACCCTCAACACCGTCCTCAAGCTCTGCGAATACGCCGAAGTTGGTGGTGTTGCGAACGGTAGCCTTGTGCTGGCTTCCTACAGGGTACTTGTCGCGGATGTTCTCCCAAGGATTCTCGGTGAGCTGCTTGAGACCAAGGCTGATCTTGCGTGCCTCGCGGTCGATAGCAAGAATCTGTGCGTCAACTACGTCACCTACCTTAAGGAACTCCTGTGCGCTGTGGAGACGGGGGCTCCAAGACATCTCTGAAACGTGAACGAGACCTTCAACACCGGGCTCGATCTCGATGAATGCACCGTAGTCAGCGATGAGGATGACCTTACCGGTAACCTTGTCACCGACCTTGAGGTTCTCGTCGAGCTTCTCCCAAGGATGAGGAGTGAGCTGCTTGAGACCGAGAGCGATGCGCTTCTGCTGCTCGTTGAAGTCGAGGACAACGACCTTGATCTGCTGGTCGAGTGAAACAACCTCCTCAGGGTGGTTGATGCGGCCCCAGCTGAGGTCAGTGATATGGATGAGACCGTCAACACCACCGAGGTCAACGAATACACCGTAGTTGGTGATATTCTTGACAACACCCTCGAGGATCTGTCCCTTCTCAAGCTTGCCGATAAGCTCAGCGCGCTTAGCCTCCTGCTCAGCCTCGAGCAGTGCCTTGTGAGAAACGACTACGTTGCGGAACTCCTGATTGATCTTGACGATCTTGAAATCGATTGTCTGGTTTACGAACTGATCGTAGTCACGGATGGGCTTGATGTCGATCTGTGAACCGGGGAGGAATGCCTCGATACCGAATACATCCACGATCATACCGCCCTTTGTGCGGGTCTTGACGAAGCCCTTGACGATCTCGTCCTTCTCGAATGCCTCGTTGACTCTATCCCAAGACTTGAGGGCGCGTGCCTTGCGGTGGCTGAGCACCAGCTGGCCCTTCTTGTCCTCTGCGTTCTCGACGAACACCTCAACCTTGTCACCAACCTTGAGGTCGGGATCGTAACGGAACTCTGATACGGGGATTGCGCCCTCGCTCTTTCCTCCGATGGTAACGACCACCTCACGTTTGTTGACTGATACGACTTCACCTTCGGCAACCTCATTCTCAACAACCTTTGAGAGAGTCTTGTCGTAAGCGGCCTGGATCTCTGACTTGTCAGCACCGTAGATGTCGCCACCCTCGAATGCATCCCAGTCGAAGTCCTTGGGGTCAATCGATGCGTTGAGCACAGTTGACTTCCTGGTTTCTTTTTCCTCTGTCTGAGGAACTCCATTGATAATTTCTTCCATGTTTGATAAATAGAACAAACTAGTAGTTAAACAATATGTTTTGAACTCTGGTGGCACAAAGTCCACCAAAAGAGCGCGCAAATATAGTAAAAAAAACTGAGAATCAAATATTTGATTTAATCAACTGCGGGATCGCGGAATGCATAATCGGCATACTTGTACCCGTTCTCCTCATAAATCGGGAGAAGAGCCTTGCGGACGCGTTCCACAAACTCGGGATAGCTGGTACGGCGTGACTGTCCCCAGGCAATCTCGGCAGTTGCGGCCATGCGGGGCATAACCCTCTCCTGAACACGGTCGAAGCTCTCGAGATACTCTGTCCAGAGATTGGCCTGGATACCCTTTATGTAAGGCTTGGACTCTTCGTCGAGGTCCTCGTAGGGGTTGAACGAATATACACGCTCGAGGTTGAGATAGCCACCGATGCCGATGCCTTCGCCGTTCGCCTCAGGGTCGCCGGTCTGGAAATAGTCGAAGTAGAAGTAGCTGTTGGGAGTCATGACCACCTCGTTGCCCATCTTGGCTGCAGCCTTTCCTCCTTCGGGACCGCGCCAGCTCATCACCATGGCAGTCTTTGTCACGCCGCCCTCGAGGATCTCATCCCAGCCGAGGATCCTGCGGCCCTTGGTTGCAAGGTACTTCTCGATCTCGCTGTTGATGTAGCTCTGAAGCTGGGCCTCCTCGGTGAATCCGAGTTCCTTCATCTTGGCCTGGCACTTGGGGCATGCCTTCCAGCGGTCACGGGGAGCCTCGTCGCCTCCGATGTGGATTATCTCAGAGGGGAATATGTCGCAGATCTCGTCGAGCACGTCCTTGAGGAACTCCAGGGTCTTGGGATTGCCTGCACAGAGGATGTCGGGGAACACGCCCCATCTGCCCTCCACCTCATAGGGGCCGCCGGTACAGCCGAGCTCGGGATATGCCGCCAGTACGCCAAGCGCGTGGCCGGGCATCTCAATCTCGGGGATGACCGTGATATGGCGCTCGGCAGCGTATGCAACGACCTCGCGCATCTCGTCCTGGGTATAGTAGCCACCGTAAGGAGTGCCGTCGAACTTGTTGCTGCTGCCAAGGTGTCCGACAAGGGTCTCCTTGCGTACCGAGCCGACCTCGGTGAGGCGGGGATACTTCTTGATCTCGGCGCGCCAGCCCTGGTCCTCGGTAAGATGCCAGTGGAAGGTGTTGAACTTGTGCAGGGCCATGATGTCGATGTACTCTTTCACCTCGTCGACGCTGAAGAAGTGACGGCAGCAGTCGAGATGCATGCCGCGGTATGCGAACTCGGGTGCGTCGGATATCCTGATGTCAGGGGCCTGGCCGCCGAACTGGCTGCGGATCTGTGCGAGGGTCTGCTCACCGTAGAATATGCCGGCATCGCTGCCGCCCTTGATGGTGGCCTTGCCCTTCTTTATGACGAGGGTGTATGCCTCGGGCTGGAGAGACTCGTCGATGGAAGTCACGAATGTGTTGCAAGGCTTGAGCCCTCCCTTGACCTCGATGCTTTCAGGCTGGGGAACGATGCTGACCGTGATGTCGGTCGCAGAATTTGTGCAGGCAGCCAGGAACATAACCGCTGCCGCTGCTGTAAGGATGTGTTTCATTATAATGGTTTGAATGGTGTTCGCGCTGCTATCGAGCGGCCCAGGGTGAGGGAATCGGCATATTCCAGATCGTCCCCGAAGCCAAGGCCCCTGGCAAGTGTGGTGATGCGGCATGGCAAGCCGGCCAGTTGCCTGTATATGTAGAATGATGTTGTCTCCCCTTCCACGTCGCCGGGCAGGGCGAATATGATTTCAGGAGCGGCTGGAGCTTCGGCAAAGGCCCTGATGCGCTCCACCAGCTGGCGTATGGTGAGGTCGCCGGGGCCGATTCCGGCTATGGGAGAGATGATGCCGCCAAGCACATGATACACGCCACGGTACTGGCCGGTGGCCTCGATGCTCATGACATCGCGGACGTTCTCCACGACACATATCGTGCTGTGGTCGCGGCCGGCATCGGCACAGATGGAGCACTGTTCGGAATCGGACACCATCATGCATGTATTGCAATAGTGCACATCCGTGGCAAGCCTGTCGATGGCCTGTGCAAAATGATGTATGCTCTCTGACGGCTGCCCCAGCAGATGGAGGGCGAGGCGCAAGGCGCTGCGCGAGCCGACTCCAGGCAGGGAACTGATGGCCTCAACTGCCTCTCCCAGAACTTGTGACGGATATTTTTCTGTATTCAACATCTGTATGCAAAGATACAACTTTCAATTAAAATTTCTATATTTGCGCGCCGGCTTCTCCGTGACGTCGGCTAACCCGTAAGTAAAACCCTTCCCACACATGTGCCGGGAACAGATTGGAAGGAAGAAATGATCAAGATTTTCTACAGACTTGGGGCAGAGATCAAGCTTGCCCAGTCGATAACGGAGTTTGCCACTATCGGCAAAGAAAACGTCCTCTGGATAGACCTCCTGGAGCCTTCAGGAGATGAAAAGAGGGCAGTCGAATCGTATTTGGGCACAGAGATCCAGAGCCGTGCAGAGGCTGAGGAGATCGAGAGTTCATCCCGCTTCTACGAAGAGAACGACGCAATTTTCGCCAACACCAACTTCCTCTCCCCCGCAGGAGACGAGATGGCGATGGAAACCGTGTCGTTCATTCTCAAGGACGGGATGCTTGCAACCCTGAGAGAGATTCCCATCCGAACATTCAACACCCTGCAGCTCAAGATCCAGGCGCGTCCGGACGAGTTTCCCGACGGATTCACCGTATTCGTGGAGATAATGGACAAGCGCGTCGACCTCGATGCCGACATCGTGGAGCTCATCTCAAAGGACGTGAGCCAGTTCAGCAAGCGAATCAACCAGAAGGAGGACATCAGCGAAGAGTTCCTGCTGGACATCAATCAGTTGCAGGAAAACTCAATGCTCGTGAGGGAGAACATCGTGGACAAGCAGAGGCTCATCTCAAACGTGATAAAGAGCAAGCTCTGCCCCAAGACAGGAGACATAAGGGACGACCTCGGGGTCATACTCCAGGATATCTCGTCACTGATCAACCACATCAACTTCACCTTCGAACGTCTGGAGTACCTGCAGGACACCGTCCTCGGAATCATCAACCTCGACCAGAACAACATCATGAAGATATTCACCTTCGTGTCGCTGCTTCTGATGCCTGCCACCCTGGTGGCAAGCTTCTACGGAATGAATGTCTCGCTGCCCTTCGAACAGAAGTGGTGGGCATGGATAGGCATTACAGGTCTGATGATCTTCCTCGTCTGCGGCACATGGATACTGTTCAAACGGAAAAAGATGCTATAGCAAAACAAAGGGTCGGCTCATATGAACCGACCCTTTATATTGTTCAGGCTTTGGATTTATCTTGCCTTTCCGTTTGAACCGAGAACATTCACGATCTTGTGAGTGTACATCTTCTTCATCTCCTCACGTGCAGGCTTGAGGTACTGGCGAGGATCGAAGTGGCTGGGGTTCTGAGCGAAGTGACGGCGGATTGCGCCAGTCATTGCAAGACGTGAGTCAGAGTCGATGTTGATCTTGCATACTGCGCTCTTGGCTGCCTTGCGGAGCTGCTCCTCGGGAATGCCGACTGCGTTGGGAAGGTTGCCACCGAACTCGTTGCACATGTCAACATACTCCTGGGGAACTGAAGATGATCCGTGGAGCACGATAGGGAATCCGGGGAGCTTCTTCTCGATTGCCTTGAGAACGTCGAATGCGAGCGGAGGGGGAACGAGACGGCCGGTCTTGGGGTCACGTGTGCACTGCTCGGGCTTGAACTTGTATGCACCGTGGCTTGTACCGATTGAGATTGCAAGCGAGTCGCACTTGGTCTTCTTCACGAAGTCGATAACCTCCTCAGGCTTTGTGTAGTGTGATACCTCTGAAGCTACCTCATCCTCGACACCGGCGAGAACACCGAGCTCGGCCTCAACGGTAACGTCGTGCTTGTGAGCGTAGTTCACAACCTTGCGGGTGAGCTTCACATTCTCGTCATAAGGAAGGGATGAACCGTCGATCATGACTGAAGAGAAACCGAAGTCAACACAGCTCTTGCAGAGCTCATAGCTGTCGCCATGATCAAGATGGAGAACGATCTGGGGCTTCTTCCAGCCAAGCTCCTTTGCATACTCCACAGCACCCTGTGCCATGAAACGGAGGAGAGTCTGGTTTGCATAGTTGCGGGCACCCTTTGAAACCTGAAGAATGACAGGTGACTTCTGCTCTGAGGCTGCCTGGATGATAGCCTGGAGCTGCTCCATGTTGTTGAAGTTGAATGCGGGGATGGCGTATCCACCCTTGACGGCCTTTGCGAACATTTCACGAGTGTTCACGAGGCCCAAATCCTTAAAAGAAACTTTCATATCTTAGATAATTGAAACTAGTCTTAAAAAATCGTGTAAATTTAGTTATTTTTGTCGAAATAATAAAGAAATGAACGGGAAAGTAATCATATTTTCAGCACCTTCCGGTGCAGGCAAGAGCACGGTGGTCAACCATCTTCTCGGCCTTCACCCCGAATTCGAATTCTCCATCAGCGCAACCTCGAGAGCTCCCAGGGGTCAGGAAAAGGACGGAGTGGAATACTACTTCATGAATGCCGAACGCTTCCGCGAACTGATCGCGTCAGATTCGTTCGTCGAATTCGAGGAAGTCTACGAAGACCGCTTCTACGGCACGCTCAAGAGCGAAGTGGAGCGCATCTGGAATGCAGGCCACGTCATCATCTTCGACGTCGATGTGAAAGGCGGCGTCAACCTCAAGAAATACTTCGGAGATCAGGCCTTCAGCATCCTCATCCTCCCGCCCAGCATGGAGATTCTCGAGCAGCGCCTGCGCGGCCGCGGCACCGACAGCGAAGAAGCGATTCTGGAGCGTCTTGGAAAAGCCGGATCGGAAATCGGGTATGCCCGGGGAAAATTCGACTACGAGCTCGTCAACGACGTGCTGGAACAGACATTCCTCGAATCGGAAACCATAGTCGACAAGTTCCTCAAATGCGAATAGCTGTCTATTCGGGCTCCTTCGACCCCCTTCACAAAGGCCACCAGGCCATCATGGAATACCTCACCCGGGAAAAGGAGTTCGACTGGGTATATCTTGTCATATCCCCCCAGAACCCATTCAAGGACGCATCCAAGGCCGACAACGCCCGCCAGCGGTACGAGGCTGCGGTCGAGGCGGTGAAACGCCACCCCGACCTGCACGTCCGGGTGGACGACATCGAACTCACGATGCCCGCACCGCATTATACGATCAAGACGCTCGAAGCCCTGAAGCGGCGCGAGCCCGAGAACAGTTTCACCCTCGTCATGGGAGCCGACAACCTCGACAGCATACACGGCTGGCGCGACTTCCCGAGGATACTCGGGGAATTCGGCGTGGTGGTATACCCCCGCAAAGGCTACGACCTTGAAACGATACGGGAAAAGCTGTACGGCGAAATGGAGCAGACTCCCGCCCCCTACGTGCTCGACATATCGGCAGTGCACACGACACCCGGAACCATGAGCATCATGGAACGCGAAAGCCTGTACAAGATACAGATCGTGGACGCCCCCATCGTGGACATTTCCTCCACCCAGATACGCGATGCCCTCGCCCGTGGCGAGGACATGTCAGAATGGATGATGTAGCCCGCGTCAGAGCAGTAAAATAAAAGAGGCCGTCGAGGCCTCTTTTATTTTTTACTGCTCGTCAGGAGCGTCGTTGTTGCCGTAGTCCGGCTGAGGGCCGCCCTGTCCGGGGTTGAAGCCTGCGTCGCCGGGGTTGAAGCCCGCACCGCCCTGAGGGCCCTGTGCTGCCTTGGCCATATCCTCCGATGCTGCGTGCCATGCGGCCTCGAGTTCAGCGTTGTACTTGTCGATGGCTGCGAGGTCCTTTGCCTCAACGGCCTTCTTGAGCTCTGCGCAGGCACTCTCGATGGCGCCCTTCTTGTCAGCGGGGATCTTGTCGCCGTATTCCTTGAGGTTCTTCTCGCTCTGGAATACCATCGCGTCAGCGTTGTTGACCTTGTCCACGCGCTCCTTCTCTGCCTTGTCGGCCTCTTCGTTGGCCTTGGCCTCGTCGCGCATGCGCTGGATCTCGTCGTCGCTCAGTCCGCTCGAAGCCTCGATGCGTATGCTCTGCTCCTTGCCTGTAGCCTTGTCCTTTGCTGAAACGCTGAGGATACCGTTGGCGTCGATGTCGAAGCTCACCTCGATCTGAGGTATTCCGCGGGGTGCGGGAGCGATTCCGTCAAGATGGAACACACCGATCTGCTTGTTGTCCTTTGCCATGGGGCGCTCGCCCTGAAGGACGCGGATCTCGACTGAAGGCTGGTTGTCGGCTGCGGTGCTGAACACCTGGCTCTTCTTTGCAGGGATGGTGGTATTGCTCTCGATGAGCTTGGTCATCACACCGCCGAGGGTCTCGATACCGAGGCTGAGGGGTGTCACGTCGAGAAGGAGGACATCCTTCACATCACCTGCGAGCACACCGCCCTGGATTGAGGCACCGATGGCGACAACCTCGTCGGGGTTCACGCTGCGGTTGGGCTCCTTGCCGAAGAAGTTCTTCACAAGTTCCTGGATCTTGGGGATACGGGTAGAGCCGCCCACGAGGAGAACCTCGTCGATGTCGGAGGTACTCAGGTGTGCATCCTGGAGCGCCTTGCGGCAGGGCTCGATGCTGCGCTGGAACAGGTTGTCGCAGAGCATCTCGAACTTTGCACGGCTGAGGCTCTTCACAAGGTGCTTGGGCATGCCGTCGACTGCTGTGATATAAGGAAGGTTAATCTCTGCAGTAGCTGCGTTTGAAAGCTCGATCTTTGCCTTCTCTGCAGCTTCCTTGAGGCGCTGGAGGGCCATAGGATCCTTCTTGAGGTCCATGCCGCCATTCTCTGAAGCGAACTCGCTTGCGAGCCAGTCGATGATTACCTGGTCGAAGTCGTCGCCACCGAGGTGGGTGTCACCGTTGGTGCTCTTAACCTCGAACACACCGTCGCCGAGCTCAAGGATGGAGATATCGAAAGTACCGCCACCGAGGTCATACACAGCGACCTTCATGTTCTTGTTCTTCTTGTCGAGACCATATGCGAGAGCGGCTGCGGTAGGCTCGTTGATGATACGCTTGACGTCGAGTCCTGCGATCTTGCCGGCCTCCTTGGTAGCCTGACGCTGGCTGTCTGAGAAGTATGCGGGCACGGTGATGACGGCCTCTGTAACCTCCTGGCGAAGATAATCCTCAGCGGTCTTCTTCATCTTCTGAAGGACTGCCGCAGAGATCTCCTGAGGGCTGTACATGCGTCCGTCGATGTCCACGCGGGGAGTGTTGTTCTCGCCACGGACAACCTTGTAGGGCATGCGTGAGCACTCTGAGCTCACCTGGTCATATGTCTCACCCATGAAACGCTTGATCGAGAACACTGTATTGTTAGGGTTGGTGATTGCCTGACGTTTTGCAGGAGATCCGACCTTGCGCTCACCATTGGCGGTGAAAGCGACTACAGAAGGAGTGGTGCGTGCACCTTCATCATTGATAATGACGGTAGGCTGGTTGCCTTCCATTACGGCTACACATGAATTGGTAGTTCCGAGATCGATTCCGATGATTTTTCCCATGATATTTACTTTTTAATTATTATTTCAGTTTGTCTTACGCCTTCATATAATACTAATGTTGTGCCAGTGACAAAATGTCACTATCTTTGCGCATATGGAATACAGGGCACTGACAGACGATGAACTCCGCGACCTTGAGAGCCGGATTCTGTATGAAGACAATCATATTCTTATCGTCAACAAGAAAGTTGGCGAGATCACCCAGGGTGACAAGACAGGAGACGAATGCCTGACAGACGTGTACAAAGCCTTCATCGCCGCAAGGGACAGCAAGCCCGGCAAAGTGTTCCTGGGTCTCCCCCACCGCCTGGACCGTCCTGTCAGCGGGATATGCATACTGGCGAAGACAAGCAAGGCCCTCGAGCGTCTGGACGAGATGTTCCGCACGTCACAGGTCCACAAGAGATACTGGGCGTTGTGCTGCGGAAAGCCTCAGCAGCCCCAGGGATATCTGGAGAACTGGCTTGTCCGCAACGAAAGGCAGAACAAGACTTACGTGGTGAAGGACAAGCGCAATGACGCCAAGCTGGCCAGGCTCAACTACAGGTACCTCTACAGCACGGACAGATATCACCTTCTGGAGGTGGAGCTTCTGACCGGACGCCACCATCAGATACGCTGCCAGCTCAGCAACATGGGCTGCGTGATCAAGGGCGACCTCAAATACGGCGCCCCGAGGTCCAACCCGGACGGAGGCATATGTCTGCACTCACGCTCCGTCACATTCGTGCATCCCGTCAAAAAGGAGGAGATCAGCGTCACTGCTCCGTTCCCTGCAAGCTGGGCTGGTGTCCATGATCTGCAGGAGCATCCAGCTGATACATCTCCTTCATGTACTTCCCGGGAGTAATGCCTTTGAACAGCTTGAAAGCCATATTGAAGGAAGGCGTGGAATTGAATCCGGACAATGAGGCGATTTCCTTCACCTGCATGCGCGGGTCCTTTCTCATCAGCCCTTCGGCATACTGCACGCGGTAACTGTTCAGGAACTGCTTGAAATTCAGGTTCGACATGGTATTGACAGTACGGGACAGATAGTTCTGGTTGCTGAACACCATCGAGGCCATCTTCGTCTCCGACAATTCCGGGTCGAGATATGGCTTCTGCTCTTCCATAAGATCCTTTATCCTGCTGTAGAGGGCCTCCATCCGCCTCTTCTCCCCCTCGTCGCGTA
This sequence comes from Candidatus Cryptobacteroides choladohippi, assembly GCA_018065985.1. Taxonomy (GTDB): domain Bacteria; phylum Bacteroidota; class Bacteroidia; order Bacteroidales; family UBA932; genus Cryptobacteroides; species Cryptobacteroides choladohippi. Next base: position 14,662 of record JAGHSF010000043.1, read on the forward strand.
TGGGAGCCACGGGCTGGAGCCGCCCCCGCAGGTCGCGTCTGATTTCAGAGCGGACCTGCCTGCCGACAAACATGTACCATTCGAAATACAGATACAGGTAGACCATGACAAATCCGGCGGCACAGAGAGCAGCGACGGTCCATTGCAACATGGGCGACCAGGACAGGCAGGCCAGGAAGAGCATCATCAACACCATGAAGGCCAGCAGCAGCATTGAACGCTCATTGTCTTCGATGTTGTGCCATACGGCGATGTTGCTGAAGAAGAATCTTGGCTGCCTGTACTTCCCAAGCACGAAGATGACATGGGATACAGCCATGCACCCTGAGATGACCAGGGCAAAGATCGCAGGACCCGGGCAGACCAGCGCCAGGACCAGAGAGACTGCAAGTACGCCCAGACTGCAGACAAGATGGCGCACATGATTCTCATGAGGCAGGCGGCAGCAGACAAGGGCTGCCGTACCAGAGAGGACTATCTCGGTCATGGGCAACGGACGGACAGGCTTTCCAGCAAAGACGAGTTGCAAGATGATACCGGTAAACACGAACGCCAGCGACGACAGCCTGCTGACGCGGCAAAATGAAAAAATGTTTTTCATGGATTCGTAAAAGTGGTTAAAATATGGGCAAAGAAAAATAAAAAAACCTCTCAGACATACATCAAAGAGGTTTTTTATGAAAATAATTCAGGTTTTTATATTTTTCTGAATGTTATTGCTGTTCAGGGAGCTTGTTTTCCGCCTGTTTCTTCGGCGAGGCGAATTTGATTGTCTCGAAACCCTGGCCATAAACTCCGGTCACAGATGCCACCGAAAGGAAGGCATGGGGGTCGATTGTCTTGATATACTTCAGAAGAATGTTGAGGTCGGACTTTCTGGTAAGCACCATGAGCACTTCGGTATTCTGCTTTGTGTACCAGCCTTTGCCGTCGAGCACGGTGACGCCACGATGGAGGTCATGGGTGATGGTATCAGCAATCTGAGCGTATTTCTTGCTGAGTATGAACAGCTGCACGGACTGCTTCGCACCAGACAGATACAGGTCGAGAACCGTGCTGTTGATGGTTGTAAGCACGAATGCGTATATCACCGTGGTGAGTTTTTCCGTCCAGGGCATCAGGGTTCCGTCCGCAGTGTAGGATGGCACCAGGAAAGAGGACAGGATGATGAACACATCCAGCCACAGAATCATTCTTCCGGGCGATGTGCCCCTGTATTTGTTGACGACGAGAGCGACTATGTCGGTACCGCCGGTGCTGCCTCCCTGAGACATGCACAGGCCGATTCCCACTCCTGAGAACACAGCGCCCATGATTGTGCTCATCAGCTTGCCATTGTCTATGGCAAGAGTCTTGATAATGTCCTCAGGAATGATGGACTGCAGGGCGGTGAGTCCCACGGACGCAATGACAATGGCAAATATTGTCTTGCCGCTGAAGCCCTTGCCCAGAGTCTTCAGTGCAAGCAGAAGAAGAATGACGTTGACGGCGAAGTAGGTATAGCCGACCTTGACAAAGCCTCCGGTGGCATACTGTATGATGGATCCCAGACCTGTCACGCCTCCGCCGATGAGGTTGTTAGGAATGAGGAACACATCCCAGCCCGTCACATACATCAGAATACCAAGTGTGATCAGGGCATATTCCTTGATGAAGGTCAACGCACCTTTCAATTCGACTTTCATTTCTGCAAATCTTCTTTTCCCGTTTTCTTGATTGACGGAAGGCCTGTCTTCATCTCTTCGAAGCCTTCTCCATATACATTGTTGGTCGACGAAACCGACATGAATGCCTTGGGGTCGATGGCCTTGATGACTTTTGTAACCTCAGGGAGCTCGTTTCTGCTGACAAGCAGCAGAAGCACATTCTTCTCATGCTTGGTATACCAGCCTTGCGCTTTCAGCACTGTGGCACCGCGTTCCATAACATTTATAATATGGTCTGCAATCTTGGAATAGTGCTCAGAGAACACCAGCAGCTGATATGAGGATTTCTTTCCTCCGACAACCATATCGATCAGCAGGGAGAATGTCACAAGCTCTTCGATACCGTAGCACATGTCCGAGAACACCTTGTCCGGAAGGAAAAGCAGAAGCGAGCAGACTACCAGATCGGTGAACAGGAATACGGTGCTGAGGGATATGGGCCAGTACTTGTTCACCATGATGGCAATGATGTCGGTACCGCCTGTACTTCCGCCATAGCGCAGCGTAAGTCCTATTCCCACCGCTTCGAAGAATCCGGCAATGACAGGTATCAGAACCTTTTCCTGAACATAGAAGAACTCGCCTGGCACACAGTGGAGGATGGTCGTCCCGGAGAGTATGGACATCGCCAGGGAAGACATGATGATGCAATAGATCGTCTTGAATCCGAATCCTATGCCCATCGCAATGACGGCGACGATGATCAGGCACGCATTTATGGAGAAATACGTATACTGCGCCGGAATGACCCCACCGGTTGCATACTGGATCACGGTACAGAGGCCCATCATTCCACCTGCAGACATACCGTTGGGAATCATGAAGCACTCCCAGCATATGCCGAAGATGAAACATGCAGCCGTAAGGATCAAGTAATCCCTGACGAGTCTTGCTATCTTCTTGGAATCCATTACTTCACAACGATATTGATGATCCTTCCGGGAACCACGATCACCTTGGCTATGGCCTTGTCGCCCACATACTTGGGGGTAAGTTCGTGAGCGCGTACGGCAGCCTCCACTTCAGCGGGCTGTGCAGCCTTGGGCATGTCGATGGTGAATCGCATCTTGCCGTTGAACTGTACGGGATAGGTCACGTTGTCCTCGGCGGCAAGTGCCGGATTGAACTCGGGGAAGCTGGCATATGTCACTGTCTCGCAATGGCCGAGCCTCTCCCAGAGCTCCTCTGCGATGTGGGGAGCGAAAGGACTGAGAAGCACAACCATGGGTTCAAGGATCTCACGCTTGTGGCAGTTGAGAGAAGTGAGTTCGCCAACTGCAATCATGAATGCTGATATTGTCGTATTGTATGAGAAGTTCTCGATGTCGGCCTGCTCCTTGCCGATGAGCTTGTGGAGTTCCTTGAGCTCGGCGGGAGTGGCAGGAGCATCCTCCACAATCCACTCGTCCCTGTCGAAGAAAAGGCGCCAGAACTTCTTGAGGAAGCGGTTCACACCGTCGATTCCCTTGGTGTCCCAGGGCTTGCTCTGTTCCACGGGGCCGAGGAACATCTCGTAGAGGCGGAGGGTATCAGCTCCGTATGTGTCGCAGATGAGGTCGGGATTGACCACATTGTACATGCTCTTGCTCATCTTCTCGATGGCCCAGCCGCATATGTACTCGCCATTCTCGAGTATGAACTCGGCATCGGCATAATCCGGCCTCCAGTTGCGGAATGCCTCGATGTCAAGCTTGTCATTGTGGACGATATTCACGTCCACATGGATCTCGGTGGTCTCGTACTTGTCCTTGAGACCGAGAGAGACGAAGGTGTTGGTGCCGACGATTCGGTACACGAAGTTCGAGCGGCCCTGTATCATTCCCTGGTTCACGAGCTTGCGGAAAGGCTCGTCCTCGCATACATAGCCCATGTCGAAGAGGAACTTGTCCCAGAAACGGGAGTAGATGAGATGGCCGGTAGCATGCTCGGTACCACCCACATACAGGTCGACTGCACGCCAGTATCCATCTGCCTCGGCAGAGACGAGGGCATCATCGTTGTGAGGGTCCATATACCTCAGGTAGTATGCGCTCGAGCCTGCAAATCCGGGCATTGTGCTGGTCTCGAGAGGATATCCCTTGTAAGTCCAGTCCTTGGCACGGGCAAGAGGGGCCTCGCCGGTCGGCTTGTAGGAATCGATCTGAGGGAGCACAAGCGGCAGGTCTGCCTCATCGACGGGGTACGGGATGCCGTCCTTGTAGTAGATGGGGAACGGCTCGCCCCAGTAACGCTGGCGGCTGAAGATGGCATCGCGAAGGCGGTAGTTTGTCTTGCGGCGGCCTATGCCCTTGGCCTCGACATAATCCTTTGCAGCCTTGATTGCCTCCTTCACATCCATTCCGTCAAGGAAGCCGGAGTTGCACATCTTGCCTTCCTTTGCATCGAAGGAGCTTTCTGACACGTCGCAGCCCTCGATGATGGGGATGATGGGAAGGTCGAACTTGCGGGCGAACGCATAGTCGCGGCTGTCATGGGCAGGCACGGCCATGATGGCGCCGGTGCCGTAGCCTGAAAGCACGTACTCGCTGACCCAGATAGGAATCTGCTCGCCGGTAAGGGGATTCACACCGTAGGCACCGGTGAACACGCCGGTGACACTCTTTGTCTGGGCGATTCTCTCGCGCTCGGTCTTCTTCTTGATCTCCTTGCGGTAAGCATCTACGGCCTCGCGGCAGCTCTCTGCGGTCAGTTCATCGACGAGATCGCTCTCGGGAGCAAGCACCATGAAAGTGACGCCGAAGATGGTGTCGACACGGGTGGTGAAGATGGTCACGGGCTTGTGGCGACCGTCGCAGACGGTGTCGAACTCCACCTCCGTGCCCTGTGACTTGCCTATCCAGTTGCGCTGCATCTCCTTGAGGGAGTCTGACCAGTCAAGGCTGTCGAGGGAATCGAGCAGGCGGCCGGCATATGCACTCACGCGCAGCTGCCACTGCTTCATCTTCTTCTGCTCCACGGGGAAGCCGCCACGCACGCTGAGTCCGTCCTTGACCTCGTCATTTGCCAGCACGGTGCCGAGTCCTTCGCACCAGTTCACACTTGTTTCGCCCTGGTATGCAATTCTATAGTTCATGAGCAGATCCGACTGCTCCTTCTCCGAAAGACCATCCCAGCGGCCTTCAGCCTTGAACTTCTCTATGAGTTCGCTGATGGGGCGCGCCTTGTCCTGCTCGGGGTCATACCAGCTGTCGAACATCTTGAGGAATGCCCACTGTGTCCACTTGTAGTAATCGGTGTCGCATGTGCGGAACTCGCGGTCCCAGTCGAATGAGAAGCCGATTCTGTCGAGCTGGCTGCGGTAACGGGCCACATTCTCGTGAGTGGTCTTCTCGGGATGCTGGCCGGTCTGGATCGCGTACTGCTCTGCGGGAAGTCCGAAGGCATCGTAGCCCATCGGATGAAGCACATTGAAGCCCTTGAGCCTCTTGTAGCGTGCGAAGATGTCGGATGCTATGTATCCAAGAGGATGTCCAACATGAAGGCCCGCTCCTGAAGGATATGGAAACATGTCCAGAACATAGAATTTAGGCTTTGAAGAATCTGTTTCTGCCTTGAATGTCTTGTTTGCAGCCCAGTAGGACTGCCATTTGCTTTCGATACTTTTGAAATCGTACTCCATATGTAATCTTATTTTTTCTTTTCCAATCTGAATTCGACGTAAAGGCTCATCTCGGTTTCGACCTTCTCTCCCCTCACTCGGCCGGGCTTCCAGTCGGGAGAGGCTTCGATGACCTTCACGGCCTCGGCGTCAAGGAGAGGATTCGCGCCCTTGAGAACCTGCACGTTCTTCACCTTGCCCTTCCTGTCTATGATGAAATCGACCAGCACGCGGCCCTGGATGCCGTTCTTCACAGCCTCCTGAGGATACTTCATGTACACATACACCCACTTCTTCATGAAAACCGAAGGATCGCTGGACCCGAGGAAGGTGGGTTTGGTATCGCACTCATAGTAAGGGACCACATCACGGTCGAACACGTGACGGCGATGAGTCTGCTCGGTAGGCTTGAACTCAGGCTTTGCGCCGTTGGCCAGGGCGATGCAGAAGTTATAGAGGTACTCCAGCTCCCGTTCCATGTCGGAATACTCCAGGATGCCGGCCGTATCCTTCTCCGTATTGTATTCAGGGTACATGCCCGTGGTGAACATGACAGCGGGGATCTCCTTGTCGTAGAAGATCCTGTGGTCGGAATTCACAGGTTCCTTGGCAACCATCTGGGGCTGTACAGGCTGCAGCGTTCCCTGCATGCCGGTCAGCAGCATGTTGAGGTCGGCATTGGATGCCGTATAGGCATAGAATCCGTTGGATCCCGTGCCAAGCATCTCCAGGTTGACCATCGCATCTATCGACTGCACGCCTGAAAACGACCTGTTGAGGAAATACCAGGCGCCGGCGCCACCCTGAAGGCTGGAACCGAATGCAGCAAGGATGACGCTGCGCTTGAGCAGCACGCTGTTGGTATTCAGCATCCTTGCGAGCTCCAGCAGTATCGCCAGTCCGGAAGCATTGCCGTTGGCACCGTAGAATATCTTCTCCCTCTTCTGACCGTCAAGATTCACAACCATTGAACCAAGATTGTCGAGTCTGGCAGAGATCACGATGTAATGGTCCTTGAGTTCCTTGTCGTAACCGGGAACAAAGGCGAGCACGTTGCGGGATGTGAGGGTGTCGCCCGATTCCCGTTTCATGCCGAACAGGTCTCCATCCTCACCGGAGAAGACGTCCAGGCCGTAATTCCTGAACTGTGCGGTCATGTATCTGGCCGCCTCGGCCTCACCTTCGGATCCGGCTGCGCGTCCATCGAGCGAAGAGGCGGAAAGGTACTGCACATGCTCATACATGCGCGCTTCGTTCTCGCTCATGTCAAGGCCGAAGGGCTGGCCGGATTTATACTGTGCATTTGCCGAGCACACGGCAAGGAAGCACAACGCAGAAGCAAGAATCCTTTTCATGGCAACTATTCCTTATCAAATATCCATGCCTCCTTGGGGCAGAAGGACTGTTTCCTGAGTTCCATCAAAGGGCCATACATCGACACAAGGTCGTCCGAGGGGCAGACTCCCACCGCCGTGATGCCGTTCCTGTACGGAATAAGTTCGGATTCGAAACCGGCGTCCGTGACCTTCTTCTGAAGCCTTGCGGCGTTGTCGGCGTTTCCGAACGCCCCGAGGATGACATAATACCTGTGGGCCATCTTCGCCTTTGCAACGGGGCTGACCTGATTTGACGTCTTGATGGGGATACCGCTGTTGAGCATGGAATCCAGAACGGCAAGAGAATCGGCCGTACGCTGTTTTGCAAGCCGTACAGAATCCTCACTGGCCTGCCTGGCCGCCTCAGCTGCAACGATCAGTTCCCTCTTGACGTCAATGTCTTCCGAAGTGGGCCTGCCGGCCATTTTGCGGAACATGTCACAACCCGCCGTCATGACGACGGCGAGGACAAAGGCCACTACAACAAGAACTTTCCTCATAACCTACAAATTTAATCAAAAGTTTTATATTTGCAGTCGGATGAAAAAGGCATTCTTCAGCATATATGCAATTCTGGCAGGCTTCTGCCTGAACGCACAGACACCCGGGACATACGAAGTTCCCTTCCCGAAACCATTGAAAACGCTTCCTGACACCGTGACCGTGCGCATAATCGGGGACGTGATGATGCATTCCAGACAGCTCCCCTATGACTATGGCACCTTTCTGGAACACGTGAGCGAGCCACTCCGGAATGCCGACATATCCATAGGGAACATGGAGTTCTCGCTGGGTGGCGAGCCATACAGCGGATACCCGGCCTTTTCCTGCCCGGATTCCTACCCCTGGACTCTGGCAGAACAGTGCGGATTCGACGTCTTCCTGCTGGCGAACAACCATATTCTCGACCGCGGAAATGCCGGACTGTCAAGGACTTTCAGGATCTACGACAATATCACAGACTCTCTCGGTGTACGGGTAACCGGAGCCTCCAGAAACTCTGACGAAAACGAGAGCACCTATCCCCTCACACTGCTGCGCAAAGGCATCAGGATCTCATTCATCAACTTCACGTACGGGACCAACATGGGCGGAAGCTCAGATGCCTGGCCGAAGGTGAACAGGATGAAGGAGGAAGACGTTGCCGCCGCATTCAGACGTGCAAGGGAAAGGGAATCGGACTTCATAGTGGCGCTTCCCCACTGGGGATCGGAATACCAGCTCAGGCACAGCCGGAACCAGGAAGAATGGGCCGGGAAACTCGCAGGATACGGGGCTGACGTCATAGTCGGCGCTCACCCGCACGTAGTCCAGGACACCACCCACATCAACGGCGTCCCGGTCATATATTCCATGGGCAATGCCGTGTCAAACATGAGCGCAACCAACACCAGGCTGGAACTCATGGTCACGCTCAGGTTCGTCCACAACCCGGTCACACACGAAAAGACAATGCTGGAGCCCGAACTTCAGTTCATGTGGTGCACCCTGCCCGGGATGCTCAGGGACACCTACAGCACAATCCTATTGAAAGATTGGACCACCCGCGAAAGCGAATGGTCCAACCATGAAGATTTCGAAAACATGCTGCAGACCTACCGGAGGGTGAAGTCTGCAACAGGTATTGAAGACTGATTACTGGGCAGCTGCCTCTGCGTATTTCTCATACTTGGCCTGCCACTCGGGGCTCTCTGTACGGAAGCGGAAGCATGCGTTCTTGAGGTACTCTGCAATACCCTTCTTCTGATCTGCCTCTGTCACTGTTTCGAATGCCTTCTCGAAAGGAGCAACGCAGCCCTTGAGTGTTGCCTCGAACTCCTCGACAAGCTTGTTGTACTTGTTGTCATCCATCTCGTTTGATGCAGCCTCCTGGATCTCAACAGCCTTGTTGTAGAAGAGGATACCCTTTCCGATGTAGCCGTGAGCGAAGTTGGGATTCACAGCGATGGTCTCGTCGTATGCCTTGGATGCAGACTCGAAATTACCGAGCTTCTCATAGATCTGGCCCTCTACATAGTACAGTGATGCATTCTCGGGCTCATTCTTCTTGGCGTTGGAGATAAGGTCGAAAAGACGGTCAGTGTTGTCACCTGCGGACATATAGCTGTTGATGAGGCCGATGAGGATGCTCTGGCTCTGAGGGAACTTGGTGAACGCGTTCTCGAGAACACGCCTTCCCTCCTCCTTGTTGCCGAGCTTATCCTCTACGTCGGCAAGCTTTGAGTAAGCGTCACCGTTCTCACCCTCATAACCCTTTGCAACGCACTCCTTGAGGTAGTCTCTTGCCTCCTGGAGCTTGCCTGAAGCATATGAGGTATAGCCTGCGTTGTACAGGGCGTCGAGGTCAACCTTGGCACCTGCAACTGATGAAGAGGCCTTGTATGCCTTTGCGAAGAATTCAGATGCATTTGCAAGCCTGCCTGCTGAATACTCATTGTAAGCAGCGCTGTTGAACTTCTCGACGATACCGTTGATACCATCGACGATCTCCTTGGTCTTCTGACCCTTGACATCAAGCTCTGCAGCCTTCACGAAAGCGTCGGCAGCCTTTTCGAGTGCATTCTCGACAACAGGCTTTGTAACCTCGATGATGGAAAGCTGTCCGTTCTGGTTGAAATAATAGTTCATGGTGTCATACACCTTCTTGACCATGGGAGCGCCATTGACTGTGACCTGCTCCTCTGCTGAAGGCTTGGTTGAGCCCATGACAAGTGCAAGATCCTGCTCAGTCGCGCCTATCCAGCCATTTCCCATGGGAGAGTCGTAAGCATCGATGAGAGTCTGTCCGAGTTTCACCCAAGTAGCGGCCTTTACAGCCTTCTTTGCATCAGCAGAAGCCTTCTGTGCAGCTTCGACTGCAGAACGGGCTGCGGTTGCGCTCTTAACCTGCGCATTGACGGTGGCAGCCGAAATCATTGATGCGGCGATTGCCAGTACTACGAAAATCTTTTTCATTCTGTTTATGGTTTATATTGATTATTCAACTGTTTCCGCGGGAACTTCCTCAATCTCCTCATCAGCCTTTGCAACGGGGCAGACGGCTGCGATCGAATCTCCTTCACGGATATTGATCAGTCTGACGCCCTGGGTTGCCCTGCCGGCCACTCTGATGTCCGAAACGGCCAGGCGGATGGTGAGTCCGGATCTGGTGATGATCATAAGGTCATTTTCCTCGGTTACGTTCTTTATTGCAACAAGTGGACCAGTTTTTTCGGTGATGGCAATTGTCTTCACTCCCTTGGCACCCCTTGAGGTGAGTCGGTACTCTTCAGGGTCGGAACGTTTGCCGTATCCGTTCCCGCTGACTACCAGGATTGTCTGGGATGCAGAGTCCTGTGCATTGGGCTGATATGCAACGGCTCCGATGACCTCGTCATCGTCCTCGATGTCGATGGCGCGCACACCTGAGGAATTGCGGCCGAGCGAACGGAGGGCCTCCTCATTGAAGCGGCAGCAGCGGCCGTTGCGGGCAGCGACCATGATGTCGTAGGTGCCGTCGGTGAGAAGCGCGTCGAGAAGCTGGTCTCCCTCGCGGATGTTGATCGCGATGATGCCCTTGTTCATGCTGCGTGAGTTCACGAAGTCGGCGAGGTCGGTCTTCTTGACCACACCCTTCTTGGTGAAGAGGGTCACGAAGCGGCCTGCGGTGGCATCGGCGTTCTTCGGAAGAGGGATGTTTAGATATGTGCGGATCTTGTCGTCAGAATCGATTGAAAGCAGATTCTGGATTGCACGGCCCTTGGATGTGCGTGTGCCTTCGGGCAATTCGTATACCTTCTTGCAGTACCTGACACCGTTGTCGGTGAAGAAGAGCATGACGGAGTGCATGTTGGCAACATAGATATGTTCGATGAAGTCCTCATCCCTGGTGGCGCTGGCCTTCTTGCCGACACCTCCTCGTGCCTGGGTGCGGAATTCGGCAAGCGGGGTACGCTTGATGTATCCCAGGTGGGAGATGGTGATGACGACATCTTCGTCGGCATAGAAGTCCTCAGGGTTGAACTCCTCGGCGCTGAGAGTGATCTCGGTGCGGCGGGAATCACCGTACTTCGCCTTCATCTGGGAGGTCTCGTCCTTGACAACCTTGAGCTGCTCCTCCTCACTGCCGAGGATTTCGCGGCAGCGTGCGATGAACTTCTCGAGTTCGTCATACTCGGCCTGAAGCTTCTCCTTCTCGAGTCCGGTGAGCTGGCGCAGGCGCATCTCCACGATGGCGGCAGCCTGGATGTCGGTGAAGCCGAACTTGGCAACCAGCTGCTCGCGAGCCTCGTCGACGCTCTTGGATGCGCGGATGGTTGCAATGACTTCGTCTATGATGTCGATGGCCTTGAGCAGACCTTCGAGGATATGGGCACGCTTGAGAGCCTTCTCGAGTTCGAACTTGGTGCGGCGCACGATGACCTCGTGGCGGAACTCCACGAAATTCTGGATGAGTTCCTTGAGCGACAGCGTACGGGGACGGCCGTTCACGAGAGCCACATTGTTGATGGCAAAGCTGCTCTGGAGAGACGAGTACTTGAACAGAGTGTTCAGCACAACGCTCGCATTCGCGTCCTTCTTGATCTGGAACTCGATGCGTATGCCCTCGCGGTTGGTAAGCTCGCGGATCTCGGAGATTCCCTCGATCTTCTTGTCGCGTATCATCTCGCTGATGCGTCCGAGCATCTCAGCCTTGTTGACCATGTAGGGAACTTCAGTGACGACGATGGTCTCGCGGCCGTTCTCGGCCTCCTCGATCTCAGTCTTGGCACGTACCACAACCTTGCCGCGGCCGGTATTGTAGGCATCAACGATACCCTGACGGCCCATGATGATGCCACCGGTAGGGAAATCGGGGCCCTTGATGTACTCCATCAGTTCCTCGGTGGTGATGTCGGGATTGTCGATATATGCATTGATCGCATCGCAGCACTCCGAAAGATTGTGGGGTGCCATGTTCGTCGCCATGCCGACTGCAATGCCGGCTGAGCCGTTGAGCAGCAGCAGAGGGAGTTTCGTAGGCAGAACCGTAGGCTCCTCGAGGGAGTCGTCGAAGTTCAGGGTCATGTCGACCGTATTCTTCTCGATATCGGCGAGAACATCCTCAGCCATCTTTGCGAGCTTGGCCTCGGTGTATCGCATGGCCGCAACGGGGTCTCCGTCCATGCTACCGAAGTTACCCTGGCCCCAGACGAGAGGATAGCGCTGGTTCCAGTTCTGCGCAAGGCGGGCCATGGCATCATATACGCTGGAATCTCCGTGAGGATGGAACTTACCAAGCACCTCACCTACGATACGGGCAGACTTCTTCGTCTGGCCTCCGTATGAAAGTCCAAGCCCGTCCATTCCGAAAAGGACGCGGCGCTGTACAGGCTTCAAACCGTCTCGCACATCAGGCAGGGCACGTGACACGATGACCGACATCGAGTAGTCGATGTATGCTGAACGCATCTCATGGTCGATCTCCACAGGCTCGATATAACCGTGCTGAACCGCCTGAATCTCTTCTGAATTCTTAATATCCTGTTCCATAAAAAATAATGAGATTTCTCAATCTTACATAAACACGCAAATTTAACTAAAATATCTGAGAATTCCTTATATTTGCCCAGCTATTTGTTATGGAAATAACCGTTTCTCCAGAGCTCGAGGCAATCATCGCAAAAGCCCGCGACGAGGCCATGCGCACAGGCCACTACGGCCTGGGCGTGGACCATCTCGTCCTGGGGGCATTGCGGCACTCCGACAACAGATTCTGCAAGGCACTCGGAGCGCTGGGCATCAGCATGGAGGAGCTGAAGGAGCACATCGACGCCCAGGTATTCAGACCCAGCCCGGTCCCATTCAACGACGGAGACAGGATAGGTCTGGCCCACAGCGCATTGAGCGCCCTCAACCTGAGCATCTACGAGGCACTCAAGGAGGGCTCGTCGCAGCCCGGTCCGGAGCATCTTCTGATAGCGGCCTCGCGCTGCGGGAAATGTGCATTCCAGGATTTTCTCTCAAGCCGCGGCATCACCACCGCCATGCTCGAGGACGCGGTCGCCGGGAAGAACGTGCCGCAGAAAGCGCGAAAGGCTCCCCTGCCGAACGCAGACGACATAGCCAGAGCCCTTGAAGCAGAGCTCCGCAGGGTGATGGCTTCAGGTGCTTACAAAAGCGGGATGGCCAGCTAGATCTTACGGAACGCCACACAGGCGTTGTGCCCACCGAATCCGAAAGAGTCGGATATGCCGATGTTGACATGAGCCTCGACCGCCCGGTTCGGGGTGTAGTCAAGGTCACATTCGGGGTCAGGGTCGTCGAGATTGATCGTGGGAGGGATGATGCCTTCCTGAAGGGCAAGCACTGTGGCTATGGCCTCCGCGGCACCGGTGGCGCCCAGCATATGGCCATGCATGCTCTTGGTGCTGCTGACATGCGCCCTGTACGCCTCGTCGCCAAGCACCATCTTGATGGCCTGGGTCTCGGCAGAATCATTCATTCTGGTTCCCGTACCATGGGCGTTGATATACAGTTCATCCTTCGAGGCATCGAAAGAGGCCTCTTCGAGAGCCTGGCGTATGCATTCGGCCTGGGTCGAGCCGTCGGGCCTCGGCGCAGTCGCATGGTACGCGTCGCAAGTGGTGCCGTAGCCGACAATCTCGGCATAGATATGGGCGCCCCTGGCAACGGCATGCTCATATTCCTCGACTATCAGGGCGGCGCTGCCATCCGCCATCACGAACCCTCCGCGCTTGGCATCGAAAGGCATGCACGCATGCTTGGGGTCCTGTTCCCTTGAAAGGGCGCGTGCGTTTGCGAAACCGGAAAGGCCCATGGGGATGGCATCCTTCTCGGTTCCTCCGGCAATGAATGCGTCGGCATAGCCGTGCCTGATGGCGCGATAGGCCTCGCCTATGCAGTGCGAAGAGGTTGCGCATGCCGACTGTATGTTCAGGCAGGAGCCCTTGGCCCCGAACTTTATGGCGACGTTGCCCGCAGCCATGTTGGCTATCATGTTGGGGATGAACAGAGGAGACACCCACTTGCCGCTGAGGTCCTCGGAAAGATGGCCGACCTCACGGACGATGGTATCGAAACCGCCCACACCGGAGCCCATGTACACGCCGAAGCGGAAAGGGTCCACGTTGGGCTCCGGACCCACGGCATCGATGCCGCTGTCATTCACGGCCTGCCATGCCGCAGCCATGGCATAGATCGCAAAGGGATCCTGCTTGCGTATGAAATGCCTGTCCATCCCATACTCCTCAGGATTGAAATTGCGTATCTTGCCGGCTATCTTCACAGGATATCCGTCTGTGGGAAACTCGTTTATCACATCGATGCCGCAAACACCGGCAACAAGATTATTCCAAAAGGTCTTCACATCGTTCCCTATGCAGGAAACGACCCCCAGACCGGTAATTACAACTCTGCGCTCCTTAGGTTCTTTCATACCTTACAAAGGTAGTAAATATTTCTTATATTTGCATTTTACAGCCCCTGCGAGGATATGTTCAAGCTGACAGACATAATTCCGCGATACCTGCTCGGAAAGCATCAGTTGACCGCAAGCGTCGTGTTTGCGGCCCTGTTCTCCCTCATCTTCATCCTGGTAAGCGTTCCTTTCACCCAGAACGCCTGGTTCCAGCTTGGAGGCAACGAGGCATTCGGCTACACCGTGGCCTTCTTCGTGATGGCCGTGATGGTGATCGTGCTGAGCAAACGGACTCTGTACTACCGCAGCGGCAGCGACATGACCTACCTGGAGTACATGCTATGGTGCTTTGCCGAGGTCTGCGTCATCGCGCTGCTCTACACCGTATTCACCATCAAAGGCGAATCCTTCGGCCTCATCGAGACCGACAACGTGGAGTTCATCTCCCTGCTTGCACAGTCCATAATCATAACCCTGGTGTGCCTGGGCATACCATATGTCATCTCAGGCCTGTATTTCGCCCTCGAAGACAAGAACAACACCATACGTCTTATGAACTACAGCAACGTTGTCAGTGACGAGCAGGTGCCCCTGCACAAGGAAAAGCGCATCAACCTGACGGACAACAACGGAGCCATCAAGTTCAGCATCAACTCCGACAACCTCTATTTCCTCGAGTCGGACGACAACTACATCCAGGTCTGGTACACCGACACCGATGGCGAGATGAAGCAGTACATGCTCCGCTGCAAGCTCAAGACCATAGAGGAGAGCTTCGTCGAAAGCGAGCTGGTGCGCTGCCACCGCAAATTCGTGGTCAACATGGACAAGGTGGCCACCCTCAGATTCGAATCCGGCGGTTATTTCATCGACCTTGACCGCAAAGGGCTCGAACCCATCCCGGTATCCAAATCATACGAGGAGACCATACTCTCCCGATTCAACTCAAGATAGATATGTGGCAAAGAATCCAAACACTTTATCTGGCATTGGCGACGGGACTCGTCGCCGCCATGTTCTTCTGCAAGAAGGCAGATGACATCAGCTTCATCTCGTACTACCCCTACCTCATCCTGATGGTGATAGTCATACTCCTCAATCTGCTCGCCATCTCGAGCTACTCTCACAGGATATTCCAGATGCGCACGGCAATACTGAGCGCCATCATAGCAGTCGCACTTCAGGCCTGGCTGGCGGTGGATTTCCTGGCAACACACACTGAACGCATCTTCCATGTGGCAGCCATCTTCCCCATAGTGGCCGTCATCCTCAACGTTCTTGCAGCACGTGCAATATTCTCCGACGAGCTCATGGTGCGCAGCGCCGGAAGGCTCAGAGGGCCGAAAAGAAAGAAATAACCACAGAACAACATGAGAATACCTGAATCTGAACTGATAATCAATTCCGACGGATCCGCATTCCATCTTCACATCCGTCCGGAGCAGCTGGCAAAAGACATCATCCTCGTCGGCGATCCCGGCAGAGTCGAGATGATACGCGATCTCTTCACGGAAGTGGAATGCCAGGGCGCATCACGCGAATTCGTCTGGGCTACCGGAATCTACAACGGCAAGCGGCTCACCACACTTTCGACAGGCATAGGCTGCGACAACCTCGACATAGTCATGACCGAGCTTGACGCCCTCGCCAACATAGACTTCCAGAGCAGGACAGTCAAACCCGAACACACCACCCTCAACATCCTGAGGCTCGGCACCTGCGGTGCAATCCAGCCAGAGATCCCCCTGGGCGCATTCATACTCTCGCATATCTCCATAGGCTGCGACGGCCTCCTGAACTGGTACGAGGACCGCGACTCCATCGCCCTGGCCGATTTCGAGGAAGCATTCAAGGAGCACGTACACTGGAACAGGCACCTTCCCGACCCGTACTTCGTGCGCAACAGCAGCTACATGATCGAGAAGTTCAAGGACTGCACAGTCAAGGGAATGACGGTGGCCGCAAGCGGCTTCTATGGCCCTCAGGGACGCTCCGTGCGACTTGGTCTGGCCATGCCGGACATGCTCGAAGACTTCGAAAGCTTCGAGTTCGGCGGATTCAGGATCACCAACTTCGAGATGGAAGGCTCAGCCCTTGCGGGCATGTCCGCAAAACTCGGGCACAATGCAGCAACACTCTGCTGCGCCATAGCCCATCGCCACCACAAGGGAGCGAACACGGACTACAAGCCCAGAGTGTTTGAAATGGTCAAGCTCGCGCTTGACAGGATGACTGAGTAGGAATTATTCTCCGGCCTCCTTCAGGCGCTCGGCGTTCTCCGCAATCTGCAGCTGGTCGATGCACTCCTGGATGGCTCCGTCCATGAAGACGGGGAGGTTGTACATGCTCCAGTTGATACGGTGGTCCGTAACTCGACCCTGAGGGTAGTTGTAGGTACGGATCTTTGCCGAACGGTCACCGGTGCTCACCATGGTCTTGCGCTTGGATGCAATCTCGTCAAGATATTTCTGATGCTCGAGATTGTATAGACGCGTACGGAGTTCCTCGAACGCACGGTCCTTGTTCTTGAGCTGCGAGCGCTCCTCCTGGCACTGCACGACCAGTCCGGAAGGGATATGGGTGAGGCGGACAGCCGAATATGTGGTATTCACACCCTGGCCGCCGGGGCCTGATGAGCAGAACAGATCGAGACGGATGTCGTCCCATCTGAGGTCGACATCGAACTCTCCCGCCTCAGGGAAAACGGCCACGGATGCCGCAGAAGTCTGGATACGGCCCCGGGTCTCGGTCTGAGGCACACGCTGTACACGGTGCACACCTGACTCATACTTCATGATGCCATAGACACCGTCCACGTTCGAGCTGAGCTTGAACACGATCTGCTTGTAGCCTCCCGATGTGCCGGGAGCCTGGTCGGTAACCTCGAGCTTCCATCCGCGGGATTCGGCATAGTGCTGATACATGCGGAAAAGGTCTCCTGCAAAGATTGCAGCCTCGTCACCGCCGGCGCCGCCGCGGATCTCGACCATGGCATTCTTGCCGTCATCAGGATCGGCAGGGATGAGAAGCAGCTTGATGTTCTGCTCCATGTCGGGGATTCTGGGCTCTATGTCATTGATCTCTTCGCGTGCCATCTCACGAAGTTCCTCATCCTTCTCATTCACGAGGATGTCCTTTGCGGAAGCAAGGTCGTCCATCATCTTCTTGTATTCCAAACCGGCCTTGATGATGGGTTCGAGTTCCTTGTAGTCCTTGTTCAACTGGACGAACTTCTTCATGTCGGACATCACGTCCGGACTTGCAAGCTGGTCCTGCAGGCTCTGGAACTTGCCCTGCAGCGAGAGTACTTTCTCAAGTAATGTACTGGTTTCTGCCATATGTATCTAATCTATTTTCTTTATGTAGCAGCGGCGCCTCATGTAAGGCTCACGCTCGTATTCATTCCAGATGTTCACAGCCGAATTCGACTCTATCTGGGGGTTGGTTATGCATCTTTTGATGCCCGACCTGCGTGCCTTGCCGGCAATGTCACTGTAATATACCGCACTGATTCCCCTGCCCTGCCATTCGGGAGCGGCTCCGTTCAGCATGAGGTCGCACAGCTCAGTGCCATGCATGGCCCTCATGATATGGAACCAACCGAAGGGGAAAAGTCTGCCCCTGGCCTTCTGCAGTGCCCTGGAGATGCTCGGAAAGGCTATTCCGAAAGCCGCAACCTTGCCGTCCCCGTCCAGGACTATGCTGGACGTCCTGCCTGATATGAAAGGCATCATCTCCTTGATTTCCTCCTCTATCTCCTCATCGGTGAAAGGGATGAAATTATGCACCTTGCCATAGAAGCTGCGGTTATATACGTCAAAGAACTCGCGCACCAGGGCATGGTCCTTCTTCAGGGAATCGATGTCGGCAAAATGGAGATCGTAGCGCTGCATGAGCATCTCAGCCACCCTCCGGGTCTTGTCGGGAACGCCCTGGTCAGCCCTCAACACGTACTGCAGCCAGTCGCATTCCTTGGAAAAGCCGTACTTCTCGACGAACCTGCCGTAATACGCATGATTGTATATGCAGTTGAAGGGCGGGATGTTTTCAAAGCCCTCGACAAGCATTCCCTGCCTGCCAAGAGTGTTGTAGTAGAGGGGCCCGTGGATCTCCTCCATGCCGTTTTCCCCGGCCCACGCCTCGGCAGCAGCGAAAAGGAGCCTTGCCACCTCGTAGTCGTCGATGACGTCGAACCATCCGAAGCGGGCACGCTTCACCTTGTAGAGCTCGTTGTACCTGGGATTGATGGCTGCGCATATCCGCCCGACAACCTTTCCCTTCCCGTCCAGGGCAAGCCACAGCTTCCTCTGGCAGTACGAGAGGGTGGAGACCCTGGTCAGGGACCTCAGCTGGTCGGAGTGCAGTGCTGGCACATACTGGGGGCAGTCCCTGTACAGTTCATCAGGGAATTTGATGAATCGCATAAGATCCTTCCTGCCATTAACTTCCAGTATGGTATACATATCCCGGCAAAGTTAGAAATTTTCCGTGAGGTCTGCAATGCGAGTTATCACAGCCTGTGCGCAGACGCATCCGAACACCGCGGGCATGTACGAAATCGTACCCACCTGAGACCTCTTGTTGCGGGACTCCTCGAGGACCATGGAATCCTTCCTGGGAAGTTCGCCGGAGAACACGGCAAGAAAGCCTTTGTAGATTCCAAGTTTGTGCAGACGCTTGCGGACCATGTATGCCAGAGGGTCCTGATATGTCTTGGAGATGTCGGCGATGCGCACCATGGTGGCATCGGCCTTTGCGCCGCTGCCCATCGAGCTCACCAGCGGAATGCCGTTGCCCAGGCAATACTGGATGAGCGCGATCTTGGGGCTCAGGGTATCGATGGCATCGACGACGAAATCGAGCCTGCCCTGTGAGGACATGATTGCCGGCATGTTCTCCTCGGATACATATTCGGCCACCACGGCTATGTCAAGATCGGGATTGATGTCAAGCAGGCGCCGCCTGAGCACCTCCACCTTGGGCTGCCCCAATGTGGAATGCAGGGCCAGCAGCTGGCGGTTCAGATTGCTCTGGGCCACCTCGTCGTTGTCTATGATCAGGATGTGGCCGAGGCCTGAGCGCACAAGCATCTCGGCAGCATAACCGCCGACACCGCCGACGCCCACGACTGCAACACGGGATGCCCTGAGACGTTCAAGCCCCTTTGCGCCAAGCAGCAGCTCGGTTCGTTCCGTCCAGTGCGTCATAGTCCCTTGGCTTTGCCCTCATCCCAGATGGCATCCATCTCGGCAAGAGTGAGGTCGGTGAGTCTTATCCCCTTCTTGAGGGTATTCTCTTCAAGATACGTGAATCTGCGTCTGAACTTGCTGCAGGTGCCGCTGAGCGCCGCTTCGGGGTCGATGCCGTACAGGCGGGTGGCATTGATGACGGCGAACATCAGGTCGCCGAACTCTTCCTGCATGTGGGCGCGGTCTCCCTCTTCGCAGGCTTCCCTTGCCTCGCCAAGCTCCTCTTCGACCTTGTCCCACACATCCTCGGGCTTCTCCCAGTCGAAGCCGCAGCCGCGGGCTTTCTCCTGCATGCTGAGAGCCTTGAGCACAGCAGGCATGGCATCGGGTATCCCGCTCATTACGGTCTTGTTGCCATCTTTCTCCCTGGCCTTCACAAGTTCCCATGTATCAGCGATTTCCTTGGCGCTTGGCGCCTCGCCTTCGGCAACGGGGGTGCCGTCGGGACGGAATACGTGAGGGTGACGGAAAATCATCTTGGCACATATCTTCTCCAGGCTGTCAGCTATGTCGAAGGAGCCTTTCTCCTCACCAATCCTGGCATAGAAGACCATATGATAGAGCAGATCTCCTATCTCCTTGCTGAGTTCCCTGTCATCGCCCTTGAGCACAGCGTCGGCCAGTTCATACACTTCCTCCTCGGTCATTGGGCGGAGCGTCCCGAAGGTCTGCTCCGCATTCCAGGGGCAGCGCTCGCGCAAGGCATCCATTATGTCCAGAAGACGGCCGAAGGCCTCCATCTTCTCCTGCTTTGTGTGCATAGATATTATTTTGTATTTTTGCAGGCACAAAAATAATAAATTTGTAATGAAACCTATCAAATTCGTTTCCGCCGATGAGGCCGTAAGCCATATCCCGTCACACAGCCACATCCACCTGAGCAGTGTAGCCAGCGTGCCCCACTGCCTCATTCAGGCGCTCTGCCGCAGGGCAGACGCAGGCGACGTGACAGACCTGCACTTCCATCACTTCCACACCGAGGGTCCCGCTCCCTACAGCGACCCCGCTTATGAAGGGAAGTTCTTCGACCAGGGATTCTTCATCGGTCCCAATGTAAGGCCCAACGTAAACTCAGGATACGCAGACTATCTGCCCGTCCATCTTGGAGAAAGCCCGGCTCTGTACCGCAAGGGTTACATCAAGCTCGGAGCAGCTCTCGTCAACATCTCTCTTCCCGACGAGAACGGCATGGTATCTCTCGGAACTTCCGTTGACTGCTCCATCGCAGCCATCGAGACTGCCGACATCGTGATCGGCGTTGTGAACCCCAATGTTCCTTTCGCATACGGCGACCTCGTCAGCATCGATGCCTTCGACTATCTCGTAGAGGACGATACTCCCCTTGTGACCGCAGCCTTCGCCGAGCCCACACCCACCGAGATGATCATCGGCAAGAACTGCGCGGCTCTCGTGGAGGACGGCGACTGTATACAGATGGGCATAGGCGCCCTTCCCAACGCTCTCGCAGGTGAACTCGGCGGGCACAAGAACCTTGGCCTGCACACCGAGATGTTCGCCGACGGCCTTCTCAAGCTGATAAAGGCAGGAGTCATAAACGGCGCATGCAAGAAGATAGACACCGGCAAGGTGGTCGCATCCTTCCTTCTCGGTTCAAAGGACGTTTACTCCTTCATCGACCACAACCCCGGCGTGCTCATGAGAGACATCGCATACTCCAACAACCCTGCCGTCATCGCTCAGAATCCCCACATGATGGCCATCAACTCAGCAACGGAAGTCGACTTCACCGGTCAGGTCAGCGCCGACTCCATCGGCACCCGCATCTTCAGCGGAACCGGCGGCCAGCTTGAGTTCGTGCGCGGAGCAACAATGTCAGAGGGCGGAAAGAGCATCATCGCATTCGCTTCCCGCACCCTCAAGGGCAAGAACAAGATAGTAAGCAGCCTCAACACCGGTGCCGGCATTGTGACTCCCCGTTCGGACGCACACTGGTTCGTGACCGAGTACGGTTCTGTCAACCTCTACGGCAAGAGTCTGCAG
The DNA here is from genome assembly GCA_018065985.1 of Candidatus Cryptobacteroides choladohippi. GTDB lineage: Bacteria > Bacteroidota > Bacteroidia > Bacteroidales > UBA932 > Cryptobacteroides > Cryptobacteroides choladohippi. The sequence continues at coordinate 35,991 of JAGHSF010000043.1, forward strand.
GAGAGGGCAAAGCTGATGATCTCGATCGCCCACCCGGACGACAGGGAGATGCTTGACCGCGAAGCCTTCGAGCGCTTCGGCCCGCACTACCACAACTTCAGCATTTAAGCAAGACTCACAATACAGAAAACGGAGACCGCAGCAATCGCGGTCTCCGTTTTCTATTGTCCTGCTTTGGCGGAACTACTCCGAGTCGCGGACGCAGCGGACCTGATAACCCGAGCAGATATTGGTGAATGCCGTATTGAGCTTGCCATGTATCACGGGTGAGAAGGTCGACATGATGCCGAAGAACTGGTAATTGGTGATGACGCCATCGTTCTTCTTGCAAAGATGTCCCGTAGAGAGCGCGATGTAGTTCATTGTGTTTTCACCGAGATATTCGGTAAGATTGCCAGCCTTGGCAGCATCGATTGCCGTAGTCAGGTATGCGCCATTGCCAGATAAGGTTGTCTTGTTCCTGATGCCTGACATCACATATTGGAATCCAGCTGCATTGGCATTGGGGATAGTCGCATACATAAGGTCACTGTCATAGAAGAGCGCAGTTTCGGCGGGTGCAACCAGAGCGTCTCCTTCGGCCTTTGTAGGAATGTGCCATCCCTTGGGGCAGATACCCTGCGCGCCTTCGAACGACTCGTAGTTGTCTTCCGTGATATCATTCGTCCCGAAGATCGCATAATAGTCGTAGAGATAGCCATACTTCTCATTCTTTGCGGATTCGGCACCGCCATCCTGGAATGCAGGCACGCTGTACCAGATATGGTCGTCGGACTGGGGATCAGATGAAACCACGGTTCCGTAAGGAACGTACCTGAGAGGCTGTGTCATCCAGATCTTTCCGTTGAAATCCTTGACAGTGTAATTCACGTTGTCATACTCGATATAGCCATCCTCAAGGTACTCGTGGAAAGAGACTTCGCGCCTCTGTTCACCGTTGAGTTCGCCGCCATCATCCCAGTTCTGGATCTCACCGGAAAGGGCGACCTTGACGTTCTCGGAAGTAACCTCGGCATTGATGGTATATGTGTATCCCTGCTTGAGGATAGACTCGGGGATATCGGTCACGAGCACGGTGCCTGACATGACCTTGATCTCGAGTGAGAGTGTCGATGTCTGAGGGACAACTATGGCTCTGTACTTCTGATTGGGTGTCATGCACTCAGCCTTGATGTCTGATGCATCCGCCTCGGCTGCCGATACCGTGATCTCGCCATCCACACCTATAGAAATGTCGGCCGTGGGAACGAGGTTCCGGACGCATACATACTCGATCTCGGCATCAGCCGTGTTGGCGATGTTGACGACAATCTGGCTCAGGTAATGTCTGAACACCATGGCAACCGCCTCACGCTGAGGCAGGACCCCACTTTTTGCGGCAGCCATGAAATCGGAAGACCCGGCGCCATCGGACTGGTCGGCAGCCACGGTGAAACTTGTGGGGAATCCGTCAGCCTGATACGGGAAGAAAGCCTTGAGCATGCAGGCGTCGCCACCTTGCGCATACCATTTCATATCACCGGCAAAAGCCTTTGCAGCCTCATCGTAGGCAAGGCACGCGTTGTCCGCATACTCTGTCCCGTCAGCCTTTATGATGGCAAGGCCTATCTGGTCTCCCTGCTCGAAATTTGTTGCAGTTGCCCTGGTGATGACAGGCTCAATCTTCACGAGCCCCGGCTCTACGGGAGCATCAGGGGATGATTGCCTGCATCCGGCTGCAGCGAAGACAGCCATTCCAAGGAAGAACAATGCTTTTCTCATATTATTCATTTGAATTAGAAGTTATAACCGAATCTTATTGTCGTTCCTGCCCTGAACGAGCGGAAGTCCGTAGCCGCAAGACCGCCAAGTTCAGCGTACAGTCCAATGGCAAAGTTATAGCGCACATGCGGGAGGACGGTCAGTGCAGGATTGCAGATGAAGTCGATGTGGGACTGGTTCCACTCATCAAGGCGGTACGGATCCGATGTGACTCCGGAATCGGCAGCGACTGTGGCGCTGCTCTCCCTGCAGAGCGCCTGTGTGTACAGCAGGCCCGTGCCAATATCCCATTTCCCTGCATGGCCGATGACATCAAGAGAATATGCCAGCTCGGAAATGCGACGATTGAACACGTACGGGTACATCGGAGAGTTACGGGTATCATGCCATCCGAAAGACAGGTACTCACGAAGCTCGAATTTCGGAGCATAGAAGTCATATCCGGCCTTGAGCGAACGGCTCGCACGCTGAAGTATCAGGTTGGAACCATGTTCGACCGGATTTGTGACACCTCCAACAGTAACCTTCTCGATAACGGTCTCGTTGTTGTCCTGACGGAATTCCTTCCAGCTCAGGCGGAAGAAATGTCTTGAATTCAGAGCGTATCCCATCGTGACGGCGAGGTCGCTGCCGGGGAAGCGGTACCATATATACTGCTTCTCGCCGGAGAATCCCCTGCGGTGGCGCCATACCGTTTCAGCGAAGAATCCCTTCCATGAGACCTGGGCGGCCGCACCATGGATGTTCTCTGCCAAGGGAAGGCCTGACACTCCGGCTTCAGAAAGATGCACGCCGCTACCTGTCCAGAGCTCGTACGCGCCATACATCATTCCCTTGTCGAGGAAGGCAAAGAGAGACTCCTTGCCGGTGCCGATCTGCTCGGCGTCTACAGTCTCGGAGTTCTTGGAATAGATGTAGTTCAAGCCGAGGGCAAAGTCGCCGCAGTGGTACTGGATACCGGGAGCGACTTCGAAATCGAGCCTGTAGTTGGTATGGCGGAGGTCCTTGCGCTTGGCATAGTTGGCAGATTCGAAGGCGATCACGCCTCCGACACGCCAGTTGGGTGCCACATCCACGCTTATCCCGCCGCTGAAGCTGTATGTCTGAAGTGTCTTCCGTCCTGGAGTGAACTCGAGGACATCTATGGGATAGAATCCGGGATGGATGAACATCGAGCCGCACATGCCATCGCCCTGGGTCTGTTCGAAGCCGAACGAGCCGGACATCGAGAAATTCTTCAGATGCTGCACCGATGCAGCCCTGGCTCCGGCCGTCCATCCCTTTGAATAATCATAGGTATCGTGGTAGTCTCCGGCCTTGAATCCACCGTATAGCTCGGCATATGATATGCTCAGACTGTCCTGGCGGATACCGTTGGCATTGGATCCGTCATTCCACAGGTTTCTGCGCATCGCCTTCTCGAAAGGCTGCGCAAAGGCTGCAAGCGAAACGAACAGCATTGCAGCGGAAAGTGAAAGAATCTTATTCATGCAATGACTGTATTTCTGTTTCGTAAAAATCCTCAATGCTGTTGTTTGTGTCGGCAAGCACCTCGAAACCGGATGCCCGCGTCAGTTCCTCGTCGACCTTGCGCATGAGCGTATGGCCGAGGGCCGTCTGCGACAGGGCCACATATCCGGCATCAAGCGACGGGCTCAGACGTTTCGTATTGGAAGCCGACGATCCGTTGAACACCTCGACGGCGTCCACGGTCCAGTCCACAGGGATGGCCACAACGGGATTGTGGGAGTCGCCGGGAGTCTGTATGACCGAGCCCTCCTGCTGCACGAACTCTGCCATTGTCACGCCCTTGGCCCTGAAGAGCACCGCAGTCGGCGAGCTCTGGGAGAATGTGTACGCATTCGCCTGACCGGTCTTTATAACCACATCAAGTATATGGTCGGCGGAAATGTTGCTGCCGGGAGCCGGGTGGTATGTCGTGTTGGTGAAATATGTGGGGTTGTAGCAGACGAAGTAGCCTTCTTTGTTCAGATTGACGCTGAGCGGATACTGCGCGCTGTGGTCGATGGCGCCACGAAGGCACAGGACGGCGTCCTCACCACTCTGCAGAGGGTGATCGGTCCCTCCGCCGGGGAACTGCCATATGGCCTGGGCCACGGGGAGGAAGTCAGGATACACTGTCTCGCCGGTTGAGTCATCCTTGATGATCCAGGGGTTGGTTCCCGTAGAGTTGAAAGGATGCAGGCAGCCGAAACAGAGTCCGTCGAGGTACTGGACATCGACACCGTTGTTGTGGAGGATGACGTATTGGTCCGACTGGTATGTACCCTCCTCGGGAAGCTTCTTGCAGCCTCCGCAATAGATCTCCTTGATGACGATCGCTCCGGCCTTCGAGTGCTTCAGGGAAAGCTGGAGATGCATGTCATCCTTCAGCTGTATGCGGTCAGCTGCTCCGTTGAAGATGTCCTCGCCGTTCCGGTCACTGATGTTGACACGGTACAGCCCGGTAGGAACGGAAAACAGAGCCACACCGCAGGCATCGGTTGACATGGAGTATGAGTTGCCAAGATTGATGTCTTCCAGTCTGACGGCTACGCCCTCGCGTGAGGAGTAGCCCTCGGGGTACAAAGCCTCGACGGCAAAGCGGCACAATGTGGCCTCATAGGGATTTTCCTTGAAGGCGTGGCACGAGGTCAGCGCGAGCAGGGAGAATATGATGTAGATTGTCTTTTTCATAACTTGATTCTGCACGTCAGCCCGTAATAGAAGTTGGGGGTATAGATCGCTGCAACGCCCGTTGCCATGGAGGTGACGTAGGGACGCGCATTCGTGAAGTTGTTTGCAAAGAACGACAGACTCACGTGTTTGCCGATCTCCTTGGTAATGGACAGATTGGCGGATGCATACGCGCCGTAGCCGTCCTGCAGGAACATGTAGTCGTTGCCCGGGTACAGTATGAGGTTCGTGAACTCAGGGTTCGCAGCGTCAGCTTCGGTAAACTCATGACGCACACCGTCCTCGGTCAGATAAGCGACGGGCAGCAGCTTGTCGGTACCGCCTGCCGGTATGTTCATCGACCTTGTGAGCAGGCTCATCTCCAACCTGCAGGTAATGATGAGACGGGCCTCCGGGATATGGGTGATTGCCGTGAGGTTCGCATCAAGCTTATGGGTCTTCTTGCCACAGGCCATCTGGTTGGAGCCGCCGCCGTTGGCAAAGATTCCCACATACTGGTAGGAGCGGTTGGCAATGTTCGTATGCGACCAGCCGTTGTTGTAGTAATAGGACTCGGAATGGTCCTCGTATCCCGTATACACATAGGATGCATCGAATCTCAGAGCGGTGCGGATGGGCTTTATCTCGGGGAAGTCCACCGTGGCCTCGGCACCGGCACGGGTCATGGGTGCGGCATTGTCCTGACGTGTGGTCTTCACGAACGTCACATCGGTGACTTTGGTGGCCATGGGTGTCCACACGACATCGGAGCCGCCTCGGAGATAGACGTCACCGGTCTGGTTGTCGACTGTGATCTGAGGGTTGTCAGGCATCTGGTAACCCGGAGCGATGGCGCTGATATTGTAAGTGAACGGCGCGTAGTGCGACGTCATCCTGTAAGGATTCTGCGTTATGTTGAGGAAGCCCACAAGACTCATCTTGAATTCTCCCAGTTCCAGATCGAGACCCAGTTCCGAGTTGCTGCTGCGCTGCCATTTCATGTCAGGATTGAACTCGGTCATGAACGGCTGGGTGTAATAGACATATGACGCCGAGCTGCCATGAGAGAATCCGAAAGTCTGAATGTCACGGTATTCCGGCTTGGGGTACAGGATATAGAAGCTGGGCAGCTTCTCAGACACGCCCCAGCCACCACGCACGGTGACCTTCCTGCCCAGATTCCACTTTGCATTGAATCGGGGAGAGAGGGAGTGGACATCGGTATATTTCGATCCGCGCACATAGACGTTGTCCATGCGCAGACCGGCTGTCAGCTGAAGCCCGAAGGGGAAGGTGACATCCTCCTCTGCATAGGCTGAGATGTTGTGCATGAAAGGATAGTCGGAATACGGACGGGGACGATAGCCGTTGGCCGCAAGCGAAGGGTCCTCGTAGTATTCGCCCTGACCGACATTTCCATTGGCCTTCCACTGCATGCCGGCTTTCAGGTTGCTCTTGACGTCTCCCCAGCGCCTGGTCCAGTCATACTTTGCAGAGGCGGCGAAGTCCAGCTCGCGGGAATCGACTATCTGGTCGGAGAAGTAAGTGAGAGGCAGACGCTCGGCAAGATAGTAGCCGACACTCTCGGAATGCACTGACGGCTGGGAGGATGCGTAGGAATTGTACTTGTGAGCGTGCGAGAGATTGTCATTGTAGTTGACGGAAGCGTCGAACTTCAGCGAGGTGATCCAGGGCCTGTTGACCTGCCACTTCAGCGAGGTGTTGGCACGCAGCACGTTGTCGCGTACCTTCGTGTATTCTCCGCTGAAGGCATCAGGGTCGTCCTCGGAATTCATACCGCCAAGGTTGCCGGACAGGCCGGCCTCGAAACGCAGCACCTCGGCAAAGGTGTTGGAGTATTTGAGCGTAAGGCCGCGGCGGGTGTACGACTCATAGGGAGAGCTCAGCTTCTTTGTGGCGTTGGCCCACTCGGCGCTGAGGTTCAGCACTCCCCTGTCCCTGCTGAATTCGACACCCTTGGAGACAGAGGCCTGATATGTTCGGGGATTCACCGAGAATACCACGTTGAACGGGGTGCGTCCGGTCTTGGTATGCACCTTGACCATTCCGGCACCGAGATCGCCGTATTCGGCAGAAGGCACGCCGGAAAGCACTTCCACAGACTCCACGTTGTCGACGGAGATGCTTCTCGTGTCGACTCCCGACATCTCGCCGAAACCGGCATTGTTGCCCACGCGCACACCATCAACCTCGACGGCTGTACTGAAGGCGGCATTGCCCATGGAGGATCCGCCGTCACGTATCGAGAATGCCTGGGCGGCAGTAAGGTCCGGATTCACGGTCTTGCCACCCGGCAGCAGCGAGGCCATGTCGGACATATTGCTGATCTGCAGATGGTTGAGCGCATCGCGGCCGATGTTGTGCGAGGTGCCGATGCCATCCTTGGGGCGCTGTGCGGTGACAGTGACCCCCTCTAGGGCAAGGGAACTTTCGTTGATGGCTATGACAAGGTCCTCGATATCGCCCTTCACGTCAATCGCCAGCTCTGCGTCAACGTAACCGAGAAGGCTGACCTTCAGAACGTACCTGCCCTGTTGCACCTTGGGGATGACGAAGACTCCGTTTTCGTCGGTCACGGCCCACAGGGACTCCAGATTGGCCACGGCGCCCATCAGCGGCTCCGATGTGACGGCATCGACCACCTTTCCACTGACAGTCCAGTCGTTCACGGCCGGACTGGCCTGCAGGTTCAGGCAGATGCCGAATGCAAGCGCCAGCCAGATGATTTTCTGTACAAATTTTTCCACAAATACAAAAATAATAATTTCCAGCAATAGAATAATGCCTAATATGATTAACTTTGCATAAGAAAACTAAAGAATATGAAAAGGATACTCCTTGTTGCAGCCGCTCTGTCCATTTCTCTTTCATCCTTCGCGGATGAAGGGATGTGGATGGTCAACTCCATTGGCCAGGCACTCGTGCAGAACATGCAGAACGAAGGCTGCCGGCTGAACGCAAAAGACATCTATGACGCAGATAACGTGTCGCTTAGCGACGCAATCGTTTCCCTGGACTTCGGCTGCACAGGCAGCATGATATCCGAGAAAGGTCTTCTGATCACAAATCACCACTGCGCCTATGCCGATGTGCATGCGCTCAGCACCCCGGAGCACAACTACCTCGAAGACGGATTCAGTGCCGACTTCATGGATCAGGAGATCTACATCCCCGGCAAAAGAGCCTTTTTCCTTCAGAATGTCATAGACGTCACCGATGAGGTGGAAGAGCTGATCAGGGAGGAGACCGAGGAAGGCAGGAAGTTCGGAATGCGTCACATCTCCGCTGTGATCGAGGAAAGATATAACAGGCAGACAGGCCTCAATGCATCGCTGAGCCACATGTGGGCAGGTGAAAAATATTACCTTGCGCTGTACAAGGTCTACACGGATATCAGGCTCGTGGCGGCTCCCCCGGTGAGCATCGCCGCCTTCGGAGGCGACATTGACAACTGGGAATGGCCGCAGCACAAGTGCGACTTCGCGCTCTACCGCATCTACGCCGCACCCGACGGCTCTCCCGCCCCGCACTCTGACTCAAATGTTCCATGGAAGCCTGTCAGGACTCTGTCCATCAGCACCGAAGGATACGAGCAGGGATCCTTTGCGATGGTCATGGGCTACCCCGGCAAGACCGACAGGTACTCAAGTTCAGCCAAGGTGGACAACAACCAGAACATCTACTACCCCATCCTGACAGAAATCCGGAGCGGGCAGATGAAGATAATGATGAAATGGATGAATGCCGACCCTGCCATTCGGCTGAAGTATGCAAACAGCTACTTCTCGCTCAGCAACGTGCAGGAGTGCCAGGAAGGCGAAATGCAGTGCTGCAGGCGCTTCAAGGTCATAAAGTCGAAGAAGGCAGAAGAACGGAAGTTCCTGAAGGGCCGCGAGAACAGGCAGATAGCAAGCGACCTGGCCTGCAAGTACAAGGCAGCTTCCAAATCCCAGCAGAATATGGTCTGGTATCGCGAGACGATTGCCAAAGGAAGCAAGATAAACCTGATAGCACAAAGAATCAGAAACAACAAGAAGGGCCTCGACCTCGACGGGGACTACGCCGAAGTGGACATGCGCCTGGAACGCGAGTTGTTCAAGTTCAACGTGAAATCCTATCTGGAGCACGTGGATCCCGAATACTGGGGTCCTTTCCAGAGGGAGGTCTGCGAGATGTTCAGGAAAGACGACAAGACCGTGGATTACGATGCCCTCTGCGACTACCTCTGGACCGACGAGCGCATGACCAAGGATGACAGGGTCTTCAAGTTCCTCTCCGACGTGTTGCTCGGCGACTTCAACGCAAGGGTAAGCTACGACCAGGGAGACACCAAGATCCTGCAGAGATCCTATGATTACACCCATGCCATGTACAAGGCAAAGGAAGCCGCCGGCATGCTGCAGTATCCCGACGCCAACTCCACCATGCGCCTCACCTACGGCACAGTAAGCACCTTCAGGCGTGGCAGGGTGGACGTTCCATGGCAGACATGGTCGTCGGAGATACTTGCGAAGGAGAATCCCGACGACCACGACTTCACGCTCAAGGACAGTTGGCGCAGCATGCTTGAGAGTGCCGGGGCAGACGGCAAGGGTATTCCTGTCAACTTCCTTACCGACAATGACATAACAGGAGGCAACTCCGGTTCTCCCGTACTGAATGCAGACGGCGAGATAATCGGTCTCGCCTTCGACGGCAACAAGGAATCCCTTGCCGGCAACGTCTACTGGACCGAAGGCTGGTGCAAGACCATCTCCGTTGACATACGGTTCGTCCTGTGGACCATCAGGAACTATCTCAAGATGGATAACATAATGAAAGAAATCGCGCTTGACTAGCGCGATTTTCTTATTTCCCCGGAGGCGTCATGCCTCCTTCAGCCTTCGCTTTGCTCTTCCCTCCCACTTCGCCATGCTTGTGGGCCCCACCCGCTCACTGGCCTCGGGTGGCCAGGGCATTCATGAGGCGTGACGCCTCCGGGAACAGCCTCTTACAGCAGGTTTCCCAATCTGAATATCAGGAATGCCACCACCCATGCCAGAAGCAGGGAATTGACCACCGAGAAGACTGCCCAGCGGCGACCCGCCTCGCGCTTGAGGGTGCTGATGGTGGCTATGCAGGGGAAATAAAGCAGCACAAAGGCCATGAAGGCAAGGGCGGTCACGGGTGTCGTGCCGCTTTCGCTGCGCATCGCCTCTGCAAGGGGCACATCATCGCTTGTGTGATACAATATGCCCATGGTGCTTACAATGGCCTCCTTTGCGGGAAGACCCGTCAGCAGGCACACGTTCATCTTCCAGTCGAAGCCCAGAGGCGAGGTTGCCGGCTCCATGAACCTGCCCACAGCCGCAAGATATGACTGGTCCTTGTCGAGTCCGCCGTTTGTTCGGCCGGCGGGGAAATACTCCAGAGCCCAGATGATCACCGATGCGGCGAGGATTACAGTAGTTATCTTCTGCAGATAGTCCGCCACCCTCTCCCAGATGTGCCGCCCCGTATTTCTGAGCGTCGGCCTGCGGTACGGCGGCAGTTCGGAGACATAGTCGTCGTCACCCTTGCGGAACCACCTGGTGCGCTTCATCACAAAGGCGAAAAGAATCGACAGCACTATCCCCAGCAGGTATATTCCTATCATCACCAGAGCCTTGCCCCTGGCAAAGAAGGCACCCACGAGCAGCATATACACAGGCAGGCGGGCCGAGCAGCTCATGAAAGGGATCATCAGCATTGTGAGCACACGGTCACGGCGATCGTCAATGCCCCTGGCAGCCATTATTGCGGGCACATTGCACCCGAAACCAAGCAGCATGGGGATGAATGAATTGCCATGCAGGCCTATGCGGTGCATCAGCTTGTCCATCAGGAAGGCTGCGCGTGCCATGTAGCCGCTGTCTTCAAGCAGCGACAGGAACAGGAACATCAGCGCGATGTTGGGAAGGAACGCCAGCACGGCGCCGACGCCCTCAACTATGCCGAGGGCAAGCAGGCTGGAGAGCCAGCCGTCAGGTATGGAATCGGAAATCGCTGCGGCAAGTGCCGACACTCCGGTCTCTATCCAGTGCTGCGGATAAGCTCCGATAGCGAAAGTAAGCGAGAAGACACCCAGCAGCACGAGCAGCAGTATGGGAAGACCGAGCCAGCGGCTGGTAAGCACAGAATCGATCTTCTGGGTGATGCTGTGGTCTGAATTGTCGGTACTGTGATGAAGGGTTTCCTGCAGGGCACCGGTGACGAAGCCCACACGCGCCTTGTGCACGATGTCATATACGGGCTCTCCGTACGCCATGCTCAAGGAGGCGGCCTCCTTCGCGGCGCAGGCCTTGATCTCATCGGCATTGGCAGCCTCGTCTATTGCCGCGTAAACGTATGAGGGATCTTCGAGCAGACGAACTGCAAGATAACGGTCATGCCAGTTGCCACTGACGCTGCCGGTCTTGTTGATAATGTCGGTTATTCCGGATATCGCATGCTCGATATCCGTGCCATATGGCACATGCACATGGCGTTTGTCACGGACCTCATACGCATCCACCAGGGCGCTCAGGAGCTGCGGCAGATTTTCCGGCTTGCCATCCTCGAGGGCGATCACATCCAGGCCGATGAGGCTGCCGAGTTTCCTGCAGTCTAGTGAATGGCCAGTGGCAAGCAGCCTGTCGTATGCACCAAGAGCCACTATGGCCTTGGCATCCATGTCGATGATCCGGGCAGTGAGCCTGAGGCTGCGCTCGAGATTCATGGAATCCGCGACGTGCAGAATTATGTCGGGATGGCTCTCAAGGATCCTGCGGCCAAGACGATGGTCTTCGCCGGAAAAGTTCAGAAACCTTATGGAATAGCCGCGGTGCTGGAATGTGCGGACGGGTGCGTCGGAAAAATCCAGAAGCGAAGGGTCCGGACAAAAACCTACGACATTGACCACGATATCCTTTCCGGTATTGCGCTCAAGTGCCGCAAACCGGCAATCCGCACAATTCTGACCGCAGATCATATTCAGGCGAGCTGGCTGATGAGATACTCGCACTTTGCCTCATTGCCAAGGGTCTTGGAGACATTGCATGAAAGCTTGACACAGTCATGCCATGCACGCTTCTCGGTAATGCGGCCACGGGTAAGCTTGACGACGATGTTCATGGGCTCCACGCCGGTAACGTCGCAGGTGAGGAAGGTACCGACACCATACGAGTCCTGTACGCGTCCGTTCACATACTTGTGTATCTCTATGGCCTTGTCGATGTTCAGGCCATTGCTGTAGCAGACCTGCTTTGTGGCAGGGTCGATACCCAGCTCGATGTACTTGGAGATGATTTTCTCAGTCTGCTCGAACTCGTCTCCGCTGTCGACGCGCAGGCCCTTGTACATCATGGCCATACGCTTGCTGAGGTTGCTGAAGAAGACTTTGTCGCCAAAGCAGTCGTAGAGGTAGATTCCGTTGTCGCCGTCAAAGACGTCGGAGAACTTCTTCATCACGTTGAAGTTGCACTCGAACAGGCCGCTCACGTTCTCCTCGAAACTTATGAGCTGGTGGGACATGGTTCCAAGGGGCACAAGATCGTACTTCATTGCTAGCCAGACATTGGATGTTCCGGTGAACTTGCCGGGCCAGTCGCTGCGGGATTCCCAGACTTCCTTCATGACACGGATGACCATGTCTTGATGGTCGAAGCTGATGCGCCTGCGTGTACCCATGTCGCCAAGCACAAGGCCGGATCCGAATATCTTCTCCATCTTCTCACGGGAACGACGCTCTTCAAGGGCGGAATCGTACCTGGCCAGATCTCCGCGCAGCTCATGCATGAGCTCGGAGATAGACGAAAGCAGCGGCATCTCCCACATGATGGTACTGAACCACTTGCCCTTGACCTTTATGTCAAGATGGCCCTCCTCGTCCTGTTCGATTGTGACTTCCTTGGGATTGAAGCGATAGCCCTTCAGGAAGGTGAAGAACCACAGAGGCAGGAAAGTGCACTTGCGCATCATGAATTCAGCCTCCTCGTCGGTAAATACAACATCCTTCATATGGTCCACCTGCTCCTGAAGCAGGGCGGCAAACCCTGCGGGATACTTGTGGTGGTTCCTGTCGAAGAAGGAATATTCCACCTCTGCACGGGGATATGTCTCCAGTATGTAATACTGGCAGGTGAATGTGTAGAGGTCGTTGTCGGTGAAATGGTTGACTATGGGTCTCATTTTGTCTTCAGGTTATTTTTCTCTATGAAACAGCGCAGCGTCGTGCCATCGTCTATGCTTGCGATGAGCTCAGGCAGGAGGACTATCTTCTCCGGCCAGTGCTTCATCAGGACAGCGGCAGTCTCCTTGACACAGTAGTCACCGGCTATTCCGCAGATCTCGATCGTATCAGAGTTCTCGAATACAGCATACTCAGGGTCCGACTCGGAAATGAACTCGAATCCTCCATACTGCTCCTTTCCCGGATCCGTGCCCTTGAAATGCAGCAAAGCACCATCGGCAAGCATCATGGAGAACTCGTCGGCAAGGCCGGCGCCTTGTGTGAAGGCCACGCAGTGCGGCGGCCATGGGCCGTCCTGGGCAGCGAACGAGCAGTGGTCGCCGGGATGCCAGTCCAGGGTAAAGACGACGGCATCATAATCTGCGGCGGCCGCAGCTATCTTTGCGGGAAGGGTCTCCCCTCCCTTGACATACAGACTGCCTTCAGGGCAGAAGAAGTCCCTCTGGACATCGATGACAACCAAGGTTTTCATATTCCGATCCTATTTATTGGTAACAATGCCAAGTTTCTCCAGAAGAGCCTGAGGCTGAGGGTCGTGGCCGCGGAAGTTGCGGTACAGTACAGCCTCGTCGCAGGTGCTGCCCTTGCTGAGGATATTCTCACGGAATGAGTCGGCAACCTCGCGGTTGAAGATGCCCTTCTCCTTGAAGAGGGAGAATGCATCGGCCTCAAGCACCTCAGCCCACTTGTAAGAGTAGTAGCCGGCTGAATAGCCACCGGTAAAGATGTGGTTGAACGATGTGGAGATGCAGCACTCGGGCACTGAATAGATGACGCTGCTGGGAGCGAGGGCGGCCTTCTCGAATTCGATGGTTCCCTGCTCGGGAAGAGCGGTGAGGGTATGCCATGCCATATCAAGTATGCCGAACTGGAGCTGGCGTACCTGCATGTAGGCGGCAAGATAGTTCTTGGATTCCACGATCTTGGCTATGAGATCCTCGGGGATGGTCTCCCCGGTCTGATAGTGCTTTGCAAAGGTATTGAGGTACTCGGGCTCATATCCCCAGTTTTCCATTATCTGCGAAGGAAGCTCGACGAAGTCGCGGGCCACGCTGGTGCCTGTCTGAGAGCCGTAACGCCCCTCGGCAAGCATGCCGTGTATTGCGTGTCCGAACTCATGCAGGAAGGTTGTGAGCTCGTAGTGGGTAAGCAGCGAAGGCTCTGTCTCGGTGGGCTTGGTAAAGTTCGTGACGATGCTGATGAAAGGACGGTACTCGACGCCGTCGACTATGCTCTGGCCACGGAACTCGGTCATCCAGGCTCCGCCGCGCTTGCTTGCACGGGGGAAGAAGTCGGCATAGAAGAGGGCCATGTGGCGTCCGGTCCCGTCAGTCACATCGTAAACCTTCACATCCTTGTTGTAGCCGGGAATGTCGGGACGCTCGGTGAAGTTGAGGCCGTACAGCCTGTTTGCCAGGTCGAACACTGCGGGGATGCAGTTCTCAAGCTTGAAATAGGGCTTGAGCATCTCGTCATTGATGGAATACTTTGAATCCTTGTACTTCTCAGACCAGTAGCTGAAGTCCCAGGGACGGAGTTCGGTATCGTCGAAACCGTTCTCCTTTGCGTATCTGTATATGGCCTCGACCTCGGCCTTTGCAGCAGGCACTGACGGTGCGAGCAGCTCGGCGAGGAAACTGTTGACCGTGGCCTTGTCCTTTGCCATGCGGTCCTCGAGGGCATAATCCGCATATGTCCCGTATCCGAGAAGGTTGGCGCTCTGGATGCGGAGGTCGACAATCTTCCTTGTGTTCTCAAGGTTGTCGAACTCTCCTCCTACAGCCTTGGTGTTGTATGCCATGTACATCTGCCTGCGGAGTTCGCGGTTGGTGCTGTACTGCATGAAAGGAGAATAGCTGGGATAAGAAAGGTCGAACACCCAGCCGTCAACGCCCTTCTCGGCGGCAGCGGCCTTGCCCTGATCCTTCACGAAATCGGGAAGTCCTGCAAGGTCTTCCTCGTCGGTGATGTTGAGCGTGTAGGCATTGGTCGCAGCCAGGACGTTGTTGCCGAACGTGAGCTGCACGAGAGAGAGTTCCTCCTCGATCTTGCTGTACTTCTCCTTGTCTTCAGGGCTGAGGTTGGCACCGCCACGGGCAAAGCCCTTGAAGGTGTCCTCGAGAAGCTTGGCCTGGTCGGGATCGAGATCCATTCCGTCGCGCTTCTCATACACGGCCTTGACCTTCTGGAAGAGAGGCTCGTTGAGCGACACATACATGGAGTACTCGGTCATCATGGGAGAGATCTTCTCGGCAATGGCCTGGAGCTCTTCGTTTGTGTCGGCCTCGAGTATGTTGTAGAATATGCTGGCCACGTTGTTGAGCGTGCGTCCCGACTCCTCGAGAGCCTGGATCGTATTCTCGAATGTGGGTTCTGCCGGATTTGCCACTATCGCGTCAATCTCGGCCTTTGCCTCCTTGATTCCCTGCTCGAAAGCGGGCATATAGTGTTTGTTCTCAATCTTGTCGAACTGCGGGGCTCCGTAAGGAAGCGGAGACTCGGTCAAAAGAGGATTTTCCATTTTGCAAGAAGTGATGGCTGCGAGAGCGATGCACGCAGCTGCTGCAATTCGTTTCATATCGTTACTTTTCTTTTGGTTCATAGGGAAGGACGACGCCCGGAGTCTCGAACTTCAAGCGGGCACCCTCCTCACGAACGTCGTCGACGGCGTAGGTGATGGTCCAGGGATCCTCGTTCAGAAGCTCCCACACGCGCTCAGCGGTCATGGGAGCGGCGAAGCGTACCTGAAGGCAGGGAACAAGTTCTTTGTTCAGGCAGAGATACAGGCCGATGATGCCTTCCTCACGGCTGAGATGGTTTCCGAGGAACGGCAGCGCCCTCTTGATGATGGGCTTCTCGTAGTTCTGGTTCGCAATCTCATATACAAACTGAGGCTGTCCCTCGTACTGTTCGTAACGCTTGCGGACAACGGTGGTGTCACCGCTGGGATATCTGCCGTTGAATTCAGCCGTGAACGGGTCGAACATGTTCTCGAGATACTCGGCTATGCCGATGGTACTCTCCTCCTTCTCAAGACGTACGAATTCGAAGTCCACAGGGGTATCCTTGGTGCCGCCGCCATGGATGGGCATGGAAAGCACCTTCTTGTTCACAATCTCGCGGAACCACTCCTCGTCGAGTTCCTCGTCGGGCGCCATGTACACGCGTACGATGAGAGGGCAGTCATACTGGCTCTCGAGTCCGAATACGCTCTTGCCGGTGTTGCGCATCTGCAGGCCAAGGTAGTTGAGATCAAGTTTGTCGTACATCTTCTCTGTACGTATCGTCTTGACTTTCAGTTCGCTGAGTTTCTTGGGATCAGGGCTCCAGATACGGAAGTGTGAAGGAACAAATACCTCTTCCTGGATCTTTTCCTCATTGGTAACCTTGGGATCATATGAAATCACGACGTTATGTGAGCGCACGAAGGTCTTGACTCCATGCACTCCGCGAACGTTCTCCATACGAGCCTTGAATGCCTTTGAACTGCCATAGCACTTGACAGTCTTGAGAGGTCCGATCTTCACGGTCTGAAGTTCCATTCCGTCCTCCACTCCCCATGTCTCTGAGATTGTGGGAAGTTCGAATCTGCCACCGAGGAAGAGTGCCAAAGCAAAGAGCGCCACAGCGATGATTGCAGGCAGATATTTGCCGAAACCGCACTTCTGCTCATGTCTGACACCTATGCTGAGCGCCTTGTTGGGGCAGGCTGCAACGCATTCTCCGCAGAGCACACAGTCGACTGAGGTCACAAAGGGAGCCTGTGCGGCAACATCGATCCCGTAAGGGCAGTTCTTGCGACAGGTCTGGCATGTCTTGCCGCACCTGCTCTCGTCAACCTGCACATGAAGCAGCTGCATCTTGGGGTTGCGGTGAAAAACCTCCAGAGCCCATGCCACTATGCACCATACCGCAAGAAGCGCAACCCAGCCTATCTTGAGGCCGCAGACATTAAGAAGCAGCCATACTGCAACGAGCAGGAGCATCCATGTCCAGAACTTGAGCGAATTTGAGACTGCTCCGAGCGGGCAGATATACTTGCACCAGAAGCGGTCCATGAAGAAACCGAGCACGACCACGATGCCTACGGTCACAAGAGCCATCCAGAGGACAATCTCGCCTTTGAAACCGGTTGCGACTGCGTAATAGGGGTCGAGGTGCTTGCAGAAGAGCTCGCTGGCTGCCACAGTGGATGTGAGCACCCAGAAGAGTACTGCATATTTGACCAGACGGAGTATCTTGTCAGGAATGCCGCCGTTCTTGATGGTGACCGCCTTGATCTTGAGTGCACGGCGTGCCTTGCCGAGCAGGTCCTCGACCGAGCCGATGGGGCAGAGGAATGCACAGAAGAGCTTGCTGAACAGCACTACGGCCGCAGCAAGCACCAGGCCCATGATAATCTGCATCGAAGACATCGAACAGGGCAGAGAGCCACGTACAAGGTATGTCACGAATGCCTGCAGACCGCCCATGGGACAATATGTCTCAGGGTCGGCCGGTGCCGCCTTGGTGAACAGCTTCTCAGCGAGTCCGCTGAGGAAGAATATGATTGCTGCCAACGATGCCCACTGGAGTGTCCACTTGGGCCAGTTTCCTTTGATTGTTGATTTTTTTGCCATATCTGTCGCCTGATTGTCTTAATTTACAAATATAGCAAAAAAATGCAATCCCGCTTAGAATCACTAGATGATTCCCTGCTCGAGCATGGCCGTCGCAACCTTCATGAAGCCGGCGATGTTTGCACCCTTGACATAGTCTATGCTGCCGTCGGGCTGGGTTCCGTACTTCACACAGGCCTCATGGATCGAATCCATGATGAAATGAAGCTTCTCGTCGACCTCCCTGCCGCTCCAGCTGATGTGAGAGGCATTCTGGGTCATCTCAAGACCCGATGTTGCAACTCCACCGGCATTCACAGCCTTTCCGGGAGCGAAGAGCACCCCGTTGTTCTGGAAGAAGTGGATGGCACCGGGCTGGCAGCCCATGTTGGAAACCTCGCAGCAACACCATGTACCGTTCGCCTTGAGTTCCTTTGCGTCATCCTCCGAGAGCTCGTTCTGGAATGCACAGGGAAGGGCGATATCGCACTTGACGCTCCAGGCCTTCTTGCCGGGAGTGAAGAACGCCTTGCCGGGGAACATGTCAGCCATGTCCTGAACCCTGTTGCGGTTTGACGCGCGCATGACAAGCATGTAGTCTATCATCTCACCGGTGATTCCTTCGGGGATACTGCAGACGCCGTCAGGTCCGCTGATAGCGACCACCTTTGCGCCGAGTTCCGTGGCCTTCTTGCATGCACCCCAGGCTACATTGCCGAATCCTGAAATGGCAACAGTCTTGCCTGCGATGTCCTTGCCTGCCTTGTGAAGCAGATTCTGGGTAAAATAGAGAGCCCCGAATCCGGTTGCCTCCGGACGCAGAATGCTGCCGCCCCAGGTCGCACCCTTTCCGGTAAGCACACCTGTATTGTACTCGCGTGCAAGCTTCTTGTACTGGCCATAGAGGAAGCCTATCTCGCGGCCGCCCACGCCCACGTCACCAGCCGGGATGTCCTGGTCAGGACCTATGCACTGCCAGAGTTCCTGCATGAACGCCTGGCAGAAGCGCATGATCTCATCGTTGCTCTTGCCCACGGGATCGAAGTCGGAGCCGCCCTTGGCGCCACCCATGGGCAGGGTTGTGAGCGCATTCTTGAATGTCTGCTCGAAACCGAGGAACTTGAGCATGGAAGGAGTCACTGCCCTATGGAAGCGCAGGCCTCCCTTGTACGGACCGATTGCACTGTTGAACTGGATGCGATAGCCGAGGTTGGTCCTGACCTCCCCCCTGTCATCAACCCATGTAACACGGAATGTAAAGATTCGGTCGGGCTCGACCATCCTCTCCACAATTCTGGCCTTCTCGAACTCAGGATGCTGGTTGTAAACCTCTTCCACTGACTCCAATACCTCCTGCACCGCCTGGAGATACTCGTTCTCACCGGGATGCTTGGCCTGGAGGCTGGCCATGATCTCTTGTGTTTTCATTGCATGAAGGATTTGTACTTTATTCAACTTCCCATGTGGACCCGCTATGCAGCAGATCGTCCACACAGTGAATCTTCGACTTCTTCATGACGTCCAGCACCTGATCGCGGACACCGTCGTCATAAGTTATGTCCTTGACGTCACGTATGACGCCGAGAGCCACAGGATAGTCAGGGCCCTTCATGTCTGCAAGGGCCATATGGATGCCCATGTCGTCAGCATGGGAATCGTGCACCAGGATATCATCCTCTGTGACGCCGTCCTGGCCAATGGTGACGACGCGGATCTTCTTGCCGTCATAGACAAGGCCCTTGTCCCTGTTCCTGCCGAAGATCATCTTTTCCCCCTGGCGGAGAAGGATGGTATGGTCCGCCTTGACTGCGGGGTCGGACAGGTCCTTGTGCGCACCGTCATTGAAGATGACGCAGTTGGTGAGGAACTCCATGACGGAGCAGCCGTCATGCAAGGCGGCAGCGGTCATGATTTCCTGATTGAGCTTCAGCTCCACGTCGAGTGAACGGGCAAAGAAGGTACCCTTGGCACCGAGCACAAGAGAGCCGGGGTTGAAAGGATGCTCGACGGTTCCATAAGGCGAGGTCTTCGTGATGGCACCGAACTTTGAGGTCGGTGAATACTGTCCTTTGGTGAGACCGTATATCTGGTTGTTGAAGAGCATGATATTGATGTCGACGTTCCTGCGGATGGCGTGGATGAAATGGTTTCCACCGATCGCGAGTGCGTCGCCATCGCCACAGGCCTGCCAGACGGTCAGGTCGGGATTCGCCACCTTGATGCCCGTGGAAATTGCTGTGGCGCGTCCATGGATGCTGTGGAATCCATATGTATCCATGTAATACGGGAGGCGTGAGGAGCATCCTATGCCGGATACGACCACATATCTCTCCTTCTCATACCCAAGAGCCTGGCTCACAAGAGGCAGAGCCCTCTGAAGGGCGGCAAGCACGGCATGGTCACCGCAACCGGGGCACCAGCGTACCTCCTGGTCGCTCTTGAAGTCCTTGAATGTAAGGTTAGTCATAGCCTATATCTCATTCTTGATGGCCTGTACGAGCTCGCTCACGAGGAACGGCTGGCCCTGGACCTTGTTAAACTTGTGAATGTCGGAATCCGGGAACTGCGCACGCAGATAATCCGCAAACTGGCCGCTGTTCAGCTCGCATACCAGAATCTTCTGGAATCCGGCGAAGACTTCGGCAGTATTTGCCGGCAGCGGGTTGATGTAGTCGAAGTGCGCGTAAGAGACCTCGACCCCATCCTGGCGCACTTCTTCCATTGCGCTGAGAAGATGGCCGTAAGTGCCACCCCAGCCCACAACGAGGAGCTTGCCGGATGCTGCGCCGTCAATCTCGAGAGCAGGGATGTCCCTTGCGATGCGCGCTATCTTTTCAGCACGCTCGGAAACCATCGTGGCGTGATTGGCAGGGTCTGTCGAAAGCACGCCTCTGTGGTTCTTCTCAAGGCCGCCCACACGATGCTCGAGTCCTTTCTGGCCGGGCAGCGCCCAACGGCGGACAAGTGTCTCCGGATCGCGCTGGAACGGATAGTAGGTCTCCCCTTCCTTGAGCTGGCCAAGCGCGAAAGGAGGAACGATTTCGGGATAGTCCTTCATCGACGGGATGCACCATGGCTCCGAACCGTTGCCGAGGAAGCCCTCAGACAGCAGAAGCACAGGGGTCATGTGCTCGACCGCGATCTTCGCGGCATTGAATGCCGCATCGAAGCAGTTTGCGGGAGAATGTGCCGCCACCACAGCCACGGGGCACTCGCCGTTTCGGCCATAGAGGGCCTGGTTGAGGTCGGACTGCTCAGTCTTGGTGGGAAGTCCCGTGGAAGGACCGCCACGCTGAACATCGACCACGACAAGCGGAAGTTCGGCCATGACGGCAAGTCCGAGCGCTTCGCTCTTGAGCGAGAGGCCGGGTCCTGATGTCGTGGTGACTGCCAGGTTTCCTGCAAAAGAGGCTCCGATGGCAGTGCAGATGCCTGCAATCTCATCCTCAGCCTGAAGTGTCTTCGCGCCAAGGCTCTTGTGGATGGCGAGTTCCTCAAGAATGTTGGTTGCCGGCGTGATAGGGTAAGACCCGCAGAACAGGGGCAGGCCGGACTTCTCGGAAGCGGCCAGCAGTCCCCATGCGGTTGCCTGGTTGCCGGTGATGTTGCGGTATGTACCCTTCTTCATCTTTCCGGAGGGCTGTACCGTATATGTATTGGCGATGGCCTGGATGTTTGCAGCATAGTTGAATCCGTCATTGAGGACCTTCTTGTTAGGTTCGATCACTTCGGGATGCTTCTTTGCGAATTTTCTCTCAAGGTATGTATAGATGTACTCGAGCGGACGGTTGTAGATGTAGCATGCCATACCGAGAGTGAACATGTTCTTGCACTTGGATATGGCTTTGGGATCCATCCCGGAATCCTTGAGACTCTCATGCGTGAGGGTTGAGATGGGGGCGACGATGAGCGCCCTGTCCTCAACATGAAGCTCAGTGAAAGGATTCTCGGTCTCGAAACCGCTCTTCTGCATAGCTGCATCGGTGAATGCGTCTTCATCCACAAGAATCATCGCAGTGGGCTTGCACCACTTTGCATTTGCCTTGAGGGCGGCGGGATTCATGGCGACAAGAAGATCACAGAAATCGCCGGGAGTGTTTACCTTGTCTGTTCCGATGTGTACCTGAAAGCCGGATACGCCGGATACGGTGTCATGAGGTGCGCGGATTTCAGCCGGATAGTCGGGGAAAGTGGACAGTCCGTTGCCATACACGGCACTCATATCCGCAAACAGAGACCCGGTGAGCTGCATTCCGTCACCTGAATCTCCGGCAAAACGAATCACGACATCCTTGGTGTCAATGACTTTATGTTGCATTATATGATGCTGATTTTTAGTAAAAAACCCCGCCTCCATCGGGAAGCGGGGCAAATTGAATCAAAGTCTTACTGAGCCTGCTGAGCCTGTGCCTGAGCCTCGAGCTCCTTCTGGAGCTGTTCAACTGTCCTTCCTTCAGGGATGTTGAGGGCCTTGCGGCATGCTGGAGTAAGGTCGGTGCTCTGTGCGGGATCGACATAGAGAGCTGTGCTGATATCGAATACATAGATATAGCCGCCCTTCTTTGCAAGATCCTGAAGAGTGTTGTTTGCCTTCTCATAGATGGGAGCCATGAGCTCCTGCTGCTGCTGCTGAAGTTCCATCTGGATAGACTGCTCGAACTCCTGGATGCGCTGAGAGATCTCACCGAGTTCCTTCTCCTTGCTTTCCTTTATGGCCTGAGTCCAGGTGGAAGCCTTCTGGGTATACTGGGTGTACTTGCTCTGATACTCCTCGACCATTGACTGATAGGTTTCCTGAGCCTCCTTGCTTGAAGCTGCAACAACCTCACGGGCCTTATCTGCTTCGGGCATGAGAGTAACGAGCTCCTGGAAGTTGACATGAGCGAACTTCTGTGCAAAACCTGCTACAGAAACGAAGCCGAGTGCGGCAATCAAAAGAATCTTTTTCATATTGGTTCTGATTTTAAATTGTTACTTAATTAAAACTGCTGTCCTATGACGAAGTGGAACTGGCTTCCACCGTTGGCCTTGTCGTCAAATCCGTATCCCCAGTCAACACCGAGGAGACCTACCATCGGTAAGAAGATGCGCACACCTACGCCGGCGCTGCGTTTCATTATGAAAGGATTGAATTTTCTTATGTCCGACCAGCAGTTTCCGGCCTCGGCAAAACCGAGCACAAAGATTGTGGACTGAGGCTGGAGTATCACAGGGTAACGGAGTTCGACGGTGAACTTGTCATACACATTTCCCGCGTACGCGTAACCATTTGAATTATACGCAGACACCTCATACGGAGTGAGCGAGTAGTTCTCGTAACCGCGCAGAGAGATGACTTCGGATCCATATGTGCTGTATCCGGACATGCCGTCACCTCCGACGAGGAAGCCTTCGAAAGGAGAGTATCCCCATTTGCGGTTGTAGTATCCAAGATAGCCGAACTGAGCCCTGGTCATGAGCACAAGGTCACCTATGAGCTTGTTATATGTCGTGGCTGAGAACTTCCACTTGTGATACTCGATCCACTTGTAACGGTCCTTCGATGACCAGTGGCTGTAGTCGATGCTTCTGGGATCGTCGACCGGTATCTTCTTGCCATCCTTGTCGAAATCGAACTTGCGCATGAGCGAGTACGGAGGGGTGAAGGCAACGGATGCCGAAATGTCGGAACCCTGGCGGGGATAGATCTGCTGGTCGGTGGAGTTGCGCATCAGGTTCAGCGTGTAGCTGAGGTTGTGTGCAAGACCGTCATCGAAAATGAAGTATCCGGAATACCAGTTGGTCAGCTTGTATGTCTGCCAGCTGAGACCATTGTACAGCACGAAATAGTTGTCAGGCCACTTCAGACGCTTTCCGAGCGATGCGGAGAAGCCGTACACCTCCATCTGCCTGTCGTGGCTGAGAATGCTCAGAGCAAGAAGCGAGTTGGTCTGGCGTGTGTAGTAGGCGCTCAGGTTCAGAGAAGTAGGCTTCTTGCCGAAGAGCCAGGGCTCGGTGAAACTTGCGGTGAGTGCCGTGTAGTAGGTACCGTTGGTCTGGAAACGGAAAGCAAGGTTCTGGGCATCTCCGAGAGGCACAGGTTTCCACGCGCTCTTGTCGAAGATCCTCCGGGTGCTGAAGTTGTTGAAGCTCACGCCCACGGTGGCAACGAAGGTGTTGCCGCCCCATCCTCCCGAGAGTTCGAGCTGGCTGGAAGGCTTCTCGGTCACGTTGTACACGAGGTCCACAGTGCTGTTGAGTTCGTTGGGGATGATGCTGTATCCTCCCTCTCCCATGATGGCCTCAGGGTCGAACTGGCCCAGGGACGCAATCTCACGGACGGAGCGTTCGAAGTCGGACTGGCTGAACAGGTAGCCCGGACGGGTGAATATCTGACGGCGCACAACCCTCTCGTTTGTGAGGTCGTTACCGTTGATGATGATATTGTTCAGAGTCGCCTGCTTGCCCTCCGAGATACGGATCTCGACATCGACGGAGTCATTCTGGATATTGGTCTCCACAGGATTGATGCCGAAGAAGAGGTAGCCGTTGTCCCTGTAGAGCTTGGAGACATCGTACTCGTTCTGCTTTCCGCCACCCTTGAGACGCTTGTTCATCGATACCTGGTCGTATACATCACCCTTCTCGATTGCAAGTATCTGGTTGAGGGCCTCTGTCGTGTAAACCGAGTTGCCGGTCCAGGAAATGTCTCTGAAATAGTACTTGTCACCCTCTTCGAAGGTAAGGTCGATGCCAAGTCTGTTGGGTTTCTTGCCTTCCTTCTTGGGAGGAAGCATGTATATCGAATCCTTGACAAGACGAGCGTCCCTGTAGCCGGCCTCGTTGAAGGCGGAGAGGGCCATCTTCTTGTCGTTCTTGTATTCCTTCTCGTTGAACTTCTTGCTGCTGAAGAAGTTATAGATCTTCGCAGACTTCGTCTTCTTCATCTGCTTGGCGATCTTGAAGTCCTTGACGTTGTCGTTTCCGATGAAGTTGATCTCCTTGATCTTGATCTTCTCGCCACGGTCTACGGCAAAGTTCACACGGATGGCATTCTTGACAACGGTATCCTTCTGGGGAACGGCCTTGACCTCGCAGTTCAGGAAGCCCTTCTCGAAGTAGAAGCGCTTGATGATGTCACAGCTGGTCTTCTCGACGTAATCGGAAAACTCTCCGCCGCGGCGGAGATTGAGACGTTCCTTGAGGTCCTTCTGCTCACCGGACTTGACGCCCGTGAACGTCCAGCGGGAAACCCTGGGACGCTCGATGATGCTTATCTTGAAATATGCAGAATCGCCATCGGCACTCAGATGGTCGACATTGAGCGCCACATCCTCGAAATACCGCTGAAGCCAAAGTCTCTTGACGATGTTGGAAACATCATCTCCGGGGATCGTGAGCTCCATTCCTTCCTGCATGCCGGTAAGCTGGATGATCTGCTGTTCACTGAAATAGTGATTTCCCTCAACGGTGACGCCGCCAATTATGTATTTCTTCGGATTATTGTAGTCCACCACCACGTCAGACGTCTGGGCTCCGGCCACAGAAGGCGCGAGGCACAACGCAAGCAGTGTAAATATCAGTCCGAATCTCATGTTGTATGATAAATAGTCTGCAAATATACTCAATTATTTCACTTTTCCGAAACGACGGTCGCGCAACGCATATTCCTCGATTGCAGCGCGATACTCTTCTTTTCTAAAATCGGGCCAAAGTGTCGGCGTGAACACAAATTCCGTATAGGCAAGCTGCCAGAGCATATAGTTGCTGAGGCGCTGCTCGCCCGAAGTGCGGATAAGCAGGTCCGGGTCGGGGATGCCGGAGGTCACAAGGAACGGCTCTATGTCGTCAGACCCCGCAGCGGCCATGCGGCGGGCGGCCTGCTGTATGTCCCACTTGCCACTGTAGCTGATCAGAAGGATCATCGTGAGCCTGTCGCCCCCGGCAGTCTCGTTGTCGATCATGTCGATGGTGGCATTCAGCTCATCGCTGAGGCGGGACCTGTTGCCAAGCACGCGGAAATGCACTCCATGCTCCTTGAAGTTCTCAAGCTCGCCCACCATGGCCTTCAGCATGAGACCCATCAGCGTGTTGACCTCCGAGTCGGGACGGCCCCAGTTCTCTTCCGAGAACGCGAAGAAGGAGACATAACGTATCCCCCAGTCGACCGAGGCCTCCATCACGGCGCGGACGCTCTCCACGCCCTCGAAATGTCCATATACCCTTTCTTTGCCTCTCTGTCTGGCCCAGCGGCCGTTTCCGTCCATGATTATGGATACGTGGGTGGGAATGATACTAGGTGGCTGCATACTGATTGATTGTCTGTTAGATCCCGTTGCGAAGGTCGTCTCCCCAATGGAGACGGGTGCGGAGGGCTCCTATGAATGATGACTCACCGATCCTGAGCCGGCGGAGTCGCAGAGGTGCGACGCAGACGTCGATTCCGGTACCGGCAGGTATTACGTAATTTCTGTTGTCGAGCGTGAGCACGGCGGACTCTTCCCTGGAATGGGGAACAAGGCTGATCGTGGTACCTTCGGGCACGATCAGAGGGCGCACGTTAAGGTTATGGGGAGCGATCGGAGCGATTATCAGCACCTTGGTGTCGGGCGTGCATATCGGGCCTCCGACACTGAGCGAATATGCCGTGGAACCCGAGCTGGTGCTGACCAAAAGCCCGTCGGCCCAATAGGTCGGCAGAGGGGTTCCGTTGACTTTCACATCGACTCCGAGCATGGCCGCACCCATGCGGTGGACGGTCATCTCGTTGAGGGCAAGAGGCTGCCAGCGCTGTGGCGCAGCGCAGTCCAGCCCTACCATGAGCAGTTCCCTGTCCTCGACTGCATACTTGCCGGAAACAAGCGATTCCACCACATCTTCAGGACGATTCTCGGAAAGGAATCCAAGACGGCCGAAATTCATCCCGACGATGGGGACTCCCGCCGGTGCCGCAAGCTGGGCGGCGGTGAGGAAGGTTCCGTCTCCCCCGAAACTCAGCAGCGCGCCGGTGCCCTCGACGAGGCCGCCTGCTGCGGCCACGTCATAGACATCGAAGCCCTTGTCCCTGAGGATTCCAAGAGGCTGAAGAACCCTTTCGTCATTCTTGAGATCCTTTTTCTTGATGTAATACGCCAGTTTCATGTTCAAACTTCAAATTTAGCAATATATTTCCATTTTTTAAGCAGAAATCGCTACTTTTGTATCATGACCAGACTAAGCGTTAACATCAACAAGGTCGCCACCATACGCAACGCCCGCGGCGGCAACATGCCGGACGTCACCGAAGCGGCGATGAACTGCGAACGGTTCGGAGCCGAGGGCATCACCGTGCACCCCCGTCCCGACGAGCGCCATATCAGGTATTCCGACGTGAGGGACATCCGACCCCGCATCACCACAGAGTTCAACATCGAGGGCAATCCGAACGGAGCATTCACCGCGCTGGTATGCGAGGTGGTCCCCGACCAGGTCACCCTTGTGCCTGACGCGCCCGATGCAATCACATCCAACGCAGGGTGGGACACCATACGCAACCGGGCTTTTCTGACCCGCATGTGCGACTGCTTCCGTTCCCGCGGGATACGCACATCCATCTTCATCGACCCGGATCCGGCCATGGCGGAAGGTGCCATGCTCTGCGGAGCCGACCGTGTGGAACTCTACACCGCCGGATATGCCGAGCGCTATACCGCCAATCCGGAGGAGGCCATAGCCCCCTATCTGGAAACGGCCAAAGCCGCAAGGGAACTGGGCCTTGGGCTCAACGCAGGGCACGACCTTAACCTGGACAATCTGGAATTCTTCATCCGGACAATACCCTGGACTGACGAAGTCAGCATAGGTCACGCACTTATCTGCGATGCGCTCTATATGGGGCTTGAGAAAACTATCCAGGAATATCTGCGCAAGATTCGGATTTTTTGACTATTTTTGCAATTCTACCGACCAGGTCGGCAAGGAAGCAAATAATACAAACGAAAATAAAATGAAAAAAACATCCACCATCCTCAGCATCATTGCTCTTGCAGGTGCTTTCGCCGCAGTCAGCTGCAACAACACCGCAACCGAGACTGCACAGGCAACTGAGAACAACACAGAAGTTGCCGCACAGAAAGGCGCAATCGTCTATTTCAACATCGACCGTGTCGTAAGCGAGTATGATTACGCCAACGACCTCCGTTCAGTGGTCGAGACCAAGGTCAACAGCATCCAGCAGGAAGTGGAGCGCCGCAGCAACAAGCTCCAGAAAGACGCAAATGCATTCCAGGACAAGCTCAACAAGGGTCTTCTCACCCAGAGCGTGGCACAGCAGCAGCAGCAGAAACTCCAGGAGCAGGCAAACGCATTCCAGAACTATGCCGCCCAGAAGGATCAGGAGGTCATGGAAGAGCAGCAGGTGATGGTAAACAACATCTACAACGCCATCAAGGAATACGTTGACAAGTTCAACGCAGAGAACAAGTATGCAATGATCCTTGCAACCTCAGGCGACATCCTTCCCGCACCTGTAGTGACAGCAGACCCCAGCCTTGACATCACCGACAAGATCATCGAGGGAATCAACGCTGCATACGTGAAAGAAAAGAAAGCCGAATAATTGAAGATCGCGATACTGTCCTGTTTCTACCCCTTCAGAGGAGGAATATCCCAGTTCAACGCCAACCTTCTGACTGAATTGGGAAAGGCCCACGATGTCAAGGCGTTCAACTTCTCAAGGCAGTATCCCGACTTTCTGTTCCCGGGCAAGACCCAATACGTCACCCCTGACGACGAAGCCGTACCCATAGAGTCCGAAGCTCTGCTGGATACGGCTTGTCCGTTTACCTGGGGCAGAACGGCAAAGGCCATCGGCAGATGGGGCCCCGACGTCCTCATCCTCCGATACTGGATGCCTTATTTCGCGCCCTCCCTTGGATATGTCGCAAGGCACATGCCCGACAGCTGCAAGGTGATCGCGATACTCGACAATGTGATTCCGCACGAGAGGCATTTCTTCGACGCTCCGCTTACCAGGTACTTCCTGAGCGGGGTCGACCTCTGCGTCACTCTCTGCGAGGAAGTGGCGAAGGACCTGCTCTCCCTCGACGGGAAAGCCACCTACACGGTTCTCCCCCACCCCGTATACTCCCACTTCGGAAAGAAGATGGAGCGCAGCGAGGCGGAAGGGCGGCTTGGGCTGAAACCCGGCATGAGGAACATCCTCTTCTTCGGGCTCATAAGGGAATACAAGGGCCTTGACATACTTCTGGAGGCCTTCGACAGCCTCGGTCCGGAATACCAGCTGATCATTGCCGGAGAGCCCTACGGCTCATTCGACAGATACCGGAAACTGATAGACGCCAGCAGCGGCAAGGACCGCATCCATGTATTCGGCCACTACATCAAAGATTCCGAGGTGAGCGCCTATTTCAGCGCGGCCGACGTGGCCGTACTGCCGTACAGAAGCGCCACCCAGAGCGGAATCAGCTCGATAGCCTACCACTTCGAGCTGCCGATGATAGTGACTGACGTCGGCGGGCTCAAGGAAACCATAGGCAGTCGCGGCACAGGAATTGTGGTTCCCAGCGTTACCCCGGAGTGCATCGCCGGGGCCATAAAGACATATTTTGCGGACGGGCGCCTGCGCACCGGCTGCATTGAAAGCATCAAGGCAGAAAAGGAAAGGCTCAGTTGGGAGCGATTCTGCCTTAATCTGACAAACTTCGCGGAAGACAGATGAAAAGATTATTGACTATTTTGGCGGGATTCTGCCTGCTGCTCCCCACAGCATCGGCACAGAAATATCTGTTCCCGGGCTCGCCCCAGTCGAAGCAGAAGCAGGAGAAATCCCAGCAGGAAGCCGTCAGGGAGGAATTGAAGCGCATTCACGGAGACAGGGATGCCCTCAAGGAAGAGCCCTGGACATACAAGCCCAAATACTCGGAGAACACCAGCAGGACGGACAGCACCGCCACAGAGAAAAAGGTTGCCGGGACACCCGCAACGACAGTTCCGTCAGCACAGACGGAACAGGTCGGAAGCACGGTCGAAAGTACTGTCGAGAGTGCCGTCGAGATGCAGATAGCCGACATCCTCGGCACGGAGGCAGCGCCCCAGCAGATCGACAGCGTCGCTGAAGACACATTCGTTCTGGATGTACCCGAGACCATAGACCTGGCCCTGCTCCTCCCTATCAAGAGCACCGGTACCCCCAGCGCAAATTTCCTTGATTACTACAGCGGCGCCCTCATGGCAGTGCGTGACCTCGGAAACAGCGGGCTGAAAATCAACCTGAACATCTATGACACCGCTGATGCCGGGGCAAGGATAACCGACAACGGCCTTGCAGAAGCCGATGTGATCATAGGACCCGTTTCCGCCGAAGACATCAGCAAGACACTCGCCCGCTGCCCGGCAGGCAAGTTCATCGTCTCACCCATAGAGCCCAAAGCGGCAGGCCTTGCAGAAACATGTTGCGTCATCCAGGTCCCGGCTCCCGCAACAGCCCAGATCGACGAGCTTGTAAAGTGGCTGAAGGAAGACACAACGCCACTCGACACCGTGATTCTGCTTGAAGACGAGATGGCAGTCGACCAGAGATCCGAGGCCAGATATCTTGTGAGCAGGATGCAGGAGGCCGGGCTGCCATACATCACGCTCAAGGAGCCGCGCTTCAACGACATAGACTTCACAAAGGGAGAAGTCAGGATAGTGGTGGCCTCAGAAAGAGACTCATTCCTCTGCAGCGCAGTGAATTCCATAGGAAAGCTCGGTCTGAACAAAGGGAATGTCACACTCTACAGCACATCCAGAACAAGGTCGATGGAAGGCATCAATGCAGAGAGCATGTTCAACGCCCACTGCCACATGACGAGCAACTACTTCGTCGACTACTGCGACCCGCAGACAAGGCAGTTCGTCCTCGCATACAGGGCGCTCTTCCAGAACGAGCCGAGTTCATTCTCGTTCCATGGATATGATTCCGTGAGGTTTTTCGCGGCCATGTGCGCAAAGTACGGAAGGCAGTGGCACAAAAAAATCCAGGAAGAATCCTGGAGAGGAATGCAGACTGACTTCATGTTCATCGAATCAGGGAAGGTCGGGATGGCCAACAGCGCCATCCGCAGGATAGTATACAACCCTGACCTTTCAACAACCCTTAAGTAGCTCCCTGGCATTTGCCAGGGCAGCTTCAGTCACGGTAGACCCGCTCAAAAGGCGGGCTATTTCATTTACTCTCTGCTCAGAGGAGAGTTCGGTGATGACTGAGACGGTACGGCCATCTTTCACCGACTTGCTGACGACGTAATGGGCGTTTCCCTTTGCAGCGACCTGAGGGAGATGCGTGATGCTGAAAATCTGCATATCCTTGCCCATCGAACATATCATCTGACCCATCTTGTCGGCTACGCTTCCGGAAACGCCGGTATCGATCTCGTCGAAAATGAGCGTCGGCATTCCCACGAAACGCGCCATCATGGCTTTCAGACAAAGCATGATGCGGGAAATCTCTCCTCCCGAAGCGCACTTGGACACATCCTGCAGGCCCTCTCCCGTCGAGCTGAAAAGGAACGAAACCGAATCCACGCCTGACGGCCCGGCAGGTGCAGGAGATGTACGCACCTCGAATACTGCCCTGTCAAGCTCGAGAAAATGCAGATCGGAGCATATCCTGCTGCCGAATGCCGGTGCCGCAGCACTGCGGGCCTTGCTCAGTTCACTGCTGAGTCTGTCGTAAACAGCCTGTTCCTTTGCAATCTCGGACTTGAGATCCTCGATTCTTTCCTCTATTGCAGATGAATCGAACAGTGCCTGATTGTATTTTTCCCTGACCTCGATGAGCTCCGCAACAGTAGTGCACGAGTGCTTCTTGAGAAGCGAATAGAGCTCTGACATACGGTCCTCGACCTGCTCGAGACGGGCAGAACTGTCGACCACCTTCCCGTCAAGGTCATCGATCTCGGAGAAGATGTCGGAAAGTTCTATCCTCGCACTGTCTATGCGTCCGGCCAGTTCCGATGCGGCAGGCAGATACCCGGCCACATGTTCCAGATGCCTTCTCGCCTCCTTCAGGGAATACTCCACACTCACGCCATCCTGAGGCTCAAACAAAGCCGAGGCGGCATGCAGGCCCTCCTTGATCTGCCCTGCATGGACAAGCTGCTTCTGCTCATCCTCAAGTTCTTCCAGCTCACCGTCACGCAGCCCGGCCGCATCCAGCTGCTCCCATTGGGCGGCATTGTAATCGCGATCGGCCTGAAGCCTCTGCATGAGGGCAACGGTATCGTCAAGTTCGGAACGGAGTGCGCCGAGCCTGCGCCAGCTCTCACGGCATTCCGGTACACGAGCGGCATTGCCCGCAAAATGGTCCAGGACCCCAAGCTGGAATCCCCTGTCGGAGAGCAGCAGGGACTTGTGCTGGGAGTGGATGTCGAACAGATGGGCGGACAGTTCCGACAGCATTCCCACGCTGACGGGACAATCGTTCACAAAAGAACGGCTGCGGCCCGATGCGGCTATCACGCGACGGACTACGGCATTGCCGCCATCCCACTCGACGCCGTTCTCATCGAAGAATGCCTGAAGCGAGTCGTCCAGGCCGCTGAACTCGGCCTCCACCACGCAGTTGTCGGCGCCATGGCCTATCATCGAAGCATCAGCCTTGGCTCCGCCCAGCAGTGAAAGCGCACCCAGCAGAATGGACTTGCCGGCACCCGTCTGGCCCGTAATAATGACTAAACCCTCCGGAAATTCAACTTCCAGAGAGTCTATCAGAATGTAGTTCTTTATGTGAAGGCTACAGAGCATCCGATGGCTTATTTGCCTGCTCCGTCCTCTTCTGCAACGCGATAGTAAAGTTCATTTGCCTCGAACTCGGAAATGGCAACGAGATCGGGCTTGGGCTGGCGCTCATAGTACTTTGAGATCTCGATCTGCTCCTTGTTCTCGAAAACTTCGTCCATCGTGTCGCGTTCACCGCGGAAATCCTCGAGCTTCTTGGCAAGCTCCTTCTTCTCGGCAAGAGCTATCTGGTTTGCACGCTTTGCGAGGATCACTACTGTCTCATAGATGTTGCCCGTAGGCTCTGCAAGGTACTTTGTGTCCCTTGTGATAGTGTTTGTAGGTATTTTCTTTTCCATATACATATGTTTTACGCGGGTGGCGTAAAAGAAAGTTTCATTATTTTTCTTTTGCCTTGTTGTAAAGCGGCTCAAGTTCCTTGCAGTGGGCAGACCCGGGGAATTCACCAATGAAGTTGTAATAGTCGTCGATGAACGCCAGATAGCGTTCCTTCTGCAGATGAGCCTGGCTGTTCAATGCGAACTTGTACGAAGACAATGCGGTGTAATAGAGGATATCTTCACGGAAGACGTTGTCGGCGTCATCCTTGAGAATGTTCTTGAAGGCCACCCTGGCGGCCTTGTAGTCCTCCATCTTGTAGTAAAGTTTTGCGTTCTCGAATGCCTTCCTGTCAAGGCGCTCGTTGAGTTCCGAAAGCATCCTGTGGCAAACCTGTGCATTGGCTCCCGAAGGATGGTCTGCAAGATATTCGCTGATCTTCGTGATTGCGGTGTAGGTCGGAGTCTGGTCGAGCTCATAGCGCAAGGTCGCCTTGTAGAGGCAGTCGATGCGCAGGAACTGGGCAGGCTCGGCGAAAGGAGAGCGGGGATATCTGTCCAGGAAGTGCTCGAAATTGGTCTCGGCCGTGTAGTAGTCCCTCTGCGCATAGTTGCTCAGTCCCCAGTAGTACTGTACCGTATCGTCCCTCTCGGTGCCGCTGGTAATGATCGAGAGGCTCTCGAACAGGGCTGCAGCCTTTGAGAACTTGCCATCCTCGTAATACTTGAAAGCCGCCTTGTACTTGGCATCGACGTCGTTGCCTTCAAGGAGGAGCTCATACCGGCTCTTGCATGAAACTGCGGAAGCAAGCAGGAGGGCTGCCACCGCAAGAAACTTCATATATCTCATCTCTTCAAATATTTTTCTGCGTCAAGTGCCGCGCGGCATCCCGAAGCAGCTGCGTTTATGGCCTGTCTGTAACGGGGGTCCTGGACATCTCCCGCGGCGAAGACACCCTCCACGTTCGTAAGGGAAGTCGCGCCTTCGGTGATGATGTAGCCCTGGTCGTCGGTGTTCACCCAGGCAGAGAAGAGCTCGCTCTGGGGATGATGGCCGATTGCCAGGAAGAAACCGTCAATGTCTATATCAAAAATCTCGCCATTCCGGCGCTGAAGCCTTGCTCCGGTCACACCGGAAGCATCTCCAAGCACCTCAGTGGTATTGCAGTTCCAGAGGATTTCGATGTTGGGCGTGTTCATGACCCTGTCCTGCATCGCCTGGGAGGCGCGGAGGACGTCCCTGCGGACAATCATGTACACCTTGCGGCAAAGACCGGCAAGATAGCTGGCCTCTTCGCATGCAGTGTCGCCGCCGCCGACTACCGCAACATCCTTGCGGCGATAGAAGAAGCCGTCGCAAGTGGCGCAGGCGCTGACGCCCATCCCCCGGAACCTGCTTTCCGAAGGAAGTCCGAGGTACTTTGCCGAAGCTCCAGTGGCAATGATGAGAGCATCCGCCTCGATCTCGGTCTCAGCGTCGACAACCAGTCTGAAAGGCCGAACGCCAAGGTCGGCTGAAGTCACGACGCCCCTGCGGATGTCGGCACCCAGCTTGACTGCCTGCTCGCGCATCCCTGCCATGAGCTGGTTTGCATCCACTCCGCCCGGGAAACCCGGATAGTTCTCCACAATCGTGGTTGTCGTAAGCTGACCGCCGGGCTCATTGCCCTCGTAGAGTACGGGGGAGAGAGCTGCGCGTGACGCGTAGATGGCAGCAGTATACCCGGCAGGGCCGCCGCCGATTATGAGGCAATTGACATGTTCCATCGGCTAGGTGTTTTGAACTTACAAAAATAAGAATTTTTGCACAAGTCTCAAAATCCGTCTACGCCTTGGCCAACCTGTTCTCCGCAAATGAGAAAAAACTGAAATCAGACACGACCACATGGTCAACCAGCCTGATGCAGACAGATTCCAGTCCCTGCCGGAGCTTGTCGGTCATGGCGCAATCCGCCCCGCTCGGCCTCGGATCGCCGGAAGGATGGTTGTGGACAAGCACCATCCCGGCCGCACCGGCGCCCACAGCCATCCGCACTATCTGTCTGATATCCAAGACCGTGGAGTCAAACCCGCCGCTGGTGAGCCTCACCGTTCTGTTGCACCTGCCAAGAGTGTCCAGAAGCACCGCCCAGCATTCCTCATGATCCAGCCCCTTCAGACGCGGAATCATCAGGTCATAAACCGAGCGGCCGCTCACGACGATCACGCGGGGCGCATCCGCCTTCTCGACGAGAAAACGCCGCCCCAGCTCGAATGCTGCCTGCACCGTCGCAGCCCTGGCAGGCCCGATGCCGTCGACGGACTCCAGGTCCGCCACTGAAAGGGCGAACAGCCTGTCGAGCCTCCACCCGGCCTTCGCGAGCAGGGCGTTCGAAATGTCGATAACACTTTGTGCGGGGGTTCCGCTGCCAAGAAGCACGGCCAGCAGTTCCGCGTTGCCAAGGGCCGAAGCTCCTTGAACGAGAAGTCTTTCGCGAGGTCTTTCACACTCGCGCAATTCCGAGATTTTCATAGTTTGTCCGCGGCCCTCCTGTGGGCCGGGACAAAAATAATCAAATCAGACGAGAGTGCAAAGCAAAGTGGCCTGGGTGCAGTCACGCACCTCGACCTCGACGTAGTCGCCGGCCTTGTGCGTGCCGTCGGTCCAGACACACATCTTGTTCTGGGAATTGCGGCCGCAGAGGTCGGCAGGAGTCTTCTTCGACGGGCCCTCCACCAGGACGGTGAAGCGCTTGCCGATGTCCCTGCGGTTGCTTTCGAGGGAAAGACGGTTCTGCAGGGCGATAATCTCCTCGAGACGGCGGGTCTTGACCTCGATGCTCACGTCATCAGGATATTTGCGTGCGGCAAGGGTGCCGGGACGCTCGGAATAGTAGAACATGTAGGCTGCATCGAACGCCACCTTTTCGAAAAGGCTCAGGGTATCCTTATGATCCTCCTCCGTCTCGGAGCAGAAACCGGCGATGACATCGGTCGTGATGGCGCAGTCAGGCATGATTTCGCGGATCCTTTCAACTCTCTGAAGATACCACTCGCGGGTATAGCGGCGGCGCATCTTCTCGAGCATCCTGTCCGAACCGCTCTGCACCGGAAGATGTATGTGGTGGCATATGTTGGGATGGCTCGCCATGGTCTCGAGCACGGCATCCGAGATGTCCTGGGGGTTCGAGGTGGAGAATCTTACACGAAGCTCGGGGCTCACCTGGGCGACGCGCCCGAGCAGGGTCGCGAAGTCCACGTCCTCGAACATGTAGGAATCGACGTTCTGGCCAAGGAGAGTCACCTCCCTGTAGCCGGCCTCGACGCACTCGCAGGCCTCACGCACGATGCTGTGCCAGTCCCTGCTGCGCTCCGCCCCGCGGGTATAGGGCACCACGCAGTACGAGCACACATTGTTGCAGCCCCTCATGATTGAAATGAAGGCAGAGACCCCGTTCTTGTCGACCCGGACGGGTGAGATGTCGGCGTATGTCTCCTCCCTGGAGAGCATCACGTCAATCTGGGGATGCCCCTCGGAAGCTGCGGCAAGGAGAGACGGCAGGGTGCGGTAGGCGTCAGGACCGGCCACGACATCGACCTTTTCGCTGTCGAGCAAAGCATCCTTGAGGCGCTCGGCCATGCAGCCGAGTATGCCCACGATGACATTCCTGCGGGCCTTGCGCTGGAGGTTGAACTGTTCGATGCGCCCCCATATGCGCTGCTCCGCGTTATCCCTGACCGAGCAGGTGTTGGCCATTATGACGTCGGCTTCCGAGATGTCTTCCGTGCGTTCGTATCCCTCTTTTCCGAGGATGGAGAAAACAACCTCAGTGTCAGCCACATTCATCTGACATCCGTATGTCTCTATGTACAGCTTTTTCATTTCGGCTGCAAAGATAGAGATTTTTCTTATCTTTGTAGTTCAATATGAAACGTATTACTGCAATACTCTGCCTCTGCATCCTGATATTGTCCGGATGCAGCAAGACATACAAGGACATCAAGGTGACCTCCTTCGAGGTGATCTCCATAACTCCCAAGGGCCTCAATCAGGTGGACGCCCTGGTGGACGTCGGCATATACAATCCAATCGTCGGGTTCGAGGTCACAGACGTGCTCGGAGTCCTCAAGATGGATGGAGAGCCCTGCGTCAACATCAGCACCGACCAGCTCACCATTTCCGGAAAGACCGAAAAGGTTTACCGCATACCCCTGCACGGAGAGCTTGAGCCGGGATTCAACCCCCTGAGCCTCCTCAAGGTGGCACAGACCTTGGACTTCAGCGGCTTCACGGCCGATGTGAACGGCAAGGTCTCGCTCCGGGGCGGAATCGGCAAGACCATCGCGCTCAAGGGCCTGAAACTCGGAGAACTTGAAAAAAGGAACTGACAGGATGAAAAGGACAATTCTGGTATTGGCATTGATTCTTCTTGCCGCAACAGGCGCAAACGCCCAGATCGATTCCACGCTTGTGGGATCCAACATATTCGCCACGCTTCCCTCAGGCGTGAAGGTGCACCAGTCGCCCGCCATCAGAAGCGCGATGTTCAGCCACGTGGAGCGCAACGCCACCAGGCAGTTCACCGGATTCCGTGTCAGGATATTCAACGAGAGCATACAGAACGCAAGGTCTCTTTCGGCAGCCGCCGAGGAGCGTTTCAGGACAATATACCCCAACATCCCCACCTACCGCACATACGCAGCACCTTTCTTCAAGGTGACAGTGGGCGATTTCCGCACAAGGGTAGAGGCAGAAAAGGCTCTGAGGGCCATCAGGGGCGATTTCCCCGATGCCATCATAGTCAAGGAAAAATTCAAGTTCCCCGCACTTGACGGGGCGGACCTCTCCCCGGCAGACTCCACTTCAACCAGATAAATCAGAACCGCAGTGGCACAAATCGGACAGAGCCTCGAACTCAAGCAGCAGCAGAAGCTTTCTCCCCTCCAGATACAGACAATCAAGTTGATTGAACTGCCTGTGCAGGAGCTGGAGCAGAGAGTGCGTGCCGAGCTCGAAGAGAACCCTGTCCTTGACGACACCCCCTCGTCTTCGAAGGATGACGACGAGCCCAAGGACATCTCCCTGGACGAACTCAAGGACGACGACTACGTCCCGGCCTACAAGACAAAGGTCAGCAACTGGGGCAAGGATGCCAGACCAGAATATGACACCTTCTCAGTGAGGCAGAGCTTCACCCAGAACCTGATGAACCAGCTGGGATTCAGGAATCTCGACGAGCGCGAGCACCAGATTGCGGCATTCATCATCGGATCGCTCGACGAAGACGGATACCTCCGCAGAGACCTCGATTCCATGGTCGACGACATCGCATTCCGCGCCGGCATCTCAACCGACTATGACGAAGTCGAGAAGATCCTTACCGGGGTGATCCAGGAGTTCGAACCGACAGGAGTCGGAGCCAGGTCGCTGCAGGAATGTCTGCTGCTCCAGCTTCAGGCATGCAGGCAGACAGAGGATGTCATCAACGCGGAACGCATACTCGAAAACGAGTTTGCAGAGTTTTCCAACAGGCATTTCCAAAAGATCATGGCCCGGCTTGGCCTGGACGAAGGCCAACTGAAGGCCGCAATGGCAAAGATTGTGAAACTGAACCCCGCACCGGGAGGCGGCATCGACGACTCATATACCGACCAGACCCAGCAGATAGTGCCTGACTTCATTCTGGAGGAGCATGACGGTGACATCTCGTTCTCCATGCCGAGATTCAGCATACCGGAGCTCAAGGTCAACAGGAAATATGCCGACATGCTCGAGCAGGCAAAAGGCACCAGTCAGAGGGCCCAGAAAGAGGCCGTCACCTTCATAAAGCAGAAGCTCGACTCCGCAAAATGGTTCATTGAGGCTCTCAAGCAGCGCCAGAACACGCTTCAGAAAACCATGCAGGCCATACTGGAATACCAGCACGACTACTTCCTGGACGGGGACGAGAGCAACCTGCGCCCCATGGTGCTCAAAGACATTGCCGAGAAGACGGGATTCGACATCTCCACCATATCCAGAGTGGTCAACAGCAAATACATAGAGACCCATTTCGGCATCTTCCCCCTCAAGTATTTCTTCTCTGAAGGAATGGAGAACTCCGAAGGAGAGGAGGTCAGCACCAGGGAACTCAAGAAGGCCCTTCAGGAATGCGTGGACTCCGAAGACAAGCATAAACCGCTCACCGACGAGCAGCTGGTGGTCGAGATGGAGAAGCGCGGATACAAAGTGGCCCGCCGCACCATCGCAAAATACCGCGGGCAGCTGAACATCCCACTCGCCCGCTGGAGAAAAGAACTATAGTAAAGATGTTGAACGCAATAGAGATATTCACCCTGATCACCGGGCTGATATTCATCATCATGCAGATACTGCAGCACAAGTATATGTGGTATATGGACATAGCCACCGCTGCAGGCGCTCTCGTGATGGCCATAGCCAGCAGATTCTGGGCAAATGCCGCCCTGCAGGCCTATTTCATCATAATGGCCGTGGTCGGCATCATCGAATGGAAGAGACTCCGTGCCGGAGAGAAGGACGAATACATCCACGTTGTCGAAATGCCGAAAAGGATTCTCGGCATCAGCGCAGCCATTACCGTTCTGGGTGGTGCACTCCTATATTTCATCCTCCTGAGAACAAACGATCCGAACCCCGTCGCCGATGCCCTGTCATTCATCCTGAGCATTGTTGCCGCATGGTGGCTGGCCCGTTCCTACATCGAGGAGTGGATTCTCTGGATAGTTGCCGACTCTGTGGCAATGTGGCTATACGCCTCTGAGGCACATTGGGGCATGGTCGCCCTTTATGCAGGATACATCATCTCCAGCTTCATCGGGATTGCCCACTGGCAGAAAAAGGGCATGAAGAAGCGCCCCCGCTGATCGACGTGGCATCCGGTCCAGGTGCCGGCCCGGTTGCGGTCATCGCTGGAAATGCTGCCAGTCCTTGCTGTACCGCCAGTCCCCTCCCCATGTGAATCCGTGCGCCTTGAACAGTCTGACGCACAGGTCGTCAGCCTCAATCCTGTACGGAAAGTCAGCGGTGCGGTCGGCGTACGGCGCGGCTGCTGCGGGTTCCACAACATATCTGCCATTCACGGCATGGCAGTACGGATTGTAGAGAGGGTTGATATCGACCGCCATCCCCATGGCGTGCCTGGACAGTTTCTTTGTATTGCCTACCGTACGGTAATTGAAGCAGGATGAGCAGTTGCCCTGCATCACCTTCTCATCTGACGCCTCCCAATAGTCCGGCAGCCGCATCCTTTCAATGGGATAGGAGTTGAGATACAGTTCTCGGAATATGGCAAGCAGATCGTCTGCAATCCTTTCCGATGCAACCATCTCCCCTATCAGGATGTTACCGTCGACGTCTTTGTGAAGGCACAGCAGATAGCGCAGCGACTCGCGGGAAACAGGACAGCCCTCACGGTACGAGCGGCCCAGCATCATCCCGAAGATCCCATCCGGAACAGGACAAACGCGAAAAAGACTGTCCAGACCGACCCTCTCGACATAATCCCGCGTCAGAGTATCGCCAGGTGCATGGGGCACATCCCGACGCCTCTCTGTGGAAGAAGAATTCCCTGTACGCTCCTCCGTGACGGCAGACGGCCTCCGGACACAACATTCCACCGTGGCAGACGGCCTCCGGACGCAGCCGGCAAGGGCAGACAATGCAGCAATCATGGCTGCCGTCAGTATTGTAGCTTTGACTGTCATACGGATGCAAATATAGCAAAAGGATCAGGTATGGTGCATGCCTCGGTTCTCGGGACAACAAGCGTGATATGTAAATTGCTACAGGCCAGCACTTTGCTTAAAAGTGATGTCATACACCGCCACACCACTTTTACATAAATGATTATGTCTCAGTCATTTGCGTATCACAGGCCCCTCGGAACACCGCGACCCAGGGGGTCTGGGGGATTAGGCCCCCAGTGAGTAATAGCGGCCCCGCATCTCTCAACGCTCGGAGGCAACGCCGACCCAGGGAGGTTTGGAGACAGCCTCGGAGCACCGCGACCCAGGGAGGTTTGGAGGGGTACGCCCC
Organism: Candidatus Cryptobacteroides choladohippi; assembly: GCA_018065985.1. GTDB lineage: Bacteria > Bacteroidota > Bacteroidia > Bacteroidales > UBA932 > Cryptobacteroides > Cryptobacteroides choladohippi. Next base: position 76,407 of record JAGHSF010000043.1, read on the forward strand.
TCCGATCATAATAACTCACCCAAAAACGACGAAGGGGCTGACCAATATGATGTGAACCCCAAAAGTTGGACGGTTTAACATTAAAAAGTCTATTGGTAAAGAGTTCGGTATTGCACCGGACTCTTTCCTTTTAGTCTCAGTTTGATACGGTCATAGTTGTAGTAGTGGATGTAGGAGATGAGCTCCTTCTCAAACTCTTCAACTGATGACCAGTCGTGCAAATATAGCAACTCTGTCTTCATAAGCCCAAAGAAGTTCTCCATCATTGAGTTGTCAAGGCAGTTGCCTTTTCTGGACATGCTCTGGACAACGCCGTGATCCTTAAGCGCTTGCTGGTATCTTAAGTGCTGATAGTGCCATCCTTGATCTGAGTGCAATATCATGCCTTTTGTATCTTTCACTTTTCTGAAGGCCTTACTCAGCATAGACATGACCATTTTTAAGTCAGGAGATGAGGATATTGTGTAGGAGATTATTTCTCCATTGAACATGTCCAGTATTGGTGATAGATACAGTTTCTGGTCATGTATATTGACCTGCGTCACATCCGTGGTCCATTTCTGGTTTGGCCTGGAGGCCGCAAAGTCACGATCCAGTATATTTGGCGCTATTTTGCCTACATTCCCCTTATACGAGTGATAGTGCTGCTTCCTGCGCTTTGCTTTAAGGCCCATCTGACACATAAGTTTCCTCACTGTTTTATGATTGATTATGAGACCCTCATTGCATAGTTCTGCCGTAATGCGTCTATACCCATAACGTCCCTTATGCTTGTCATAAATAGACTGTATTCGAAGCCTGATATCATCATATCCATCAGAGGCCCCGAGGCGCTTTACGTGATAATAGAATGTAGATCTAGCCATCCCATTGATGCGGAGCAGAATCTCCACATCATATTCTGGCCTTAGTTCTTGGATGGCTTCCGCCCAATCTCGCGCAGACGGTTTTCCCTTTCTTCGACTAAGGCCTTCACTTTTTTTAACAGCGCATTCTCTGCTTTAAGGTATTCATTCTCATACCTTAAGCGTTCCAGCTCCGTCATTTCTTCAAGTGTCTTTTTCTTGGGCCTTCCCATTTCTTTTGAAGGTCTGCCGATTTTGTCTAAAGATAGTCCGCCTATACCTGCTATGTGGTATTTCTTTCGCCATTCTCCGAATGCGGTTTCGCTTATTCCGTACTTCAGCAGAACTTCTTTCAAAGATAGATGTTTTATTTCAAAGTCTTTGATTGCTTTCTCCTTTTCATGTGGTGAAAGCCTTGTGTTCTTTGATTTGATGAGTGCTTGATAGCCATATTTCTGATACTTTACCCATAGGGTCTTTAGAAGTGAGGCTCCAATTCCGTAATGACAATGAATGTAGTTCGCACTATACCCTTGCTCCATCATCTGCATATACCGAAGTCTATCGGTATATCCATGTTTCTTTAATTTTGACATAACAAAACCCCGAAAGTTTTTTGTCTAACTTTCGGGGTTCGGGTCATTTTAGTCGACCTCTTATTGTTTAGCTCAAGCTCGTGTAGGAGAAATTTTGCTCCGACTTGCTAATATTCTGTGACCGCACGGACCGAGTCGCCGAAGTAGCGGATGTCGCGGCCCCAGCCATGGTAGTCCGAACCGAAGCTGAAGAAGTACGCGCGGTACGGGCTGAACTCGTGCACTGACGATGACCAGTAGCTGCCGCTCCTACCGGCATAGTCAAGATCCGAACCGTAGCGATAGCCCGCTGCGGGCAGAAAAATCGAGTTGCCGGTATTAAGACCTTTTACTGTGCAACCTTTCTTGGTAGCGTCCCAGGTCCACTCGCACTTTGTATTGTCAAGCAACTCATTGATTTCATCGAGGGTGGGCGTGCGCCATTTTGTGCCCCAGTTCGCAGTTGCAGGATCGTCTCCGGGCTGGAGTGTCTTGAGACCATCTCCGCCTTCAACATAAGCTGTGTACTTGGTCATGCCGAATTTAGGCGAAGCGCTGCTGTCATAGACGCCCCACTTGTAATCACCTTCCTTCGCCCAGCCATAGTTTTCTTTTCCCGAAGTCTCACCCCATGCGAAGTAATGGCCTGCATCCTCCGGCTTTGTAGCGCCAACATTGTATGACGCCCACTTCACGCTGAGACCGAGGTCAACTGCAGGAGCATCATAGAACACACTCACCGCACATTCCGCAGTGAATCCTGCAGATGTAGCCGTGATCTTTGTCTCTCCAACCTTCACGGCTGTGACGGTTCCGTTAGAGACTGTCACTATGCTTGGATCGGCAGTGCTCCAGACGACAGTCTTGTCATCGGCGTTATCGGGCAAGACCGTGGCCACGAGCACAGTGCTATTTCCCACCCCAAGCTCAACTTCACTCTTGTCCAACGATATCGACTGAACAGAGACCGGAGCCTTCTTGCATGCTGCAAGACCGGTGAAGATGGCAACAATTGACATAAGTTTCCAAATGCTTTTCATATCTATGTAGTTTACTGACAAATATAATGGAATTTTAAAAAAGTCTCCACATCGGCAGCAAGGAACTGTCAAGAAGATTGTAGAATCTCCGATTTCTACGACCAGAATCGAAGAATCTCATCGCTCCGTCTTAGAAACTTCGATTTATGCGATGAGACCTTTGCGCTTGAGTTCAGAGGGGAGGAGTTCAGTCAGATCACGGCTGTAGTAAAGCGGCCCTAGAAGATCCGCCACATCCATGAACCACCCGTTCAAGCTTCAGGTTGTAGATCGCAAGACCGCCGCACTCCATGTGCAGGATCTTCATGCTCGTGCATGGCTTGTTTATAAATATGAACGCATCACCGTCCTGGATGTTGCGGTGCATCCGGTTCGTGACGATGCCGCTGAGAGTATAGAAACTCTTGCGCATGTCCGTAGGATGTGGGTACAGGAAGAACCGAATCTTCACGCCGTTTGGATAGACAATCTCGCAGAGAGGCTGGATACCACCGGCATTGCCACCGGCATTGCCACCGACAAAACCATTGCCACCCAGAATGGCGACCTTGCCGCCCCTATTGTTGATGCTGACCGGCAGGAACTCACCGGATCCTTTCGCTGCCTCGGTTCTGACCTTGGCTTGCCAGTGATAGAACCGGCCTTCCTCGATGCCCTCGTCGGAACAGAACTTCCGAACAGACTTGCCGCTCTCCAGGAACCTCTGGTAGATGGGCCTAAAATCGTCAATCTTCCACATAACTTCTTTGGATCATAAATGTCCGCAAAGTTATCGGGGCGAAATCAGACGGGAAAGACGTGGTTCACCGAATGCTTACGAAAGGATGCAGCTGACACGTCTGGAGAGCAAGATTGCAAAGTTCTTCGACAAGATGGCGGATGTTGACCTTATCATAATCGATGACTTCGGGATGAAGATCCTTGACGGACAGCAGTTGCTCGACAGAATGGCGAAAACGTCACATCGCTTCGAGCTTAAAGGCAAAAGTCTGAGAAAATAATATATCTTTGTCGAACCAGGCAGTACCGCTAATCAAATAACCCATGAACGTTCCACTCCTACGCTCTCTGAACCAACAACTGATTTCTCCTCAGTACAGAACTCCGGAGGAGGTGCTCTCGTGGATGGGTATGATTCAGGCGCAGAACTTCGGTGCGGCAAAGATGGCGCTTGCAATGCGTATGAAGTGCACTTCGCTCGAAAAGGCACTAGCCAAAGTGGATGAGGCACTGGACCGTGGCTCCATCATCCGCACGCATGTGATGAGGCCTACGTGGCAGCTGGTATGCGCGGAGAATGTGCGATGGATGAACGAGGTCTCGCGTGAGCGGATCCGCCGCCAGGTGGACGGCTACCTGAAGCAGACCGGCACTATGGTCGGAGAGGACGAATATGCACATGCACTGGAGCTTATGCGGCAATGGCTGCAGGGCGGCAACACCATGACATCAGACGAGCTGAGGGAGGCATTCGCACAGTACTTCCCCATCGACCGGGAGCATCTTGTCGCGTACATCTGGCGCGCCGAGAACAGCGGTCTCATAACGAGCGGACGGGCGCGTGGGAACCACAGTACCTATGCCCTGATGGACGGGCGCGTGCCGATGCAGGAGCCTGTTGATCGGAAGGAGGCTCTGCGAAGGCTTGCACGCATGTACTGGCGAGGTCATGGCCCTGCGACGCTTGGAGACTTCAGCTGGTGGGCCGGACTGAATATCGGTGAAGCACGGGATGCGTTCCTGTCGATTGTGGACGACGAACTCGTGCTTGGGTGCGGATATGCATATCACAAAGACTGCCGCATCCACGGAAAACTTGCCGGTACTTCCCTGCTGCTGCCGGCCTTCGACGAGTATCTGATCGGATATGCAGATCGCTGCGAGGTGCTTCCAAAGGAATACGAGCGCTGCTGCTTCACCCGCAACGGCATCTTCTTCCCTGTCCGTTTCGAGGCCGGTCAGATTGTCGGCAGCGTGCGTGGCGGCAAGGAGACGAGGTTCAGGTAGTAAGCCCATTCGTTTGTTTTAACCGGTGACGGTTTGTCACCGGCTGCCATTTGAGTCGGTTCGATTTCAGTTGGAGACTAACTGTCTCCAACTTTTTGTATATTTGCGGAAATCTCAGGTTTTCCGTCCTCGATCAAACGGAGCAACATAACCCAATTGTTATGCGGAAAGAACATCCCACCAGTGCGGTGCGGGTGCTCGAGCCTGAGATACAAAGTTGCTCCCACCCTCTCCC
>JAGHSF010000068.1 GCA_018065985.1 Candidatus Cryptobacteroides choladohippi
GTGAAATGGACTGCATGATTTTCGGGGACGGGCCCAAATACATGGTCATCTTCCCGGGCCTCAGCCTGAATTCCGTCCTTATCAGCGCAGACGTCATCTAAAGGGCATACAGGCCAAAGATACAGGGATATACGGTTTACCTCCTCGACCGGCTCAAGGACATGCCCGACGGCTACACACTTGAAATGATGGGAGAAGATTCCGCGGAAGCGATGGAGAAGCTGGGGCTCAAATCAGTCAGCGCTACTGGCTACTCCCAGGGAGGAATGATACTGATGCACCTGATGATACACCATCCCGAACTCATAGACAGGGCCCTGCTTGGTTCGACAGCCGCACGGCCGAGTGCAATAAGCAAGCGGACGACAGCCAGATGGATATCCATTGCAGAAAAGGGTGACACCGAAGCCCTGGTCACAGATATGTTCAGGACCATCTACTCAGCCCCATTCTTCAAAAAGAACGAAACTGCAGTCAAAGCGATTGCTCGCATGGTCTCCCCCAACGACCTTCGCCGTTTCATCATCGGGACCAGTGCCTGCACCAGCTTCAACCTTTATGACGAACTCGACCGCGTCAAATGTCCTGTCCTGGTAATCGGCTCAAACAACGACAACACCCTCGGAGGCGCCTCAAGCAGGGAAATAGCGGAACGCCTCGGATGCGAGCTCTATATGTATGACGGCTACGGACACTCAGTCTACGACGAAGCGCCCGACTACAAAGACCGGATGTTCAGATTCTTCAACGAAGAGCTGCCTACCTGTTCAGATAATAGGTGACATAGGTCACAACCCTCACCTTCTTTATGTAAGGCGTATTGGTATCCCTGTCCTCTATGGAGAAGGTACCCTGGGTTGCAGACTTGATTTTCCCAAGACGGCTGCCCGAATCCTGCGCGAACTTCCTCGCAGCCTCGCGGGCATTTGCGGTAGCCTCCTCAATCATCTCCGGCTTGATGTCATTCAGCGCCTCGAACTTATACTGGGTCTGGTTCTCCCAGTCGTTCGCAGTCAGCACCACACCGCCCTTCATCAACTCCGAAAGACCTGTCTGGAGAGAAAGCACCTTATCCACCTCGGAAGTGCAGACGGTTATGACACAGGTGCACAGATAGCGGTAGACGCGGTCATTGTTGCCATATTCATTGGCATACTTGTCAGAAATCACAGGTGCCTTCACAGTGATATCGGCATCGGCGATTCCGCCCTTGCGAAGAAAAGACATGATTCTCTCGTTGTCGGCGTCAACCTCGGACAGAGCGGCGCTCAAGTCATTTCCCATCACCTTGTAGGTAAGGGGCCAGATGACCTTGTCGGCCTTTACTTCCTTCTCGCACAGACCCTTGACGTCAACAGTCCTGTCGTAAGACTTAAGCTTTGCGACGGACAGAGGCAGCATCGCTCCAGCGAGCACGACTGCCACAGCAATAACAATTACTTTTTTCATATTCGCGAAATTACAAAAAATAGTATATTTGTTCACTGATTAAATAAATAAAGTCATTATGAAAAACTCAAGTTTTGTAGTAGCAATCATTGCAGCTGTAGTAATCGCTGCAGCAGCCATATTCTGCGTAAAGCAGAACAAGACCATCAAGGAGAGCAACAGCACCATCGAAGCCCTCGAGACCCAGCTCTCGACCAGCCGCGACAGTGAAAACGAGCTCAAGGCCATGACTCTCCAGCAGAACGAAGAGCTCAGCGACATCATGAGCGAGCTCGCATCCATCGCCGGCAGGACCACAGCCCTCAAGGAAGACCTCGAGAACGGCAACGCAGCCATGTCCCAGGCCAACAACATCTCCGAGAGCATCGCTGCCATCCGCAAGAAGATCTCCAGCCTCGAGCAGGCCAACTCTTCCAACATCCGCAGGAGCAAGGAATTCCAGAAAGTCATAGACAACTTCAAGGAAGTCGTTGCAAAGCAGGAAGCCGAAATCACAAGCCTCAAGGCCGAGATAGAGACCAAGAACCAGACCATCAAGACACAGCAGAACACCATCGACAGCCAGGTCCAGACCATCAGCAAGCAGAAAGAGGAGCTTGAAGCCCTTGTAGCAAAGCAGGCCAAGTCCCTTTTCGACGCCGGAGCAGACCTTGAAGAAATCGGTGATGCCTCTCCGAAGGTAACCTGGAGCAACAACAAGAAGAAACTTGCCGTAATGCAGCAGTCCCTTTATCAGCAGGCTCTCAAATACTACCAGATGTCACTTGAGGCTGGATATGCACCTGCAGAAGAGGCTATCGCAACAGTCAGTGCGAAAATAACCCCTGCAGCAGAATAAATGACCCTTTCTGGAGAATTCATCCTTTACCTTATAGCGGCCGCCGCAGTCGGGGCCGCTATAAGTGGTATTATTATATGGTCCCTCAAGAACAGCATGATCAAGGTGCTCGAAGGACGCCTCGAAAGTGACGAGCAGCGCCTCAAGGACAAGGACGAGGCCTACAGGGAGTCGCTCTCCGAGCTCAAGCGCGTCCACGAAGAGGATCTCAAGCGCCAGCTCGAATCGGTCAAGGCAACTATGACCGCCGAGACGGAGAAGATACTCAAAGACCGCGAGGAATCCCTCAGCAAAGGGAACCGCAGCAGTATGGACGAGATTCTGAACCCTCTGAAGGAGAGCATCGAGAAGATGCAGAAGGCGATGACGGACAACGCCAAGGACCACCTGAAGAGCAACACGGAGCTCAAGGAGCAGTTCGCGCACGCCGTAAAGGACATTGAGGAAAAGACCTCCAGCATCGGCGCCAAGGCCGATGAACTGTCCACCGCGCTCACGAGCAGGCCGAAGGTCCAGGGAGGCTGGGGCGAGCACATGCTCGAGGACATTCTCGCCAGGGAAGGCCTCGTAAAGGGGAAACATTACGACAGGGAGGTTGCCAACGAAGACAGGAGCCGTCCTGACTTCGTGTTCCACTTCCGCGACGGGATGGAGCAGAAAGACCTTGTAGTGGACTCCAAGGTATCGCTCACCGCATTCGTGAACTACACCAACGCCGAAGATCCCGCAGAAAAGGAAAAATTCCTCGAAGAACACTTCGCAAGCGTCAGGAAGCACATCGAGGAACTCACCGTCAAGGAGTACTCCCGCAAGATAGACAAAGGCAGGCGTTTCGCCGACTACGTCATAATGTTCATGCCCATCGATTCGGCGTTCCAGGCAGTCCTGGCCAAGGAGCCGTCCCTGTTCGACGAGTCCTACCGCAAGGGAGTGATCATCGCCACCGAGCAGACCATTATGCCTTTCCT
>JAGHSF010000017.1 GCA_018065985.1 Candidatus Cryptobacteroides choladohippi
TGAGAGGCGTGGCCACCCCCGGCCACGGGGAGGGGGAAGGGTCCGCCGGAGACAAGTTCCGCGTCAGCGGGACGCAGGAAACGGTGGAAGGGGCCGGAGCGAACGAAGTGAGCGGAGTCCTCTCAGATGCAAGCTGCTGCCGCTGCGGAGCTCCGCTCATAAAAAAGAAGAGGCCGACCCTTATTGGTCAGCCCCTTCTTATTGCGACAAGCAAGTTTACTTGCTCTGAGAGATTGCTGCCTGTGCTGCTGAAAGGCGTGCGATAGGAACGCGGAAAGGTGAGCAGCTCACGTAGTCAAGACCGATCTTGTTGAAGAAGAAGACTGAGTCAGGATCTCCACCGTGCTCACCGCAGACGCCGCACTTGAGGTCGGGACGCTTGCTGCGGCCACCCTGGATTCCGTACTCGACGAGCTTGCCTACTGCCTTGGTGTCGATGGTCTGGAACGGATCGGCGTCAAGGATCTTGTTGCCAAGATAGTTGCCCATGAATGCACCTACGTCGTCGCGGCTGAAGCCGAAGGTCATCTGAGTAAGGTCATTGGTACCGAATGAGAAGAACTCTGCGGTACGGGCCATGCGGTCAGCTGTGAGGGCTGCGCGGGGAATCTCGATCATTGTACCGAACTTGTAGTCGAGAGTCTGACCGGTACGTGCAACAACCTCGAGACGGATCCTTTCGCAATATGCCTTCTGGAACTCGAGCTCGCGGGCTGAGACGGTAACAGGGATCATGATTTCAGGGATGGGGTGGAAGCCCTCTGCCTGAAGCTCGGCTGTAGCTGTGAATATTGCACGGTACTGAGTCTCGGCGATGAGAGGATAAGCGACATGGAGACGGACGCCACGGAGACCCATCATAGGGTTGACCTCCTTGAGGCTCTCACCTCTCTTCTCGACTTCCTCGACTGAGATGCCGAGTTCATCGGCAAGTTCCTTCTCCTTGACCTCTCCCTTAGGTACGAACTCGTGCAGAGGGGGATCCAGGAGGCGGAATACAACAGGCTTGCCGTCCATGATCTTGAGGGTGCTCTTGATGGCAGCCTTCATGAAGGGCTCGAGCTCGTCGAGAGCGGCCTTGCGCTCAGCGTCTGTGTCGCTCATGATCATCTTGCGAAGCTTTGCAAGAGGAGTCTCAGAGTTCTTGCCATAGAACATGTGCTCGATACGGAAGAGGCCGATGCCTTCTGCTCCGAATGCAAGTGCACGTGCTGCATCCTCGGGTGTATCTGCATTTGTGCGGATTCCGAGGCGGCGATATTTGTCAACGATGCTCATGAACTTGATGAAGAGAGGATTCTCGCTTGCGTCCATGGTCTCGATCTTCTCGGCATATACGTAGCCCTTGCTTCCGTTGAGTGAGAACCAGTCTCCCTCCTTGTACTCAGGACCATTCTCGCTGAAACGAACTGTCTTGGCGTCGAAGTTGATCTTCATGGCCTCGCAACCTACGATACAGCACTTGCCCCAGCCGCGTGCAACAAGTGCAGCGTGAGAGGTCATACCTCCACGGGTGGTAAGGATACCTGCTGAAGCGCGCATGCCCTCGATATCCTCGGGAGAGGTCTCCTCACGGACGAGGATGGCCTTCTTGCCTGCAGCAGCTGCTTCCATTGCAGCCTCTGAAGTGAATACGAGCTGGCCTACTGCTCCACCGGGAGATGCGGGAAGACCCTTTGCGATCACGCTTGCCTTCTTCTCTGAAGCGGGGTCGAGGATAGGATGGAGAATCTCGTCGAGCTGGGAAGGAGAGACGCGCATGATTGCGGTCTTCTCGTCGATCATGCCCTCGCCGAGCATATCCATTGCCATCTGGAGTGCAGCGATACCGGTACGCTTGCCGATACGGCACTGAAGCATATAGAGTTTCTTGTCCTGGATGGTGAACTCGATGTCCTGCATATCGTGGAAGTGGTTCTCAAGGCGGACGCGGATGTCGTCAAGCTCCTTGTAAACCTCGGGCATTGCAAGTTCGAGAGACTGAAGATGAGCGTTGTGCTCGGTCTTGGTAGCCTCGTTGAGAGGGTTGGGGGTACGGATACCTGCAACCACGTCCTCGCCCTGGGCGTTGATGAGCCACTCACCGTAGAACTTGTTGTCTCCGGATGCAGGGTTGCGTGAGAAGGCAACACCGGTAGCCGAGGTCTCGCCCATGTTACCGAATACCATTGACTGCACGTTCACTGCTGTGCCCCAGTCATCGGGAATCTTCTCGATGCGGCGGTAAGCGATTGCACGCTTTCCGTTCCAGCTCTTGAACACGCCACCGATAGAGCCCCAAAGCTGAGCCTCGGCGGTATCAGGGAATTCAACTCCGAGAACTTCCTTTACGCGAATCTTGAACTTTTCGCAAAGCTCCTTGAGTTCCTCTGCTGTGATTTCGGTGTCTGACTTGTAGCCCTTTGCTTCCTTGAGCTCTGCCATCATGCGGTCAAGCTGCTGGCGGATGCCCTGGCCATCTGCAGGCTCGATACCTTCTGCCTTCTCCATCACAACGTCTGAGTACATCATGATGAGACGGCGGTATGCATCGTATACGAAACGGGGATTGCCTGTCTTCTCGATCATGCCGGGAAGAGTTGCAGAGCAAAGACCGATGTTGAGGATGGTATCCATCATGCCGGGCATAGAGCTGCGGGCACCTGAACGGCAGCTTACAAGAAGAGGATCCTTCTCGTCACCGAACTTCTTGCCCATGATTGCTTCTGTTGCAGCAAGAGCCTCTGCCACCTGGGCCTTGAGCTCATCGGTATAGCCACCGCCGAGTTCATAATACTCTGCACAGCACTCTGTTGTGATAGTGAAACCTGCGGGAACAGGCATTCCGAGACGGCTCATTTCAGCCAGGTTCGCTCCCTTTCCTCCAAGGAGCTCACGCATTGCGCCATCGCCCTCGGCGGTCTTTCCACCGAAACGATAGACTCTTTTCTTAGTTTCGAACATTGCTTTTATCTATATCTTTAATTTTCGCGCCGCGAATTTACAATAAATTTCTGATTATAACAATTTTGCGGCAAGTTCTGAAAGAGCGCTCCTCTCTCCCTTGCGCAGGAACACGTGCTGGAACAGCTTCTGGCCGGCCAGCTTGTCGCCAAGGTGGGTCAGTCCGTTGCTCCACTGGTCCAGGTATGGCTGGTCGATCTGGAATATGTCTCCGGTGAACACCATCTTAGTTCCCTCGCCCGCACGGGTGATAATCGTCTTCATCTCATGAGGCGTAAGATTCTGGGCCTCATCTATAATGAAATAGCATCTGCCCAGCGAACGGCCGCGGATGTAGGCAAGCGGCTCTATTATGAGGCGGTCCTCCTTCAGCATGCCCTCGATCTTGAGAGCCTCACGCGAATTGGGCTTGAACTGGTCCTTGATGACATTCAGGTTGTCCATGAGCGGCTGCAGGAAGGGACTCATCTTGGTCTTCTGGTCGCCCGGAAGGAATCCTATGTCCTGATTGCCCAGCACCACGGTAGGACGGGAGATCACAATCTGGTCGTAATAACGCTCCTGCTCGAGCGCAGCGGCCAGGGCAAGAAGGGTCTTGCCGGTTCCTGCGCCGCCAGTGAGGGACACCAGCTCGACCTTCGGGTTCAGGCAGGCATCAAGAGCCATCTTCTGCTCATCGTTGCGGGGGCGTATCCCGTATGCTTCCTTCGCTTTCACAAGCACTATCCTGTCGCGGTCCGCATCGTACCTTGCCACAACCACATCACCTTTGCCGCCCTCCCAGCTGAACTTGTAAAGCTGGTTCGGCACGGGCCTGTCCGACTGCACGGACTTCCATTCCAGAGCAGTCTCGGGGCCATAGGCAAGCTGCTGGAGCAGTTCCGCAGAAAGGGTCCTCGACTGGACCTCCTTCTGTGCGTTCTCTATCTTCTCCTCCTCCATCTTGTCGGTCAGATAATCCTGAACCTCCATTCCGGCAGCCTTGGCTTTCATTCTGAGGTTGACATCCTTGGTCACGAGGGCGACGAAACGGTCGGGATTGTTATCCCTCACCCACATGGCCGTGGCAAGGATCCTGTGATCCTGGATATCATCATGAAAAAGGTCTCGGTACTCCGGACTGAACGGATGGTTGGGTTCTATCTTGATGAAGCCCAGGTCCTTGCCTATACGGACTCCATCCTTTCCAAATCTCTTGCCCTCAGTGATGCGGTCGATGTCGCGCATGAAACCACGGGCATTGAAAGCAAGGGCGTCGTTGCCCTTCTTGAACTTGTCGATCTCCTCGATCACGGCGATGGGAATGACAAGGTTGTTATCCTGAAAATGTCGGATAGCTTTGTGGTCGTGCAGGAGGACGTTGGTGTCCAGCACAAATGTCTTTGGCATATAAGTCAGTGTTAATCCTCCCCTTCTGCATTCTGCATGAGGGATTCGAGTATGGTCTGTATACTGTTCTTGGCCGAGGCTTTCACGCGCACAGCCGAGCTTCGTGTATTCGGATGGCCCAGCGGGAAGTATGCCACGTCCTGAAGCAGGAACTCGGCATCTATGTAATCGAAGTCGGAATCGGAAATCTGGAAAAGGGCGCCCGGAATCTCAGCAAAAAGCAGTCGGACCACATTGTTCTCCTCATACGCCCTCAAGGCATCGGACAGATTGATGCATGCTCCCGGTCCGCCATCGCAAAGGCGCTTGACCGCCTTGAGCAGCCCGCCATCCTCGACAGTGACACCGGAAAGTATGATTCCATCCTCCACAAGTTCCCGTACGACCTCGAAACAGTCCATGAAGTAGTCGGCATCGACTATCTGCGGTCCGGCGCCACCGCAAAGATGCATGGTCTGCGCCAGAAGGGACCCTCCAAGCCGGAAATCCGAAGTGTCGAAAGGGACCCACACAAGCCAGCTGTGGGGATCCGGTTCCAGATTCGAAGGACATGCGCGGCCCTGCTCCATCCTGACCTTCTTGCCGGAAGGGTCATCAAACATGGTACCCGCATCATCGACATTTCCCGTCACAGCCTTGACCTTCAGTTCGGAGGGCTTTGTGGAAATCGAGTGCGAATACGATGAGACCTTGACTCCAAGAGCATCACAATAGTCGGCCAGTTCCCTCACGCTTTCATAGAAGGACGCGTTGGACCCGACGCCTGAAGTATTCCATTTCCATTCAGGACGGACAGCAAGATCCTCGAGTCTGAAATGGCCCTTGCGCCATACGGCATCGATAAGAGCCGAAGCGACCCTCTGCCTGGAATAGGTGCCGGCAAATGTAGGGGGCAGATGCCTTTCGGCGCCTTCCACAAGAGCGGAATACTCGTCCACCTTGGAAACCTTCCAGTCGTGAAGTTCTATCGGAAGGTCAAGAGACTCGTCTATGATGATTCCGGAACCATCCTGGATATCCTGCCCTTGTCCGTCAACGGACACGCCCGCAAGCAGCCTTGCGGGTGTAAGGTCCTGAGGGACGCCATCAATTATGTATCTGGATACCAGTTCTGCCGTCATTGATGACAAATATAACGATTTTTTGAATATCGTATCATTCTGCCCTCATGGGTGCGGTCCCGGCTGCATTCGCCCTGTAATGGGGAGCATACAGCGACTCTATCTCGGGAACGGCACTCTGGAACGACCCTTCCTGAGTCACGAAGAACATTTCCGAAATGGTTGTATGCTCTTCGGGATATGAGTCGAACCAGTACTCGGTCCTGTCGGCCTTGACGCAACGGTAAGCCTGAGGGGTGAACACATACCATCCGTCGGCACGCAAAGGGCTCATCCACCAGCCGTAGCGTCCGGAGAGCTGGTTTTCAGGTCGCAGGCATGCAGGACGTGGCACGTTCAGACGCACAAAGCTCCGATTCTCCTCACTCCAGATGCAATAGTCCGCCCGTACGGCATCACCGACAGTCAGGACATCGCCATCATGCATTTCCTTCCACTCCTCGTCCTCATGGCGGACAAAGTACTTGCGCTCAAGCGTAAACCCGTTGCCGGAGGGCTGAATCCCGGCAAAAGGCAGCTTGACTGTCGCCGAAAGGGCCATGACCTTCGTGGCAAGGATATCCTCCCCGCCATGGAACACCGAATTCAGGGCCTGGATGTAGGCAGGGTCGGAATCCCACTGCTGAGTCTCCTTCTGGACCATCATCCAGAGTCTGATTCCGTCAGCCATGTCGCGGCGCCCGGTTGTGGAAAGCAGGTCGCAGAGCAGAGAGTGGGCATACAGCTCGCTCTCAAGCAGGCCACGGAACGGCATCACCGCATTGGGGAAATACCATCCGCCACACTTGTGCTCGACGGCATACTCGAACAGCGACTCCGTGTCGGCCTTCAGGGACGATGCGAGCTTGGACACAGAAGCCACGCCCCAGCTCTTTGAAAGCGACTCCCCGGCCGAGGTGGCCATAAGGGTTCGAAGAGTCAGCAGGCGGCGTGCCTTTTCGAGGATACGGCCTTCGAGGCCTCGCCCATCGGTAGGGACAAGATAATCCTTGGCATACTTGCGGAAGGCCTTCAGTCTCTCGGGATCAAGCCCCCTGGTATTGAAGGGAACGTCCGCATACATGGCACGCACGTACATATATTTTGCGTCATCGATTCCTCCGCACCAATAGGGCAGGCGGGCTGACCCCAACTGGGCAAGGTCAAGGAAACGGACCGCCGATTCAAGGCCATCGAACTTTTTGCCCATGGCAGCAAAGCGCTCAAGCACCACCGTGGTCACGACTGACGATGATTTCATACCCTCAAACCAGCCGAAACCGCCATCGGAGTTGTGGCATGCCCTGATCTTCGACTCGATCTCCGAATTGTCAAACTGACCGCCTCCGAGTTTCGAAAGCAGATGCCTTGCATACAGGGCATCGGTCAGGGCAAGGACATTGTCAGACTCGGGCTCTATGCTCTTGGGGAGGGCTTCACCTAGCAGCTGGCGTATGGAGATCTCACGCATGTCGGCTTCCAGGCCGTCGGAGTTCACAAACATCGAGCGCAGCATGTTCTCAAGCTCGGTGCGGTCATCGTCGGGATGCATTATTGCCGAATGTGCCTCGGTGATGGTCTGGACGGGAACGGATACAGGAACGGACACGAATACGGCATCGGAGCCGAACTGCTTGTCATCCGCATCGAAGCTGATGAGCATTCCAAGCTTGCTGATGTCACCGACAGCCTTGAGCTCTACCGAGGATGAGGCATTCCCGCGTGCAGGAACGCTCAGACGAGTATTCCTGGACATGATGGTCTTGCCGTTCCTATAGTCGTCGCCGTCGATGAACCTGACGTTCAGTTTTCCCGAAACTTTCTTGTCGCAGCTGTTGGCAACGCTGACACGTACCACATATCGGTCTCCCCTGTACAGCCCCTGAGGCTCCACGACAGAGACCTTGACAGGAAGCGTGACAGTCATCTCGCCACAAAGGACATTTGTGCGCATGTCCCTGTCATGTGCAAAGAGCTGCACATAGTATCGGGAAAGTTTGTCGTTCGTCCTGAAGGTGAAGTTGATGACACCGTTTCTGTCCGAACGGAGGAAAGGTTCCCATGCAAGAGTCGAGGCAAAATCCTCGCGGACGGCCGGGGCAGCATTCCCGTCAGATGAAAGACTCTCATCCATGGCATTTCCCACAGGTGCCGCTTCATACATGACAGCATCCTCTTCCACTGACGCCATTTCCGCATTGAGTACGGTTGCGCTGTTCTTCATCACCATGCGGCCCATGCCTTTTGTGGAGATGGAATATCCTGAATCATTGGTGCCGCAGGCCTCATCGTATGAAACGGTGGGCGAAGGCTTGCCGGGCGCGATGACACGGGACCAGCGGTTTGGCATCACCGTCTCCGTGCTCACATCGTAGACGGTGGCGGCACACTCGACGCCGGCATCGGTCCTGATGCTGAATGTATATTCATGGCCTGGAGCCGTAGTATCAAGGAATCTCGTGAATTCGATGGGCAGGAAACTTCTCTTCTCTTCATTGTTCACATACATGCTGTAGCTCCTGCTGCCAGCATTCTTGAACCAGAAGACACGCAACCTTACCGAACTGGGATAACTTGCCTTGTACGGGAATCGCACTGTCTGGAGCGAACCGGGCTTGCCCTTCTCTCCGCTCAGTTTCACCATCTTCTTCTCAAGGAGCTCGTCTCCGGAGCCATAGAGTTCGACCACAGCCCAGGTGGGGCCGTTGGTGGCACCGACCTGCAGGGCGATGTCGTCACTGCGGATCTCCTTGAAGAAAGCCTCGGAATCGAAGGACAAGGCCGTGTCTTCATCGGCAACCTTGATGATATTCAGGTACTGCGTGCTTGAATATTCACCCTGAGGGCCTTTCGCCCTGGCTTCAGCACAGAACTCATACTGACCGGAAGGCATCCCGGACATGTCGATCTCGACAGTGTCTCCAGGCAGGGCCTTCCCGCCGGCAAGGACTTTTGACCCGCTTCTGAGCTTGTACTCTATCTTCAACGATGGATGCGTGAGCTGTCGGTCATCGCCGTCAGCTACATTTATCTTCACCTTCGCACTGCCGGCACCAAGAAGAGATGATGCCATGTGGTCGGTGACGCCAAGGCTGCATCGGCCTTTGGTGCTGTTGGTCAGTTCGATCCCAAGAGGGATATCCTTGCCTGAATACGCTGTGTTGCTGAATTCAAGAGTCTCCCCGGTCGCATCCACAACCTTCACCTCTATGTTATAATATGCCCAGTTGTCGTCGGAGGCCACGAAATTGATTCCAAACCTGCCATTGTCGCCGACTGCCACCGTGCCACTTGCACACTCGTTCCAATACCGCTTGACCACATACTCCACCTTGGCTCCGGAAAGATTGTGTCCGGAGTATGCCTTCACGGTACCTGAAACGTTTATGGTCTCGCCAGGCAGATAGAAGCAGTCGGACTTGTCCCAGACAAGTTCATATGACGGGAGGACAAACTGGTCGATTCTCACGGCCTTGTCGCCAAGGGGCTTGCGGGCTCCGTCAAATGCATGGAGCTGGAACATTCCACCCTTTTCGATACCTTCGAGGGCGAATTCCCCTGCGGCTGAGCCAAACTCATTCACTGAGAGATACTTGCGACCTATCTCCTTGTTATCCATGTCGCACAGCACGACGGTGACCGTCTTGCCGGCCGGGCTTGCCTTGTATTCGTATCTTCCTTCATACAGAACGACCTTGAACTTCAGGGTCTCCCCCGGCTTGTATGCAGAGCGGTCGGTGAGGACCTCGGCATATTGGAAATCGTTCGAGCCGGGATTCTCGGAAACAGCCTGTGGCGTGTACCATCGGTCCAGGCTGACAGAGCGGCTGCGGCGGATGTTCCGGCCATCATTGCAAACGGCACGGACGCTGAGATTCGCCTTCTTGTTTGAAACAAGGGAATTGAAAGACGCAGGGAGATAAGTGTAACCGTCCAGCTCTACCTGAGATTCTGCGACCACCCTGTCGGATACGTCAACAAGTTCCAGCTTGCAGGCCTTCAGCGGTTCTCCTGTCATGTAATCGGCAACATAGACTGCATGACCCCGGGCATCCCTCTTCGTGGAGATCGACAGAGTGTACTTGTTATAGTTTACAGTCTCGACTATCTTGCCGCTGGAACATTTGATTTCATATGCACCATCCTGCAGGGTGGACGGGATCTGGGTCTTCAGCTCATCCATCACATAGAAGCTGTTGTCTTTGTTGAACAGCATGATGCTCCACACCGATTTCTTGTCCTGCAGCACCTGGACCTGGACCTTTCCAAGATTCCTCAGGCGTGCTGTCAGCTCACCCTTTGACACGCTGAGCTGTATTTCCTTGGATTCAAGTGTCTTGACAAGATTGTCCACGCCGGTACAGCAGGCTGCTATCTCGGCCTCATTTCCCTTGAACTTCGAACGCTCATCGATGAAGGCCTTGCACTTGGAATGGAAATCGGAGAATTCCTTTGAACTTGTCTTGCTGTCATTGCTCAATCTGTTGAACTCGAGCGACAGAAGGAGCTCTCTGGGAAGCATGGCAGCAGCTTTGCCGGAGCAGTCTTTGGCTATCGCCTTCAAGACATCCTCGCGTGTTGAATCGTACACACGCTGTGCACGGGTAAAACGCACAAAGGCTTCCTGCGGATACCGGTCTTTTGCCATGCTGTCCACTTCCTCGTCAGCATCCTTGAAGGAACGCGCGAATAGGGACCAGAGCACGAATTCATAATCGTTCCTGGTATGATTCTCAAGGTACGGGCCGTATGCGAGATTCGACATGAGTCCCAGTCGGCCATAGAACGCGGAGTGGCGGCCGGCCTCGAGTTTCTTCCTGTTCTCAGCGGCAAACCGGTATGCAGCGGACAGATCACCGCGTGAAAGATAGTAAGAGGCAACCACAATGGGCTCGCCATATTCCAGAACATCCTTCCTGAAATCATCCGAGGCATCTTTGCTATCCTTCCAGCTGATTCTGGTACGGACATCTACAGAAAGGGAAGCCGCTTCATAGAAATCCCACGGCAGTTTCTGCTTGACAGCTTCGGCCTTGATGCGGCCAAGGACCTCAAGCTGGGTCTTGGGCTTGTCAGACTTCTGAGCCTGATCGAACTCCTTCCAGAGGGAAGTCAAAGCTCGGCCTTTGTTATCATTTGAATCTGCCATGACGTTCATTGTACCTGCAAAAGTCAACGCAATAAATGCAATCAGAAAAGTTAACCGTTTCATACTGCACAGTTGTTTTTCAAATATAGTAATGCCTCGGATACTACAAAAGTACTGCCACCGATAAAGACAAGAGGATTCTCCAATGATTCAGCGGCCCGCAGAGCCGCCTGAACCCCGTCGGCAACGCTATCAGAGCACGTTGTATGAAGATCGGGGCGCAGTTCAGAAAGACGAAGGGCAAGTCTTGCTGCAGGCAAAGCACGGGTTGTGTCCGGAGACACGAGCACATACTCTGCAGAAGAAGGCAGCAGAGACGAAATGCCGTCCAGGTCCTTGTCTGCCATCACCCCGTATACGATTACAAGCGGACGGCCCAATGCCTCGAGCTTGGAAAAGACAAGTTTGAGCGCAGGAGGATTGTGACCTATGTCACAGATGACGTCAGGTGCCGTATGCACGAGTTCCCAACGCCCATGAAAGCCTGTTACACGACCAGCCCGGCTAAGGCTGTCACGGTTGCACTGGAGTCCAAGAATGTCGAAAACAGCATTGACCGTCCTTGAGTTGACAAGACTGCAAGGTCCTTCGATGTCAGAGATGGCAGATTGTGGTGTCGGCCAGTCATCGGCGAAATAAAGTCTGGAACCGGTTTCGGAGGCGAGTTTCACGAATACAGGGTCTGTTTCAGGATCATGCCCCCAGACCAGCGCCGGTACGCCAGGTTTGAAAATCCCTGCCTTCTGAGCGGCAATCAGAGATCTCGTAGCGCCAAGGATGGCGCAATGGTCCAGGCCGATACTGGTTATGACAGACAATTTCGGTGATACGATATTGGTACTGTCAAGCAATCCCCCGAGGCCAACCTCGATCACCGCATAATCAACCTTGGATACGGCAAACCACCAGAAAGCCATGGCCGTCGTCACCTCAAAGAATGAACGTCCTTCCAGATCCGCTGAATCAAGGAAATTCAAGACATCAGACTCAGGAATCATACTGAAAGAATCCCCATCCACGATCTTGATTCTCTCCCTGAAGTCAAGAAGATGCGGAGATGTGTACAGACCGACTTTCAAACCATTGCCGGCAAGACCTGCCGCAATCATGGAACAGACAGATCCCTTGCCGTTGGTACCTGCGACATGAATGCAGCGGAAACTTTCCTGAGGGTTTCCCAATGAAGCTGCGAGGGCCTTCATCCCCTCCAGGCCAGGTTTATAGGCATCAGATGTGAAGCCGACACTTTGCACACTCTGATGGCGTTCAAACAGATCGTGTATCCTCGACTGATACTCTTCGTGACTGTACATGACACAAATATAGACAAAAAAAAGAAGAGCTCCGGTTTGCGGAGCTCTTCAATATTTAAGTAAATTCAATTACTTGCTGATGACGCCTGCGCGATCGAGAGCTGACCTTGAACCAGCTACAACCTCGTTGGTAACGGTGAAGTCGTCTGCGTTGAGACCATACTTGCCAGTAAGGAGGTTGAAGATGTAATCAGCACGCTTCTTAGAGAGCTTCTCGTTGAGTGACTTAGAACCAGTCTTTGCGTCAGCCTTACCGGTGATGACGAGCTTCTGGCCAGCGTTCTGTGCGAGAGCGGTCTTAACCTGATAGTCGAGGTGTGCGAGCTCCTTCTCTGAAAGGGTAGCCTTGCCAATCTCGAAGTAAGCAACGATGGGGTTCTCAGCGAGATCAACAGCGTTGCACTTGGGAGCGTTGCGGAGAGCCTCGAGTTCCTTGCGGAGAGCCTCGTTCTCCTTTGCGAGAGCGTTCTTGGCTGCCTCAGCTGCTGCAGCATCTGCTGCGAGCTTCTCGTTCTGAGCGCGGAGAGCGTTAGCTGCTGCCTCAGCTGCTGCGAGAGCTGCACCTGCTGCTGCGAGGGTGGTAGACTTGCGGGTCCAGTTGTTCTTGCCAAGGTTGAAGTTGAGGCCGAGAGTTGCAGAAGCAACACCACCGAAGCACTCACCATTGAATACCTGTGCACGCATGCCAACCCACTCTACTGCGGGAACGATGCTTACAACGCCACCGAGACGGATAGGAATCTCAAGACCGAGACCAGCTGCGAAAGAGCGCTCCTCAACATTGACCATCTTGTCCTGGAATGCGTAACCAGCGGTGAGGTAACCTACGAAGCTGATGCAACGGGTCTCCTTGTAGCCACCGAAGAGGTTGCTGAAGTTTACGAGACCGTCAGCGTGGATGTAGTTGTACTGAGCACCATTCTTCTTTGAGGTAGCGAACTCTGCGCCAGTTCCCTCTACGAGCTTGCCGTTTACAAGACCGGTCCAGCCGATACGTGCACCATAGCAAGGATCGAACCACTTACCGAGGTTAGCCTTAACGTTGAGGCCCATACCCTGCTTGAAACCTTTCTCACCCTTGAAGAGCTCGGTGAGGTGATCCTGATCATGGTTGAGACCACCAGCTACCTGGATGAACCAGTTGTCGAAGAATTTGTTTGTCTCATAGGGGCCATACTGCTTGTTGCCGTTAGCATCCCTGTTAGTCTCCTGTGCAAATGAAGCTGCACTGATAAGGAGAGCTGCGATAACGAAAAATTTTTTCATAAATAAATACTAATATTAGTTGTAACTATCAACTTACTGCTGGCGATGCCGGAGCAAAAACGCCAAATAACCACGCAAAGATATATAATTTTTCGGAAGAAGTACAATATTTCACCAAAAAATATCAAATCACGCCAAGTTCGGATGATCTCATCCATCCCTGTCTGCCGTCCGAAAGCTCGATATTGCTCCAGTCCGACACACTGTCGAGAATCCTGACTTTCGTGCCTTCGTGCAGGACAAAGAGGTCAACTGCCGATTCTCTGGCCGGAGAGCTCTTGACTGAAGACACGGCTCTGACAACTATGGCCTCATCGGCACTGATGGCATCCTTCCTGCCCGCAAGAGAGAAAAGAAGTGCGCAGGTGCAGCAGGCAAAGAGCGCCAGAGATGCGAAGAACCCGGCTTTCCTTGCCGCAACTGAAGAACCCAGCAGGAAAAGGAGAGCCATTCCCAGTGCTGCGGCGAACAGCAGCAGGAACACAAGCGCCCACATATCTGTGGAAAGGATACGCCTGGCTTCCCGGAACCATGTCTTGAGGAAGAATTCGGGGACGGCCTCGATCCTGTCCTGAATCTGCGAGTTGGCGAATTCGAGGTTAAATCTGGCATCCTTGTTTGAAGGGTCAAGCTTCAGGGCCCTTTCGTATGCAATTATGGATTCGGCAAGCTCTCCGTTTCTGAAGTGGGCATTGCCTATGTTGTACTGCAGCTCGGAAGCGTCGAGACCGAGATCCGCCACAGCCTCCCAGTTCCGGAGGGCATCATCCCAGCGGCTCTCGGCGTAGGCCTGTGCAGCAGCATTCCAGAGCGAGTCGGCTGCAGGGAGCGAAGCGGCGGACAGCGTCGCCGGCATCGCAAGCACTGCGGCAAGAAGAACCGCAAGCTTGCCCGCAGATGAAGGTTTGCGGTATTTTTTCATGCTTTCGTCCATGGTTGATATGACAGAGACAGCGCTCTCGTAGTGGCTGTTCATGGCATCATGCCCGGCATCAGGAGAGTATCTTGCGAACTCGCATGCATCCAGAAGGGAGACAAAATCAGATGCAACGCCCTCGGAAACACCCTTCTCGATGAGCCGGGAGAGTATGTTTTCCTTGCTCATGTCAGTGGCATCCATTCCGAGCTTGTCGGAAACATAACCCAGAAGCGCCTTGTGGAGCTCCTCATAAAAGGCGGAGTAGAGGTTCCTGCCCAGATAGTCCCCGGCAAGAGCGAGACGACGGCGTGCCATCTTGGTTGCCGAACGTCTGCGGCTAAGTGCAACATCGGCATTGCGGGCGGTGAGCTTCTGAAGGATGAAGTACAGCGCACATGCAATGGCGGCGAGGAGTGCAGCAAGACTCCAGAACAGTCCGGAACCGGCGAACATCCCGCTGCTCTTGCGGAGTGCAGGGACAGCGCTTGCGATATACCTGATGTCGGAACCCAGAGACTTGACATCCTTGCGATTGGTCGAAGCGACAAGCTGGCCGGCATTCTGCTGGACGCCGAGGTCTGCGCCGCGGCTCACCGAAACCGGCATCTCGGCACTCTTCAGGGTGACATATTTCCCTGCCTGGACGTCATAGTATGAATACTCCACCGGTCCCAGCACAAAATCACCGTGACTTCGTGGAATGAAAGGATATTCGAACGTCTTCGAAGTGGCCGTTTCGGTAGTCTTCACGTCATAAACCTCGAAATCGGAAGGAAAATCGATCTTGGGTGCATCAAGGAGCGCGACGTTGCCTTTTCCCGAAATGGTAACCGTGATGGATGCTGCATCATGCGTCTTGAGCGAGTCGCGGCTGAGCGATGCATCCATCCTGAATGTGCCGACTCCGCCTCCGAATGATGCGGGAGCACCGGCCGGAACCGGAGTGACATGCACCGTGTATGCCTGGGATGCCACCCTCTTGCGGACAGTCTGATAATCATCCTGGAAGAAACTGTCGAAAATGCTTCCTGTCCCTGAATGGGGAGCCCTGACATTCACCAGACACACAAGTTCGGCAGGGTCGATCCTTATGTCTCCGGCCTGCTGAGGGATGAGTGTCCATGAGCGGAGAATGGCCGAGTTGTATATGACATCACCTACGTTCTCACGTTTGAACTCAATGTTTGTGGGAGCCATGACCTCCTGGCTCCAGAATCCGTTGAAAGTAGGGAAACGGGCGTCTTCGAATCCGGCTATGTTCACCCTCTGATAGAGTTTCATGGTCGCCGTGATCGTCTCGCCCACAACAGCCTTTGACTTGCTGAGACTGAAACGGAGGAAGATGTCATCGCCGCCGGCACCACCTGACGCAGTCTGCGAAGCACCCTCCTGCCCTCTGCTCTGCTGGCCTTGCTGAGCCTGGCCGGATTGAGCCGAACCGTTGGACACGACCTCTATGCTGTGCCTTCCGGAAATCACAGACTCGCCTTTGACGACAGCAGTGGCGGACGGAAGCTGGAACTTGCCGGTCTTCCTAGGCAGAAGTACATAGGTATAGGTGGTCTGCGAAGTCTTGGTACGCTGGCCGTTTATGATGCTCAGGGACGTGGATGTACCCTTCTGAGGGCCCCACACAAGCTGGAAGTCGTCGCTCGCAGCCCAGTCGAATGAACTGGGAGCATTCTCTCCTGAAATGACGAAGGTCACGTTGAACTGTTCATCCAGCGCCACCAGATTGGGAGCCTGCACCTTGAGACTGGTCTGGGCAAATGCATTGAATGCAATTGCCAGAACCGTCAATATCGCCATCATTCTTTTCATTACCAATTCTTTTCCTTTTGTTTTGACTGCAGCAGAGCGGCCTTTTCCTTGTTGACCTTGTCCTGGGTCTTCTTCTCCTGGGCCTGGATGGCCTGGAGCATCTGCTGGGCCTGCTGCTCTGATATCTGCGGCTGCCGGCCCTGCTGACTGTCCTGATCCTGGTTGTTCTGATCCTGACCGTTCTGATTCTGGTCATTCTGATTCTGATCCTGATCGTTCTGCTGGTCCTGGCTATCCTGATTCTGCTGGTTGTCCTGATTATTCTGGTTCTGATCGTCCTGCTGGTTCTGATCGCTCTGATCGTTCTGATCGTTCTGACCGCCGCCGCCATTCTGCTGATTCTCGAGCATCTTCTTGGCGTAGATGTAGTTCTCCTTGGCATCAAGGTCGCCCGGATTCCTCAGCAGAGACTCTCTGAAGGCCTCAACGGCAGCAGCATAGTCCTTGTTCTGCAGGGCCACATCGCCTGCATTGAAGTGGTAATCGGAAGCGTTCTTGTGCACGGATGCATTTTCCTTGACAGCATCCAGGGCCTTCTGAGCCCCCTGGTAATCCTCCTGACGGTACAGTGAAGAGGCAAGGTTGTACTGCCCTGCCACCGATGAGGTATCCTTGAGCACGGCTTTCCTGTAATCGATCTCAGCCGCCGCATAGTCCTTCCTGTTGAATTTCCTGTTGCCGGCACGCACCTCATGCCTGTCGACCTGGGCCATGACAGGCAGGCACAATGCTGCAAAGGTCAATATGGCAATCAATCTTCTCATTCGAAAAGCCTCCTTCTGCTCCTTCTTTCTCCTACGAGCATCTCAAGCACGAGCAGAAGCAGCGCCGCGCCGAGGAAATACATGAACTGCTCGTCATACTCCTCAAAGACCACACTGTTGTACCGCTCATCCTCCATCCTGCGTATGTCATCAATGATGGGGTTCAGACCGAACTCCTCGTTTCCGGCATGGACATATGCGCCATTGCCTGCCTCGGCAACCTCTCGCAATGTGTCCTCGTCAAGTCTTGTGACGACGATGTTGCCGTCCTTGTCCTTCATCAGTTCGCCGTCCCTCGGAATAGGCTGGCCCTGGAGCGTTCCAACGCCTATGGTATATACCTTCATGCCCATGGCGGCCACTTCCCCGGCGGCTGCCACCGGGTCATCCTCGTGGTTCTCACCGTCAGTGATCACTATGATGGCGCGGCTCTTCTCGCTCTGTGCGCTGAAACTGCGCGCCGCCGTGTGTATGGCCTCGCCCATGGCGGTTCCCTGAACGGGCACGGAACCGGTGTCGATGGAGTTGAGGAACATCTTGGCCGACACATAGTCCGTGGTGATAGGCAGCTGGACGAATGAATTCCCGGCAAAGACTATGAGTCCGATGCGGTCGCCGTCAAGCTTGTCGACGATGCGGGAGATGGCAAGTTTCGCACGCTCCAGGCGGTCAGGGGAATAGTCCTGGGCAAGCATGGAGTTGGAAACGTCCAGACATATCATTATCTCGGCGCCCTTGGTCTCGCGCTCGCTGAGCTTGGCACCGACCTGGGGTCTGCACAGGCCGATCACAAAGCAGAAGAACGCCAGCGAGAGCAGAATCACCCTCACCCAGCCCTTGGCTCCGGACCATGACGGCATGAGCTGCTTCACGAGGGCCTCGTCACCGAACCTGCGTATCCTTGCCATGCGGCCACGCCTGAGAAGCGCATACGCAACGGGAATGACCGGCACCAGAAGAAGCAGGATGAAAAACTGCGGATTTCCAAAATACAGCATTACGGCATCCTCCTCGTCAGAAGTTTCAAAAGCATTTCAAGAAGGAGACACACAAGCGCCCAGACCGCATATCTGTCGAACAGTTCCTTGTATATGGGGAAACTGTCGATGGTGGTACGGGCCTTCTCCATCTTGTTTATCTCGGAGTAGATTTCCGAGAGTTTGGTATTGTCGGTAGCCCTGAAGTACTTGCCGCCTGTGGTCTCGGCTATGCTCTTCAGAAGGTTCTCATCTATCTCGACCTGCACCTGCTGCATCTCCACGCCCCATGGCGTCATCACCGGATAAGGGGCCATGCCGTTGGCTCCCACGCCAATGGTATAGACTCTGACACCGTAGGTCTTCGCTATTTCCGCCGCAGTCTGGGGAGCAACCTCTCCGCTGTTGTTGACACCATCGGTGAGAAGTATCACAACCCGGCTCTTGGCGTCGGAATCCTTCATTCTGGCAACTGCGGTGGCAAGACCGTTTCCTATGGCAGTACCATCCTCGATCAGGTCGGTCTGAACCTCCTTCATGAGGTTGATAAGGGTTGCGCGGTCGGTAGTGAGCGGGCACTGGGTATAGCTCTCGCCTGCAAAGACTGCAATGCCCATGCGGTCAGCGGGCCTCTGTGAGATGAACTCGATGGCTATGTCCTTGGCTGCACTGATACGGTCCGGATTGAAGTCCCGCGCCAGCATGGAAGTGGAGACGTCCATGGCCAGCATGATATCTATGCCCTCGGTGTCTATCTTCTCCATCTGTGTCGAAGATCGGGGACGTGCTATCGCGATGATCATCAAGCACAACGCCGCGATTCTAAGGACGAACGGGATGTGCCTTATCCATGATAGCGCGGTCCTGCCGCCAGCCTTCCACGGGACAGAGGTGGAAACACGCAGATGGGGACGTCTGCCGGAAAGCTCGATGAAGACGTAGTGCGCAACAAGCAGCAGTGGCAGGGCAAGCAGCCAGAGAAGATCGGGGTATTCGAAGAACATCAGTCTTTACCGGCCTCCTCACCTGTGGCAGGAGCATCCTCCTGTGCAATTTCTGCCTGATATGTTTCTGTGACGAAGCGGACCGCAAGGGGAAGTGCCTTGGAATTCTGGGCATCGTCAGCCACGAATTTTGCAAATTTCACGAAATCGGCGGTCTCGAACAGATCCTTGAGCTCGTTGAAGAGTTCCGGAGTGAGGGAACTGTCAGATTTCAGGGCGGAGAACAGTTCCGCAGTCGTCATCTCGGGAGCATCCACGCCGAAGCGGGAGTCAATGTACTTCTTGAGAGCATCGGTAATGCCTGAATAGAACTGCTTCTGCCTGTCCGGAGCCCAGTATTTGTCGGAACGGTACCTGTCAAGTTCGCGCAGGGCGACAACGTGTGCGGGATCCTGGCTTTCCCGAGCATCTCCGG
Source organism: Candidatus Cryptobacteroides choladohippi (assembly GCA_018065985.1). GTDB lineage: Bacteria > Bacteroidota > Bacteroidia > Bacteroidales > UBA932 > Cryptobacteroides > Cryptobacteroides choladohippi. Next base: position 19,061 of record JAGHSF010000017.1, read on the forward strand.
AGCGGCGGGAGCGTCTTGCCCAGATCAGTATGGCCAGGGCACCGGCAAGCGCCAGCAGGATTCTGAGGGCCAGCATCCATGGCACTATCTCCTGGGGAGTGACAGGATAGCGGATCTGATCCTTTATGTCATGGATCTCGAAGGTCGCAGTGTCTACCGGCATCGTGCAGGCCTTGAACTCCGCCGGGTCGAACACCAGAGTATCGGTCTTCCCGTCGACAGTGCGCTGCACCGGGATGGGAGGCAGCATGAATTCACCCTCCTCGAAAGGTGCCACCACCATGGACACACTGAGGTTGACCATGCCTGTGCGGCGGAGGAACCTCCTGCTCGACAGTGTATCCACCTGCCAGTTGCGGACCACCGTCAGAGTGTCGCCGGACACCTTGCCGAAGTCGGGAAGGGCCAGGGCTGTGCCAGCCTTGACACTGTCCAGACGGAAGCCATATTCAAGCTGGTCCGCAATAAGGATGCTGTCCCTGGGCTGAAGCTGCTTCAGAAAAGCGCTTCCGGCAGGGACGACCTCCAGCAGAGCCGTCAATATGATTGCCAACAGTTTCATCTTCCGTTAAACAAAGCCATCAGCGCCTTCACATAGTCGGCGTCGGTGGCGACATCCACATTGTCTACCTTGTATCTGTTCAAGAGCCTGTGCTCCTCGAGTTCCGCCTGCGCGAACCACTTCGAGTACGCATTGCGGACCTTCCTGGAATCAGTGTTGATCCAGGCTCCTTCTCCCGACTCGGAGTCCTTGATGTGCACAAGACCTACCGCAGGTATTGCCTGCTCGCGAGGGTCATGCACCCTGATGACACTGAGATCGTGACGGTTCACGGCCACCTTCAGTGCATCTTCATACCTTGGCGCGCCGGTCGCGTCCACATCCAGCATGTCGCTCAGAAGGAATGCGGTGCATTTCTTCTTGATGGCGTTGGTCAGGAAACGCAGGGCAGCGCCGATGTCGGTACCATCCGACTGCGGTTCCAGCTCAAGCATCTCCCTTATGATATGGAGCAGATGCGAGCGGCCTTTCTTGGGCGGTATGAACTTTTCTACATGATCCGAGAAGAACAGCGCCCCCACCTTGTCGTTGTTGAGTATCGCGCTGAAACTCAGGACAGCGGCAATCTCTGCAAGCATCTCGCGCTTGGTCTGGACCGCGGTTCCGAAAAGTCCGGAACGGCTTACATCCACAAGAAGCACGACCGTAAGCTCACGCTCCTCCTCGAACACCTTGACATAAGGGCTGCGAAGGCGCGCGGTGACGTTCCAGTCCATATTGCGGACATCATCACCCCACTGATACTCACGCACCTCGCTGAACGCCATGCCACGGCCCTTGAAAGCAGAGTGGTACTCTCCCGCAAATACCTGATGCGAGAGAGCCCTGGTCTTGATCTCTATCTTCCGGACCTTTTTGAGGAGTTCTGTTGCGTCCTGGGCCATTGCACTACGGGACTATCACCGCATTGATAACCTTGTCGATTATCTGTTCCGTGGTCACGTTCTCCGCCTCTGCCTCGTATGTGAGACCTATCCTGTGGCGGAGCACTTCGGGACAGACTGCACGCACATCCTCGGGGATCACGTAGCCGCGCCTCTTGATGAAGGCATAGGCCTTTGCGGCCATGCTGAGGCTGATGCTGGCACGGGGTGACGCGCCGTAGCTGACAAGACCCTCGAGATCCTTCAGTCCATATTCCGAAGGGGTGCGGGTGGCGTAGACTATGTCGACAATGTATCTCTCTATCTTCTCGTCCATGTAGACATCGCGGACAACCTCGCGGGCGCGGACTATGTCCTCAGGCTTCACGACAGGCTGGGGCTGGGGGAACTCGCCGCTGTTGTTCATGCGGATGATGAGCTTCTCCTCCTCCTTGCGGGGATAGCCTACCACAACCTTGAGCATGAAACGGTCGACCTGGGCCTCGGGCAGCGGATATGTTCCCTCCTGCTCGACAGGGTTCTGGGTTGCCATCACAAGGAAAGGCTCAGGGAGCTTGTAGGTCGAGTCCCCGAGTGTCACCTGACGCTCCTGCATGGCCTCGAGAAGGGCGGACTGGACCTTTGCGGGAGCACGGTTGATCTCGTCTGCGAGCACGAAATTCGCGAAGACGGGGCCCTTTCTCACTTCGAACTCCTCCTTCTTCTGGGAGTAGATAAGCGTTCCCGTGACATCGGCAGGGAGCAGGTCGGGAGTGAACTGGATGCGGCTGAACTTGGCACTGACAGCCTTGCTCAATGTACTGATTGCCAACGTTTTCGCAAGACCGGGCATACCCTCGAGAAGGATGTGTCCGTTTGCCAGCAGCGCTATCATCAGATTCTCCACGAGATGCTTCTGTCCTATGATGACCTTACCCATCTCAAGCTGCAGGATATCCACGAACGCACTTTCTTTCTGGATGCGGTCGTTGAGTTCCTTGATGTTTACACTTTCCATATATTTCTTTATTTTTGCACTCGTTATGCGTTACAAAATAACCTTGTCATACAACGGAGCCGGATTCTGCGGCTGGCAGGTGCAACCTGACGCCCCAAGCGTTCAGGGATGCATACAGAACGCGCTTGCCACCCTGCTGCACGCCGAAATCAAACTCACCGGTGCCGGAAGGACCGACACTGGAGTCAACGCCTCACACTATGTGGCACATTTCGACTCGGACACTCCCGTTGAATGCGCAGAAACCCGCTACAAATTAAATGCCATCCTTCCCTCGGGCATAGCCATAAAAAGCATCGAGCCGGCAGGGGACGACTTCCATGCACGCTTCAGCGCAACAGGTCGCGAATATACATATTTTTTGCATAGATATAAGGACCCGTTCGCAGAAAAATTCTCATGGCTATACCAGTTTCCCGACGTAGACTTCGAGGCCATGAACCTGGCTGCCAGGCATCTGCTCGGAACGCACGATTTCAGATGCTTCGAAAAGACCGGGGCCGACAACAAGACTTCGATATGCACCGTAACCGAGGCCGGATGGTTCAAGGAGGACGAGGATCACTGGTACTTCAGAATAGCTGCCGACAGATTCCTCAGGAACATGGTCAGGGCCATCGTGGGCACACTCCTGGAGGTCGGACGAGGCAGACGGAGCCCCGAAAGCATTGCCGAGCTGATCGAAAACGGCACAAGATGCGATGCGGGTCAGTCCGTACCCGGACACGCTCTTTTTCTCAGCAAGGTGAAATACTGAAAAATCGGCCTATTTTTATTTCATAAAAAGCACATTTTTGGTTATATTTGCAAATTCCCGGAAAACGGGCATTGCTGATAATTCTAAAAATTCAAAAATATGCTTTTTACATTACTTCAGGCAGACATTGCCACAGAGGCCGCTGAGGCAGTACAGGCTCTCCCCCAGCAGCAGGAAATGTCCTATTCTCTCATCGAGATGGCCACCAAGGGTGGCTGGCTCATGCTTGTCCTTCTTATCCTCTCGTTCATTGCCATCTACATCTTCGGAAAGAAGTGGTGGATGATCCGTCAGGCCGGCAAGGTCGACAAGGACTTCATGATGGACATACGTGACTACATCCATGACGGCAAGCTCAAGTCTGCGCAGACCCTCTGTCTCAGGTACGACACCCCTGTCTCAAGGATGATCGAAGCCGGAGTCGAGCGTTACGGCAAGTCACTCTCCGACATCCAGACAGCTGTGGAGAATGTGGGCAATGTCGAGGTGGCACGCCTCGAGAAGGGACTTCCCTACCTCGCAACCATCGCCGGCGGCGCTCCCATGATCGGTTTCCTCGGAACCGTCACCGGTATGATACGTGCATTCTTCAACATGGCCAATGCCGGCAACAACATCGACATCACCCTTCTTTCAAGCGGTATCTACGAAGCGATGGTGACCACCGTGGGCGGTCTTATCGTCGGTATCCTTGCATACTTCGGATACAACTTCCTCTCCGCAAAGGTTTCAGAGGTGGTCTACAAGATGGAGACCAGCACCATCAAGTTCATGGATATCCTCGGCGACCCCGATGGAATAAACGCTGAATAAGATGGCACTCAAGCGAATAACCAAAGCAGACCCGAACATGGCGATGTCCAGCATGACCGACATCGTCTTCCTTCTGCTGATCTTCTTCCTTGTAACCTCGACCCTGGTCAATCCCAACGCACTTAAGCTCCTGCTCCCCAAGAGCACGGGCCAGGTTGGGGCAAAGGCCACAGTGAGCGTTTCCATCAAGGACTGGGGTGAAGACAGATACACCTATCACGTCAATGGTGTCGAGACGCCCATCTCCATGGAGGAGGTCGAGGACGAGCTCGTAGGCCTTCTCCAGGAAGAGGAGGACCCTACATTCAGCATCTACTCGGACGAGAGCGTTCCCATCCGCGAGATCGTGCAGGTGATGAACATAGCCAAGCGCAACCATTACAAAGTGATTCTGGCAACACAACCCGAATGATGAGAGAGTACAACGAGTCAAAGGCAAAGTTGACGGGCGTGATCATGACACTCGTCCTGCACGCGTGCGCCATATCGCTCGTTTCTTTCTCAGGCCTGAAATACATCTGGCCTCCTCCGCAGGAGAACACTTTCCTGCTGGACTTTACCGAAGAGGAGGAAATCGAGATGATAAAGCGCGGCAACGAGGTGCGCGGAGAGGACGTCAACCGTCAGGAGCATGTCGAGATTGTCCAGCGCAGTGCATCTCCCAACCAGTCCACAGCACAGAATCTCACCCCGGAGACCAAGCCGGACGATTTCGGCGATGTGGACACACCCGCTCCGGAGCCGAAGGAAGAGCCGAAACTCGACCCTCGCGCAGCATTCCCGGGAATGGCGAAGAAAGACACCACCCTCACAGCCCCTCATTCCGCCGAGCAGGCCAGCGATGCATTCAAGGCCGGGCAGGCCAAGGGCAATGCATCATCTGCAGCCACCACAGGCAAGCCGAACGCGCATCTTGCCGGACGATCACTGGACAAGGCAGGTCTGAAGCGGCCTATATACAACAGCCAGGAAAGCGGAATCGTGGTGGTCAGCATCTGGGTCGACCAGCATGGACAGGTGAGAAAGGCGGTTGCCGGTGCTGACGGAACGACAGTGACAGACAAGACCCTCTGGGCAGCGGCACGAAATGCAGCAATGGAAACCCATTTCACTAAAGAAGCTGACGCCCCTGTTCTTCAGGAGGGCACAATTACTTATATTTTCAATCTACAGTAAAAATGGAAGAATTTACCAAAGAAGGCCGAAAACTTAGACCGAGGAAGAACGCAGCAGGCAGTTCCGTTCGTTCCGAAAAAGTTGATTTCAGAAGCAGCGACAGCTTTGAGCACAGAAGCCACGGCGAACACAGAAGCTTCGGCGAGCGCAAGAGCTACAGCGGCAATGGAGAACACAGAAACTTCAGCAGCAACAACGGTGAGCGCAAGAGCTATGGCGAAGGCCGCAGCTACGGCGAACACAGGAACTTCGGCGAGCGCAAGAGCTACAGCGGCAACGGCGAACGCAAGCAGTACGGTGAGCGCAAGAGCTATGGCGAAGGCCGCAGCTACGGCGAGCACAGGAGCTTTGGCGAACACAAGAGCTACAGCGGCAACGGCGAACGCAGAAGCTTCGGCAGCGGCAACGGCGAGCGCAAGCAGTTCGGCGAACGCAAGCAGTACGGCGAGCGCAGGAGCTTCGACAGGAAGCCCGCAGGACGCAAGCCGGCTACATTCGACAAGAACTCTAACGAGGGCATCAACCGCATGATCAGCCGTCGCCCGGTAGTGAACGGGAACGAAATCGACCAGAAGGCTCCCCAGATGATCCAGGACGTTGTCCGCCTCAACAAGTTCATCGCAAATTCGGGCGTATGTTCACGCCGCGAGGCCGACACCCTCATTCAGGCCGGCGTCGTAACCGTCAACGGCGAGGTTGTCACCGAGCTCGGCACCAAAGTCAACATCTACGAGGACGACATCCGTTTCAACGGGCAGCGCCTCAAGGGTGAAGAGAAGATGTACATTGTGATGAACAAGCCCAAGGGCTTCGTTACCACGGCAAGCGACCCGCACGCCGAGAAGACGGTGCTCGACCTCGTCAAGGACTGTCCCTCACGCGTATATCCCGTAGGTCGTCTGGACAAGAACACCACAGGTGTACTCATGCTCACGAACGACGGCGAGATTGCCGAAAGGCTCACCCATCCCTCATACGACAAGAAGAAAATCTATCAGGTCATCCTTGACCGTCCGCTCGAGCAGGAAGATTATGACAAGATTCTCGTCAACGTCACTCTCAGCGACGGCGACGTCAAGGCTGACGAGCTCGAATACATCGACGAGAACGACCGCCGCAAACTCGGAATAGAGATCCACTCGGGAAAGAACCGCATCGTACGCCGCATCTTCGAGAGCCTCGGCTACAATGTACGCACCCTTGACCGCGTATATTTCGCCGGTCTCACCAAAAAGGGACTCAAGAAGGGCGAGTGGCGTTATCTTACTGAAGGAGAGGTCAACATCCTCAAGATGGGAGCATACGTATAATGCACAGATCAGGATTCGTAAATATCATCGGCAACCCCAATGTGGGCAAGTCCACGCTCATGAACGCCATGGTGGGAGAGAAGCTCTCCATCGTGACGGCAAAGGCGCAGACTACCCGTCATCGCATCATGGGCATCATCAACGGTGGCGAAGGCGACAGCGAATGGCAGATAGTATTCTCGGACACACCCGGCATACTCAAACCCAGCTACCGTCTGCAGCAGAACATGATGAACTTCGTCGACGGGGCCATCGGGGATGCCGACATCATACTTTACGTAACAGACACTGTCGAAAAGGCTGACAAGAACGAGGAGTATGTGCAGAAGCTCCAGCGTATCGACTGCCCCGTGATAGTCGTGATCAACAAAATTGACATCTCGGATCAGGAGAAGGTGCTGGAACTGATGAAATACTGGCAGGACAGGATTCCCAACGCACAGATAATCCCAGCCAGCGCACAGGAACGCTTCAATGTCGACAACATACTTGACGCCGTTGTGAGCAGGCTGCCCGAATGTCCGCCATGGTACGACAAGGACGCATTCACCGACAAGAACCTGAGATTCTTCGCCTCCGAGATAATCCGGGAGCAGATTCTCCTCAACTACAAGGAGGAGATTCCCTATTGCTGCGAGGTGGGGATCGAACAGTTCAAGGAAGGTGCGGAGCGTTACGACATAAGCGCCATCATCTATGTGATGCGCGAAAGCCAGAAGGGTATAATCATCGGAAAAGGCGGCAGCGCTCTCAAGAGGACCGGCACCGCAGCACGTCTGGAGATGGAGGACTTCTTCCAGAAGAAGGTCTTCCTTCAGATATTCGTGAAGGTTGACCCTGACTGGAGAGAAGACCGCAAGGAGCTGAGGAAATTCGGCTATGAAGATTAGAGATATGGATGAAGAGAATATCATAACTGAAGAGATAATCGAAGACGACGACATTGAAGTGTCCGAGAACGCAAAGGAATCGGGCAAGTTCAACCGTCTGCTGGAAAGCGACTCCCACAAGTTCAAACTGTCCGGAATGTTCCGCGACTGGTATCTTGACTATGCCTCATACGTCATCCTGCACCGTGCTGTCCCCCATATCGTGGACGGCCTCAAGCCTGTACAGAGGCGTGTGCTCCACGCAATGTACAAGATGGATGACGGAGCATACACCAAGGTGGCAAACATTGTCGGACAATCGATGCAGTACCATCCCCACGGCGACCAGAGCATACTTGGAGCCCTCGTCCAGCTGGGGCAGAAGGGGTACACCATCGACTGTCAGGGAAACTGGGGAAACATACTCACAGGCGACGCAAATGCAGCCCCCCGTTACATAGAGGCCAGGCTCAGCAAGTTCGCCAAGGAAGTCGTATTCGACCCCAAGATAACCCACTTCATGAATTCCTACGACGGCCGCAACCTGGAGCCGACCGAACTTCCGGTCCGTTTCCCGCTGCTGCTCGCCCAGGGTACCGAAGGAATCGGCGTGGGCATGTCCAGCAAAATCCTTCCGCATAACTTCAACGAGCTTCTCGACGCATCCGTATCCATCCTCAGGAACGAACCCTACGAAATATATCCTGACTTCCCTACCGGCGGCCTTGCCGACTGCAGCAAGTACATGGCAGGAAAACGCGGAGGTTCTATAAAGGTTCGCGCGCGCATAGAAAAGATTGACAAGAACACCATCGCCATTACCGAGCTTCCCTACGGAAAGACCACGCACATGGTCATCGACTCGATACTCAAGGCAAAGGACAAGGGAAAGATAAAGATCAAGAAGATCGAGGACATGACCACCGACAAGGTGGACATCGTCATCAAGCTTCCCAACGAGGTGTCACCAGACAAGACGATAGACGCACTGTACGCATTCACCGACTGCGAATACAATATCGCCCCCAATGCCTGCGTCATCAAGGACAACAAGCCACAGTTCCTGAGTGTCAACGACATACTCGAGTATGGAACATATCACACGCGAGACCTGCTGCTCCAGCAGCTGCAGATACGCATGGACGAACTCGAGCGCGACTGGCACTACAACTCACTCGAGCGAATCTTCTTCGAGAACCGCATATACAAAGTCCTCGAACAGGACCAGAAGGACTGGGACACCCAGGTCGACGACATCTGGGAGAGGATGAAGGACTATCAGGAGTTCTTCCGCCGCGAGATCACGAGGGAGGACATCCTGAAGCTCGTGGAGAAGCCCGTACGCAAGATAAGCAAGTTCGACACTAAGGCAGTGGACGAGAAGATTCTCGCCATCGAGGCCGAGATGAAGGAAGTCCAGGACAACATCGACCATATCACCCGTTACACCATCGACTGGTTCAAGGGCCTCAAGAAAAAGTACGGCAAGGACTTCCCGAGGCTCACCGAACTCACAGGCTTCGAGACGATTGCGGCTACCAAAGTGGTGAACAACAACGCCAAGCTGTTCGCAAACCTCAAGGAGGGTTTCGTCGGAATGGGTCTCAAGAAGGACGACGGTGTGGAATACATATGCGACTGTTCTGACCTCAGCGAGATCATCGTGATAGGGCAGGACGGAAAATACCGCATCACAAAGGTGTCAGACAAGGCATTCTTCGGCACGGACCTCCTGTATGTTGGCCTGTTCAACCGCGGTGACTCACGCACCATCTACAACGTGATCTACCGCGAGGGCAAGACCAGCATCTACTATGCAAAGAGGTTCAACATCACCTCTGTCTCAAGGGACAAGGATTACGACATAACCCAGGGCACAGAGGGCTCACGCATAGTCTGGTTCAGCGCGAACCACAACGGAGAGGCCGAGACCGTCAAAGTTCAGCTCAGATCCCGCCCGAACCTCAAGAAGACCAGCCTCGAGTACGACTTCTCGGCACTCGGCATAAAGGCAAAGACGGCAAGGGGCAATCTCGTCACCAAGTATGTGGTGCAGAAGATAACCCTTAAGAGCAAGGGCGTAAGCACGATCTCAGGAAAGGACATCTGGTACGATGCCGACATTCAGAAACTGAACGAGGACGGACGCGGACTGTATCTTGGACAGTTTGGCCAGGACGACAAGGTTCTTGCAATCTTCAAGAACGGAACGTTCTATACCACATCGTTCGACCTCAGCAACCGATACCAGGGGGAAGTCCTGCGCATCGAGAAACTCGACCCCGACAAGACCTACACGGCACTCTACTGGGATGCTGGTGTCAAGGCTTTCTATGTCAAGCGTTTCTCATTCATAGTCAGCGACAACACCCCTACCCTGTTCATATCAGACGCTCCCAAGTCTTTCCTTGTGGACCTGTCCGACGACCGCCATCCCCAGTACGAGATTGCCTGGAAGCTGGAAGACAAGCAGCCCGAGGCTGTCGACGCCGAGGAATGGATAGGAAAGAAGGGCATCGCGGCAAAGGGAAAGAGATGCGCCGACAGGGGCGAGGTCAAGAGCGTGAGATTCATCGAACCGCTGGAGAAGCCCGAGGAAGACGAGGAGCAGCAGACTTCCACCGAAGCCTTCTCCGGACCGATAGAGATAGACATTGACAACGACATAGCCGAGATGCCGGCAACAGCACCGGAAGACAGCACTGACGATGGCGAAGATCAGGAACTCTTCGAGGAACTGACACTTTTCTAGGATCAGGAACAGGCTTCCGGACAAATTATACCGATTATGACAAAAGAATGCAAGTGGATACTCAAGGAGCAGGCCGACCCCGCAAAAGTCGACCGTCTCTCTGCAGAAGTGGGCATCGACAGGGTGCTCGCCGAGCTTCTTGTGAGGCGCGGCGTTGAGACTTTCGACCAGGCCAGGGCATTCTTCCGTCCCAGCCTCGACGATCTGCACGACCCGTTCCTCATGACGGGCATGCACGAAGCCGTGGAACGTCTTCACAAAGCCATAACCGGAAAGGAGAAGATCCTCGTATATGGCGACTATGACGTTGACGGGACCACGGCGGTGGCGCTCGTGTACTCATTCATACAGCGTTTCACGAAAAACGCAGGCTTCTACATCCCGGACCGCTATGACGAAGGCTACGGAGTGTCCTACAAGGGCATAGACCATGCTGCCGAGGGCGGTTACACCCTCATCATAACTCTGGACTGCGGCATCAAGGCCATAGAGAAGGTGGAATATGCAAGGGAAAAGGGCATAGACGTCATCATATGCGACCATCACCTGCCTGAAGACACACTCCCTGCAGCCGTGGCCGTGCTCGACCCCAAGCGTGAGGACTGCAACTATCCTTTCGACGACCTCAGCGGCTGCGGTGTCGGCTTCAAGCTTGTCCAGGGCTATTCCCAGCAGTACGGCATCCCGTTCGAGACACTGGTGCCACTTCTGGACCTTCTCGTTGTCAGCATCGCATCCGACCTTGTGACCATGGTCGGCGAGAACCGCGTGCTGGCTCACTTCGGTCTGAAGGTCCTCAACGAGCACCCATGCGAGGGTCTGCTCGCGATGATCAACCTCAGCAACCTGGAGCCCGGGCATATCACAATCGACGACATTGTCTTCAAGATCGGCCCGCGCATCAATGCTGCAGGCAGAATGGAAAGCGGACGGCTTGCAGTCGAACTGCTCAAGGCCACGGATGCCCGCAGTGCCATGCAGATAGGCGAAAAGATCAACGACAACAACAACGAGCGCAAGAACATTGACCGCGAGATCACCCTGGAGGCCATAGAAATGGTTCAGGGCGGGAAATGTCTGGCCAGCGAGAACGCGACAATAGTATACAACCCGAAGTGGAACAAAGGCGTGGTGGGCATTGTGGCATCCCGTCTCGTAGAGGCATTCTACAAGCCGACGGTGGTGCTTACGAAGAGCAACGGTTTCGTGACCGGCAGCGCCCGCAGTGTGGCCGGATTCGACCTCTACGAGGCCATAGAGAGCTGCGCGGACCTTCTTGAGAACTTCGGAGGGCACGTGTACGCCGCCGGACTCACCCTCAAGGAAGAGAACCTCGCCGAGTTCGCCCGCAGGATGGACGAATTCGTATCCGGGAAGGTCACCAGCGACATGCTGGTTCCCATCGTGGATGTGGACGCGCGCCTGGACTTTGCGCAGATCACCCCGAAATTCTTCAGGATACTGAAGCAGTTCCAGCCTTTCGGACCAGGCAACAGCAACCCCCTCTTCATTACCGAGAACGTGTATGACGCAGGTAGCGGACGGAAGGTCGGTGCGGGAGGTGTGCACATGAAGCTGGACCTCATTCAGGAGAGCCAGCCCTATCATCAGATCGCGGCCATCGCCTTCAACATGGCCGAATCCTACGATTACATCAAGGAGGGCAACCCCTTCGATGTCTGCTATGCGATCGTGGAGAACTATTACCGTGGCAGCTCGACACTTCAGCTGCGCGTCAGAGACATAAAAGAAAGAGAAGAAATCATATAGAAAATGGCAGAATTTAGTGAGCAGGAGTTGATTCGCAGAGAATCACTTGGCAAATTGAGAGAGCTCGGCATCGAGCCTTACCCCGCAGCCGAATATCCGGTCAGCGCATCGACTGCAGAGATTGCAGCAGAGTATGATCCCGAGAAGGGCAACTTCCAGGAAGTCTGCATAGCAGGCCGTCTGATGAGCCGCCGAATCATGGGCGCAGCTTCATTCGGTGAGCTTCAGGACGAGAGCGGACGCATCCAGATCTACGTCAAGAGAGACGAGATATGTCCCGAGGAAGACAAGACCATGTACAACACCGTATGGAAGAGACTTCTTGACATAGGCGACATCATCGGCATCAAGGGTTTCGCATTCATCACCCAGACAGGTCAGCTCAGCGTTCATGCAAAGGAACTCACAGTCCTGAGCAAGAGCCTCCGTGTGCTGCCCATCGTCAAGGCAGACGCCGACGGCACGGTTCATGATGCCGTGACAGACCCCGAACTGCGTTACCGTCAGAGATATGTGGACCTCATCATCAACCCCCAGGTCAAGGAGACATTCGTAAAGCGTGCGCAGATCATCGCCACAATGCGCGAATACTTCAACCAGGCAGGCTGCCTTGAGGTGGAAACACCTATACTCCAGGGCATCCCCGGAGGTGCAACCGCCCGTCCTTTCATCACGCACCACAATGCGCTTGACATCCCCCTGTATCTCCGCATCGCAAACGAGCTTTACCTCAAGAGGCTCATCGTCGGCGGATACAACGGAGTGTACGAGTTTGCAAAGGACTTCCGCAACGAGGGTATGGACAAGACCCACAACCCCGAGTTCACCTGCATGGAGATATACGTAGCATACAAGGACTACAACTGGATGATGAAGTTCGTGGAGAAGATGCTCGAGAAGATCTCCCTCAAGGTCAATGGCACTACTGTCGTGAAGATCGGCGAGAACGAGGTCGACTTCGGTGGCACCTATCGCCGCCTCCCCATCCTCGAGGCCATCAAGGAATATGCGGGAGTTGACGTGAAGGGCATGTCGGAAGACGAGCTCCGCGCCACCTGCAAGCAGCTGAATGTGGAGATCGAGCCTTCAATGGGCAAGGGAAAGCTCATCGACGCCATCTTCGGAGAGTACTGCGAGAAGCACCTCATCCAGCCCACATTCGTAACCGACTATCCGGTAGAGATGTCACCTCTCACCAAGCGCCACCGTACAGACCCGACCCTCACCGAGAGATTCGAGCTCTTCGTATGCGGAAAGGAGCTTGCAAACGCATACTCTGAGCTGAACGACCCTATCGACCAGCTCGAGCGCTTCGAGGAGCAGGCCGCCCTCAAGAGCAAGGGCGATGACGAGGCCATGTTCATTGACTATGACTTCGTACGCGCACTTGAGTACGGTATGCCTCCCACCTCGGGACTCGGAATGGGTATCGACCGTCTGACAATGTTCATGACAGGCCAGACAACCATCCAGGACGTTCTCTTCTTCCCTCAGATGCGTCCCGAGAAGCCTCTGAAGAAGGAGAAGGAAAAAGACAAGGAATAGACACCATGCCCTTCGAGCTCATAACATCAGCTCAGAATCCAAAGATCAAGAGACTACTGTCGCTCCAGCAGAAATCCTCGGAAAGGCGCGACAGTGGCCTTTTTGTAGTCGAGGGCCAGCGCGAGCTTCAGCATTGCATACAGGCAGGCTACGATGTGGACAGCATATTCAGGCTTGCCGGGACTGAGGTGGACGCACCTGGAGCGAAAGTGTTCGAGGTCAGCGGGGAGGTTTACGAGAAGATAGCATATCGCGGAAGTACAGAGGGAGTCATTGCAGAGGTGCATACGAAGAGCATGAGGCTTGAAGACCTCGAGCTCGGCAGCAATCCCCTGATCATGGTCCTCGAAAGCGTGGAGAAGCCCGGAAATCTGGGCGCCATACTCCGCAGCGCGGATGCTTCCGGAGCCGACGCCGTCATAGTATGCGACCCTCTTACAGACCTCTACAATCCCAATCTCATAAGGGCGGCCATCGGTGCCATATTCACGGTTCCATGTGTAGCCTGCTCCTCTGAAGAGGCCATCTCATTCTTCAAGGACAGAGGGATACAGATACTGACGGCGCAACTTCAGGACTCGTCGCTCTACTATGACTACGACATGAAGCGGGGCACCGCAATCGTCATGGGGACAGAGTCCACCGGCCTCACCGACATCTGGCGCAAGGCTGCCGACGCCCACATCCGCATCCCCATGCTCGGAAGGCTTGATTCACTCAACGTCTCGGTTTCAGCGGCCATCCTGCTCTTCGAGGCAGTAAGACAGCGCTCAATATGAAAAAGTTCGGTATCATAGGCTTTCCCGTGTCGGACGCGAAGAGTCCGATACTCTTTGCCGCCGCCTACCACGGGAAATATCAGTATGACTGCATAGAGACCCCCGATTTCGAGGAGGCATGGGAGAGATTTGTCAACAACTGCCACGCAGTCAACGTGACTATGCCTTTCAAGATGAAGGCCGCCGCCAGGGCCGATATCCTGGCTCCCGAAGTGCTGGCCACAGGCGCCGCAAACATCCTTGTGAAGACTGACTCCGGCATAAAGGCGCACAATTCCGACTACCTCGGAGTGAAGGTGATACTCTCATCCTTGCCTGAAGACATACGCACAGCGGCCATCATAGGCACCGGCGGAGCAGGAAAGGCGGCAAGATTCGCAGCGGAGAGTTGCGGCTTCAGCACTGCCGTGTACCACCACGACGAGATAGAGAACGGCGTGGAGGCCGACCTCATCATCTACTGTCTGCCAAAAGCAGCCGCAGGAATCGACAGGCTCAGATGCAAAGTGCTGATGGAGGCCAACTACAAGAACCCATGTCTGGAGAACATGCCCGGCACAGGACGCTACATCCACGGACGCGAGTGGCTCGTGCAGCAGGGACTGGAAGGTTACCTGCTGATGTCCGGAGAAGAGCCGGACAGAGCAGCCATGCTCGATGCGCTTCCGAAGGAACGGTAAGGCAGACGAGAGAAGCAGAGGCAAAATTGCACAGACAGACAAGAATTTTGGATGCACGTATTGAAAAAATCTCTATCTTGCATCCGGTATCCAAGTATGGATGCCATGAACTTAAACTATTAACAAACGATTAAAACCTTATCAATTATGTCATTAAACAAAGTAATGCTGATCGGTAACGTTGGCAGAGACCCGGAAGTACGTTACCTTGATGGAAACGGCCAGAATGGCCAGGGAAGCAAAGTTGCAACATTCACCCTCGCAACCACAGAAAGATACAGAGACCGCAACGGTGAGCTCCGCGAGAACACCGAATGGCACAATATCGTAGCATGGAGGCAGTCAGCAGACGTTGCCGAGAAGTTCGTAAGGAAGGGTACCCAGCTGTTCATCGAGGGGCGTCTCCGCACCCGCTCGTACACTGACGCCCAGGGCACAAAAAAGTACACCACCGAGATCACAGTAGACAATCTCCAGCTCCTCGGAAAGCGCGAAGGAGCAGAGCAGCCCGGCGGATTCCAGGGAGGCTACGGTGCTCCCCAGCAGGCGGCACAGAGCACATATCAGCCCCAGCAGCCCGCGTTCCAGGCACCTCAGAGCCCTGTCCAGCCCCAGCAGCCCGTCCAGGCTCCAAAGCCTGCGGCACCTGTTCAGGCTCCAAAGCCGGAAATGTCCCCCATCGATCTTGGAATTGACGGCAATTCAGACGATCTGCCGTTCTAGAATTTCGTCCACCACCTGCTGAACGGACTTACCGTCAGTCGATATCTCATGATGCGCCTGCCTGTAATATGGCAGGCGTTCCTGCATTCTGGCAAGATTGAAGACAGGCCTGCTGGAGGTATCAGGGCCGACCCTGCCCAGAATCTCGGCATCAGAGGCATTCAGAAAGATGCAGTGTGTGCCGGCAAGAATCATCTCCCTTGCCTTGTCAAGGCAGATGGTTCCACCTCCGAGAGCAAGCACGATCGGCCCCCTAGGCATCTTGAGCACCTTTTCCAAAGCCTTGATCTCCAACTGTCTGAACGCATCCTCTCCGGATTCCGAGAAGATGGCAGGTATGCTTCGCCCGTCAAGAAGGACGACTTCGTCGTCAAGGTCGACGAAGGACCAGCCAAGCCTGCGGGCAAGTTCCTTGCCCACACTGCTCTTGCCGGCCCCCATGAATCCGGTCAGGGAAATTATCTTCTCAGGTGATTCCATTTTGCCGAAGATAAGGAAATTATTGCTAAATTAGCACGATTATACGTGTAAAACCTGTATTATGACACAGAAAATTCAAAAATTGATGAACGACTCACCTGTGGCACGCTGGAGCGTGCTTGCACTGGTGGCCCTGATGATGTTCTTCGCCTACATGTTCGTGGACGTGATGTCCCCGCTCAAATCTCTCGTGGAATCCAGTCTCGGATGGAACAGCGGAGTCTTCGGAAAATACGCAGCATCAGAATACATTCTCAACGTATGCGGATTCCTTATCATAGCCGGAGTAATCCTTGACAAGCTTGGAGTAAGATTCTCCGGAATACTCTCTGCCGGTCTCATGGTTCTTGGCGCAGGCATCAAGTTCATCGGAATCAGCGACTGGTTCCAGACCACCGCTCTCTGCCAGTGGCTTGGCTCATGGTGGGTGGAGATGCCCGCCAGTGCAAAGATGGCATCATTGGGCTTCATGATCTTCGGCTGCGGCTGCGAGATGGAAGGCACCAACGTTTCCAAGATACTCGCCAAGTGGTTCAAAGGCAAGGAGATGGCTCTTGCAATGGGCCTCGAGATGGCAATCGCCCGCCTCGGTGTGTTCGGAGTGATGTGGATCGCTCCCATCATCTCCGGCAAGTTCAACGCTTCCGTCGCAGCACCTCTTGGATTCTGCGGAGCCCTGCTCGTGATCGGACTCCTCAACTTCGTGATATTCGCGGTGCTCGACAGCAAGTTCGACGCCCAGCTCGTCGAGGCCGGTCTTGCAACTGACGAGAAATCTCCCGAAGACGAGTTCCACGTAAGCGACCTCGGTGCAATCTTCAAGAGCAAGATGTTCTGGATCGTGGCACTCCTGTGCGTACTCTATTACAGCGCTATCTTCCCGTTCCAGCGCTATGCACCCAACCTTCTCGAGGAAACCCTTGACATAGATGCGGCACTTGCAGCCAAACTGTTCAGCTGCTTCCCCATCCTCGCCATGGTACTCACGCCCGTCCTCGGCATCTTCCTTGACCACAAGGGAAAAGGCGCCTCCATGCTCATGATAGGTTCCCTCATCATGATAGCATGCCACCTCAGCTTTGCATTCCTGCTTCCCGCAGTTCCCCAGAAGTGGCTGGCCGTCACCCTCATCGTGATTCTCGGCGTAAGCTTCTCGCTCGTGCCTGCGGCCCTGTGGCCTTCCGTCCCCAAAATCATCGACGAAAAGATCCTCGGCAGCGCATACTGCCTCATATTCTGGGTGCAGAACATAGGTCTGTGCCTCGTGCCCATGCTCATCGGATCGCTCAGGAACAACACCGGCAGCTACTTCGTGCCGTCTCTGGTATTCTCATTCTTCGGAGTGCTGGCATTCATCTTCGCCATCCTTCTCAAGCGTGAGGACAAGAAGAAGGGCTACGGCCTCGAACTTCCCAACATCAGCAAATAAGGAATGAACCTCAAGCCTGTGAATACAAAGAAGTCAGACGCTCTCTGCTGGGCTGCCCTTGCCTGCCTTGTGGTACCGATGTTCGCGTCGTATTTCTTCGACGACATGTTCTCGACGGTTTCCCACATCTTCGGCAGGCCGGAAGCGCTGGAACTCGGCTGGGACGCCAGGGACTTCGGCAACTTCATAGGCGACTACAGCCTCCTGTGCGTGTGCGGTGGTCTCATCATCGGCGGCATCCTGCTGGACATCTTCGGGGTGCGCGTGATGGGGTCGGTATTTCTCGCCATGATGGTGGGAGGCGGTGTGATGATATATCTTGGCGTGGCATCAGGCCTGCCCAAGGAAAGCGCCATCGCCCTCGGGCGCATAGGACGCATGTTCTTCGGACTAGGCAGCGAGATTGCCGGGGTTGCCGTCACACGCTCGACAGCAAAGTGGTTCAAGGGAAGGAACATGTCCTTCGCAATGGGGCTGCAGCTGGCCATAGCACGTGCAGGCACCGCCACAGCATTGATAGCCGCGCCGCTCATAGTAGGCATCCCCAAGGACTTCTACAGCCTCAAGGACACCGCGCGTCCGGCCCTCATAGGGCTGTTCCTCCTGCTCGCCGGCGCTGTTGTCTGGGCCATCTTCGTGGCTCTTGACGCCGGCTTCGACAGGCGTGAGGGCATAGTCAGCGCCAGAGGAGAAGTGCAGGATGAGGACAAGTTCAGGTTCAAGGACATAGCCGGACTGCTCCGCAATCCCAGATTCCTGATGATAGGGATCCTGTGCGTGACGTTCTACTGCTGTGTAAGCTCATTCAAGAAATTCGGCACCGCCGTGGTGATACCGCGCTTCGGGATAGACCCTGCAATAGCCGGCACCATGGTATCGATGATACCCTTCTTCACCATCATCTTCACGCCCCTTTTCGGCGCCCTGGTCGACAGGACCGGGCACGCAACGCGCTGGATGGCAGGTGGCAGCATCGCCGTGCTCGCAGGGCACATGCTGATAGCATTCGCCCCGCAAGGAGCGCAACTCTTCGGATACGCGGGCATCGGGCTGCTGGGACTCGGCTACTCGCTGGTCCCCTCCGCCATGTGGCCTTCGGTTCCCCGCATCGTTCCCGAGCGCAATCTGGGAACCGCCTACTCGCTGATTTACTGGATACAGAACATCGGACTCTTCTTTGTGCCCAAGGCGGTGGGGCGGATTCTGGCATCGGACCCCGGCCTGAACGGAGCAGCAAGGACGGAACATCTGTTCATAGGACTCGCGCTTATGGCCATTGCAGTGGCATCCATGCTTATGCACTCCTCCGATGCTCACCCGGAACTGCATCTTGACACGGCAAGGGCAAACGAAAACAAGACTGAATAAATGACTGGATACGACATACTGGACAAGATCGATTCCCCGCAGGATCTCAAGAAGCTCGACATGGCCGGGCTCAGGGCCCTGTGCTCAGAGATCCGCAACTATATGGTGGAATGCTGCTCTCGCAACCCGGGGCACCTGGCATCGAGCCTTGGCGCGGTGGAACTGATTGTCGGATTCCATTATGTATACGACACCCCCGCCGACAAGATAGTCTTCGACGTGGGGCATCAGGCGTATGCGCACAAGATACTCACCGGCCGGCGCGAGGCGTTCCTGAGAAACCGCACGAAGGACGGGCTGTCAGGATTCCCCAACATGGAGGAAAGCGTGTATGACGCTTTCGGAGCAGGTCATTCCAGCACGTCGATATCGGCCGCGCTCGGTATCGCCGAGGCTGCCAGGATGCAGAAACGCTCCGAGAAAGTCGCCGCGCTCATCGGAGACGGGGCCCTCACCGGAGGCCTGGCCTTCGAAGGGCTCAACAACGCCGGGGTGTCCAATGCCGACATCCTGGTGATACTCAATGACAACGACCACTCCATCGACGACAACAGAGGGAGTCTGCGCAACTATCTGCTCAGAATCACCACAAGCATGCGCTACAACAAGCTCAAAGCGCATGTCTGGGACAAGCTTGGCGACAACAGGCTGCGTACCTTCATCCAGAGGTGGCTGCGCAGTCTGAAGTCATGGCTGGTGAAGAGTTCCGGAGGCGACCTCTTCGAGGCGCTGGGCTTCAGATATTTCGGACCCGTGGACGGGAACAGCATAGAGGATGTGGTAAAGACCCTGCGCAAGATGCATGAGATGAGCGGGCCAAGGCTCGTGCATTTCCTGACCACCAAAGGCAAGGGCTACCCTGCCGCCGAAGCTGACCCTACCACCTGGCACGCTCCCGGAAAATTCGATCCGGAGACGGGGCAGAGAATCCCCTCTCCCCACCCATACGACAGATATCAGGATGTGTTCGGAGGTGTCCTGTGCGAACTTGCGGATATGGACAGCCGCGTCGTGGGCGTGACTCCGGCAATGGCATCCGGATGCGGGATGAACAGACTGGCGCAGTCGCATCCCGACAGATTCTTCGACGTCGGCATCGAGGAGGAGCACGCGGTGACCTTCTCGGCAGGACTGGCAGCGGGAGGGATGAGGCCCTTCTGCAACATATATTCGGCATTCAGCCAGAGAGCCTACGACCAGGTGATTCACGACGTGGCCCTGCAGGGCCTTCCCGTTGTGATCTGCCTCGACAGGGCGGGTCTGGTGGGCGAGGACGGTGCAACCCACCACGGGGCATTCGACATGGCCGCATACCGGAGCATTCCCGGAGCAACGATATCCGCACCCTCGGACGAGACAGAACTCAAGAACCTGATGTACACCGCACTTCACAGCGAAAGCGGTCCTTTCTTCATACGCTATCCCAGAGGTATGGGCGAAGGCGCACGCTGGCGAGAGGCCGCGTTCCAGGATCTGCCGGTCGGCAAGGCGGTGGAAATGGCGGAAGGCAGCGAGATTGCAGTGATATGCTCTGGCCCCGTGTTGAACAGAGCAATGGAAGCCGCACAGGCTTTCCCCGGGAAGGTGGGTGTATACAACTTCAGATTCATCAAGCCGCTCGACACAGACATGCTGAGACATATCGCGCGCACGTACAATTATATAGTGACTGTAGAGGACGGGTGCCTCAAGGGAGGACTTTTCGGAGCGGTAAGCGAGTTCATGTCGGGTATGGAGAACGCCCCCGTTGTCAAGGGGATCGGCATACCTGACGAATTCATAGCGCAAGACACCCAGGCCGCCCAGAGGACATATTGCGGGCTTGATACAGAAACATTGAAAAAAGTTTGCGAAAATTATTTGGAAAATAGGAAATAGTTCCTAACTTTGCAGTCCCTAAAAGAAAGGGATTCTTTGAAATAGCTGCCGATGTAGCTCAGTTGGTCAGAGCGCGTGATTTGTAATCTCGAGGTCGAGGGTTCGACTCCCCCTATCGGCTCCATCGCATAAGCATAACATTTGGGTGAGTACCAGAGTGGCCAAATGGGGCAGACTGTAAATCTGCTGGTTTTTACCTTCGGTGGTTCGAATCCATCCTCACCCACAAACACAAAGCAAGAGAGGGACTTTCAGCAGTCATCTCGAATGACATTGCGGGGTTCGTATAATGGCTATTATGTCAGCCTTCCAAGCTGAAAATGGGAGTTCGATTCTCCTACCCCGCTCCATAATGCCGATGTAGCTCAGGGGTAGAGCGCATCCTTGGTAAGGATGAGGTCATGAGTTCAATTCCCATCATCGGCTCGAGAGCCGGTTTTAAAAAGACCGGTTTATTTTTGCAAACAACTTTAAAGCAAAACATAATATTATGGCAAAAGAAAAATTTGAGAGGACCAAACCTCATGTCAACATCGGCACCATCGGCCACGTTGACCACGGCAAAACCACTCTGACCGCAGCTATTACCACCGTACTGGCAAAGGCTGGTCTTTCAGAGGTCAAGTCATTCGACCAGATCGACAATGCTCCCGAGGAGAAGGAGCGTGGTATCACCATCAACACCGCACACGTTGAGTATCAGACCGCAAATCGTCACTATGCGCATGTCGATTGTCCGGGCCATGCTGACTATGTGAAGAACATGGTTACTGGTGCAGCTCAGATGGACGGTGCTATCCTCGTAGTTGCCGCTACTGACGGTCCCATGCCTCAGACCAACGAGCACGTGCTTCTCGCAAAGCAGGTGAACGTACCTAAGATGGTTGTTTTCCTTAACAAGGTTGACCTTGTTGAAGATGAGGAGATGCTTGACCTCGTAGAGATGGAGGTTCGCGACCTTCTCAGCAAATATGACTTCGACGGCGACAACGCTCCCGTTATCCGTGGTTCTGCACTTGGTGCACTCAACGGAGAGCCTCAGTGGGAGGCGAAGGTAATGGAGCTCATGGCAGCAGTTGATGAGTACATTCCCCTTCCTGAGCGTCTTGTTGACAAGCCCTTCCTTATGCCTATCGAGGACGTCTTCTCTATCACCGGTCGTGGTACTGTAGTTACTGGCCGTATCGAGGCTGGTACCATACATGTGAATGACCCTGCAGAGATCGTAGGTTTCTCAGACAAGCCCAAGAACACCGTTGTAACAGGTGTCGAGATGTTCCGCAAGCTCCTCGATCAGGGTGAGGCTGGTGACAACGTAGGTCTCCTCCTCCGTGGTATCGACAAGAAGGAAGTTAAGCGTGGTGAGGTTATCGCCAAGCCCGGCTCAATCAAGCCTCATTCTCACTTCATCGGACAGATCTACGTCCTCAAGAAAGAAGAGGGTGGTCGTCACACTCCTTTCCACAACAAGTATCGTCCTCAGTTCTTCATCCGTACACTTGATGTTACCGGTGAGATCTCTCTCCCCGAGGGTGTAGAAATGGTTATGCCTGGCGATAACGTTGAGATCAACGTACAGCTCATCACCGCTGTCGCTCTTAACGAGAACCTCCGCTTCGCTATCCGTGAGGGTGGCCGTACAGTAGGCGCAGGTCAGGTTATCAAGATTCTTGACTAATTCAAGATAAACTCCGGGATGGGGTTGCAACGACCCCATCCTTTTTAGGGGAATAGAACAAGGGTAGTTCAGCGGTCTCCAAAACCGTCGATGTGGGTTCGAATCCTGCTTCCCCTGCAAAAATATCAAAGGTTACGATTTGGTAATTGTTTAACAGACGCTGTGTCCCCTGCTTCCATTTCGCAGCGTCCATTAAATGTAAAGATGAGAAAGATCATTAACTATTTCAAAGAGTCTTTCGTGGAACTTACCAAGAAGACTGCATGGCCTAGCTGGGAGAAACTCCAGAGTTCCGCTCTGCTTGTATTGGTCACAACAGTTATCCTGGCAGCGCTCCTCTGGGTCGTTGATTTCTGTTTCCAGCATCTGATGACCGCAATTTACTCATTGTAATTTTATCGTAGTCTCCTATGGGCGAAATGAAATGGTATGTTCTGCGGACAGCAGGCGGAAAGGAGAAGAAGGCTAAGGAATATCTTGAGAAAGAGATTGAGAGAAGTGGTCTCGACGACCAGGTCTCTCAAGTTTTGGTACCTGTAAAGAAGGAAATCGTTATCAAGAATGGCAAGAGAAAGGCTGTTGACAAACTGCTTTTCCCTGGCTATGTCCTTATACAGGCCGAGCTCTCTGCAAAACTCGAGAACATCATCCGAAACCTTGTTCCCGGAATGTCCGGATTCCTGACTGAAAAGCGCAGCGTAAGCGGAAACCAGATCGAAAGAGTACCCGTGCCTATCCGTGAGGAAGAGGCACAAAGGATTCTTGGCGTCCAGGATGAAAATGCTGACAATGCAGCAGAAACGATGGTCAACTATGAGATCGGAGAGTCTGTACGCATTACTGACGGTCCTTTCAACGGATTCAGCGGTACGGTAGAGGAAATCCTGGAAGACAGAAGCAAAGTCAAGGTAATCGTCGTGATCTTCGGAAGAAAAACTCTTCTCGAACTCAGCTTTACACAAGTAACTAAAGAATAACAATCAATTATGGCAAAAGAAGTTACCGGATTCATTAAGCTCCAAATCAAAGGTGGAGCCGCCAATCCAGCACCTCCGGTAGGACCGGCACTCGGTTCCAAAGGCTTGAACATCATGGAGTTCTGCAAGGCATTCAATGCCGCTACGCAGGCTCAGGCAGGCAAGATTCTCCCTGTCGTCATCACAGTATTCTCAGACAAGTCATTTACCTTCGAGGTAAAGCAGCCGCCTGTTGCTGTTTCACTCAAGGAAGCTGCAAAGATCACTTCAGCATCCGGAGAGCCTAACCGCAAGAAGGTCGCTACCATCACCTGGGATCAGGTAAAGACCATCGCAGAGGGTAAGATGCCCGACCTCAACTGCTTCACAATCGCTTCAGCTATGAAGATGGTTGCCGGAACAGCAAGGAGCATGGGTATCACCATCAGCGGAGAATTCCCCAAGGACCTTTAAAATTCAGCAGACATCATGAGCAAAATGACAAAAAATCAGAAGGCAGCATACGAGAAGTTTGATTCTCACAAGCTGTACACTCTTAGTGAGGCCTGCAAGGTCGTAAAGGACATCACCTATACAAAGTTCGACTCAACAGTTGAGATTTCTGCGAACCTCGGTGTTGACCCCCGCAGGGCCAACCAGATGATTCGTGGCGTCGTCACCCTTCCCAACGGAACCGGTAAGGTCGTTCGCGTGCTCGCTCTCTGTACTCCCGACAAGGAGGCTGAAGCTCAGGCAGCAGGCGCTGACTACGTAGGTCTTGACGAGTACATCGAGAAGATCAAGGGCGGTTGGACCGACGTTGACGTTATCGTTTGTACCCCTCCCGTAATGGCAAAGCTCGGTGCAGCAGGTCTCGGTAAGATCCTCGGACCCCGTGGTCTCATGCCGAACCCCAAGACAGGTACCGTAACCATGGAAATCGGTGCGGCAGTCAAGGCATCAAAGGCCGGTAAGATCGACTTCAAGGTTGACAAGACCGGTATTATCCATACAGCTATCGGCAAGGTTTCCTTCTCAGCTGAGGCTCTTTGCGAAAACGCAACAGCAGTTCTCAACGAGATCGCCAAGCTCAAGCCCCAGGCTCTCAAGGGCACATATATGCAGAGCGCAGCTCTTTGCTCAACCATGAGCCCCGGTATAAAGATTGATCTTAAGGCATTCCTCAACGGTGCTGAGTAAAAATTCAATATTATGAAAAAGGAACTTAAAGCTCAAGTTATTGAAAGCATCTCAGCCCAGCTCAGCGAATACTCTGATTTCTATATCACTGACATCGCAGGCCTGAATGCAGGACAGACATCAAAACTCCGTCGCGAGTGCTTCAACGAGGGTATCAGCCTCAACGTTGTGAAGAACACTCTCTTCGCACACGTTCTCAAGGCTTCAGAGAATGAGGACATCAAGGCCCTCATCGACACCCTGGTAGGCAACACAGCAATCATGTACACCAATGTACCCTCAGCTCCTGGCAAGCTCATCAAGAAGCTCCAGAAGGAAGGCTTCCAGAAGCCTGTTGTAAAGGGTGCCTATGTACAGGGATGCACCTTCATCGGTGAAGACAAGCTTGATCTGCTTGCAGCAATCAAGACCAAGGAAGAACTCATTGGCGACATCATCGCTCTCCTCCAGTCTCCTATCCAGCGCGTTATGGGCGGTTTGGAGAACGCAGCAGAGGGCAAGGCAGACGACGAGAAGATCGGCGCAGCCATTGCAGCTCCCGCAACAGAGGAAGCACCCGCAGAGGCTCCTGCAGCAGCAGAAGCTCCCGCAGCAGAATAAAAGAATTATTAACAATTTAAAAACTATAGAATTATGGCAGATGTAAAAGCCCTTGCAGAAGAGTTGGTTAACCTTTCTGTAAAAGACGTTCAGGAACTCGCAAAGGTTCTCAAGGAAGAGTATGGTATCGAGCCCGCAGCAGCAGCAGTTGTAGTTGCAGCAGAGGGCGCTGGCGCAGCAGCAGAGGCTGAGCAGACTGAGTTCGATGTAATCCTCACCTCAGCTGGTCAGGCAAAGCTTAACGTGATCAAGGTCGTTAAGACTGAGCTCGGTCTTGGTCTTAAAGAGGCTAAGGATCTCGTTGACGGAGCTCCCTCTACCGTTAAGGAGAAGGTATCCAAGGCAGAGGCAGAGGCACTCAAGGCCGCTCTCGAAGAGGCTGGTGCCGAGGTTGAGATTAAGTAACTCAACTCCCCTCCCTGCTAAGGGGATAAACAGGTTTAGAGCCGGGGTTAACAGGCTCTAAACCTTTTTCCGTATTTAACTTTTTCTCATTCCTTAAGGCAGAATATGTCAAAAAAGACTGTAAACAAGCGAGTAAATTTCGCAACATCCAAAATCCTGGAGTATCCTGACCTGCTTGAAGTCCAGCTCAAATCATTCAAGGACTTCTTCCAGCTGGAGACAACTCCCGAGAACAGAAAGAACGAAGGTCTGTTCCAGGTTTTCCAGGAAATTTTCCCGATTGAGGATACGAGGAACAGCTACAAGCTCGAGTTCATCGACTATTTCGTTGACCCGCCTCAGTATTCAATCGAGGAATGTCTTGAGAGAGGACTTACATACAACGTTCCTCTGAAGGCAAAACTCCGCCTTTTGTGCACTGATCCCGAGCATGAGGACTTTGACACCAGGGTTCAGGATGTTTACCTCGGTAACATCCCCTACATGACCCCCGGTGGCACTTTCGTCATCAACGGTTCCGAGCGTATCATCGTCTCTCAGCTGCACAGATCCCCCGGCGTGTTCTTCGACCAGAGCATGCACGCAAACGGTACTAAGCTCTATTCAGCCCGCATCATACCGTTCAAGGGGTCTTGGATCGAGTTCGCTACTGACATCAACTCTGTCATGTATGCCTACATCGACCGCAAGAAGAAGCTGCCTGTAACCACTCTTCTCAGAGCTATCGGTTACAACAGCGACAAGGACATCATAGACATCTTCGACCTGGCAGACGAGATCGAGGTTTCCAAGGAAGCCCTCGAGGCCAACAAGGGCCGCAAGCTCGCTGCTAAAGTACTTACAACCTGGACTGAAGATTTCGAGGATGAGGATACCGGTGAGGTTATCCCCATCGAGCGTACCAAACCCATCGTGGAGCGTGGCGAGATCCTTGACGACGACACCATCGAGGCAATCCTCGAGACCGATGTCAAGAGCATCCTGCTCCAGAAGGACGAGGCAAGTACTGCCGAGTACTCCATCATCTTCAACACACTCCAGAAAGATCCGACCAATACGGAGATGGAGGCTGTCAACTACATCTACAAGCAGCTCCGCAATTCAGAACCGCCTGATGAGAGCACCGCTCGTGACGTAATCGACAAGCTCTTCTTCTCTGAAAAGCGCTACGATCTCGGAAACGTTGGACGCTACCGCCTCAACAGGAAGCTCAAGCTCGCCATCGATCCCGATGTCCGCGTGCTTACAAAGACTGACATAATCGAGATCATCAAGTATCTCATCCAGCTTATCAACTCAAAGGCTACAGTTGATGATATCGACCATCTCAGCAACCGCCGCGTCCGCACTGTAGGCGAGCAGCTCGCCAACCAGTTCAGCGTAGGTCTGAGCCGTATGGCCCGTACCATCCGCGAGAGGATGAACGTCCGCGACAGCGAGCAGTTCAACCCCATCGACCTCATCAACGCAAAGACCCTGAGCTCAGTCATCAACTCATTCTTCGGAACCAGCCAGCTGAGCCAGTTCATGGACCAGACCAACCCTCTTGCAGAGGTTACCAACAAGAGGCGTCTTAGCGCCCTTGGTCCTGGCGGTCTGAGCCGTGACCGAGCAGGCTTCGAGGTTCGAGACGTGCACTACACCCATTACGGACGTCTGTGTCCTATCGAGTCTCCTGAAGGTCCGAACATCGGTCTTATCTCATCTCTGTGCGTTTATGCACGTATCGACAATCTTGGATTCATCGAGACTCCCTACCGTGACGTGAAGGACGGAAAGGTCAACCTGACCGCTGCCGGAACCCACTACATGAGCGCAGAGGAGGAAGAGGACAAGAAGGTCTCTCTTGCAAACGTGCATATGGACGACGAAGGAAACATCCTCGACGAGCGCATCCAGTGCCGTCTGGAGGCTGACTTCCCCGTTGTATCCAAGACTGAGGCCGACTACATGGACGTTGCGCCTAACCAGATGGCATCAGTGGCAGCATCTCTCATCCCGTTCCTCGAGCATGACGATGCCCACCGTGCATTGATGGGTGCCAACATGATGCGCCAGGCAGTTCCCCTTCTCAAGCCCGAGTCACCTATCGTAGGTACCGGTCTGGAGGAGAGAGTCTGCATCGACTCACGTACCCAGTACGTAGCCGAGCGCAAGGGCGAGGTTACCTATGTTGATGCAAATGAAATCCGCATCAAGTATGAGCGCACCGAGGACGAGGCATTCGTAAGCTTCTCACCCGAGGAGACCGTATACAAGCTGCCCATCTACCGTCGTACAAACCAGAGCACCACTGTCAGCCTCACCCCTATTGTCCGCAAGGGCGACAAGGTCGAGAAGGGACAGGTTCTCACCGAAGGTTATGCGACCCAGAACGGAGAGCTCGCACTCGGACGCAACCTCAAGGTGGCATTCATGCCCTGGAAGGGTTACAACTACGAGGACGCCATCGTTCTTTCAGAGGAGATGGTCAAGTGGGATATCCTCACATCCATCCACGTTGACGAGTACCTCACCGAGGTTCGCGACACCAAGCGCGGAATGGAGGAACTCACCTCAGACATCCCCAACGTAAGCGAGGATGCAACCAAGAATCTCGACCAGAACGGTATCATCCGCATCGGTGCCCACATCGAGCCCGGTGACATCATGATAGGAAAGATCACGCCCAAGGGCGAGAGCGACCCTTCTCCTGAGGAGAAACTCCTCAAGGCCATCTTCGGCGACAAGGCCGGCGATGTCAAGGACGCATCACTCAAGGCAAATCCTTCACTCAGCGGCACAGTCATCAAGACCGCCCTCTATACAAAGGTTGCCAAGGAGACCGGCAGAAAGAGCCAGTCAAAGGCAGACCAGAAGGCACGTCTCGAGCTCCGCGAGGCAGAGTTCCAGGCAAAGAAGGAGAAACTCTTCGCAGAGTTCCTTGCCAAGCTCGTCACCCTCACAAAGAACAAGAAGAGTGCAGGTGTAACCGATCTGTATGGTGCTGAGATAGTTGCGAAGGACAAGAAGTTCACCGCAGAGCAGCTCAAGACCATCGATTACGAGAATGTGAATTCAAACAAGTGGACTACTGACAAGGATACCAACATCCTTATCCGTGAGCTCATCAACAACTTCTGCATAGCTGTCAAGACCGAGGCCGCAGTCTGCAAGCGCGAGACTGACAAGATCAAGGTCGGCGACGAACTCCCCAACGGAGTCATGCAGCTGGCAAAGGTTTATATCGCAAAGAAGCGCAAGATCACAGTCGGTGACAAGATGGCAGGACGCCACGGTAACAAGGGTATCGTTGCCAAGATCGTACGCCAGGAAGACATGCCGTTCCTCGAGGATGGTACCCCTGTCGACATCGTTCTGAACCCTCTGGGTGTGCCTTCACGAATGAACCTCGGTCAGATTTACGAGACCGTGCTCGGTTGGGCAGGTTCAAAACTCGGACTCAAGTTCAGCACCCCCATCTTCGACGGTGCAAGCATTGAGGAAATCTGCGAACTCACAGACAAGGCCGGACTCCCCCGCTACGGAAAGACTCAGCTCCGTGATGGTGGTACCGGTGACTGGTTCGACCAGCCTGCCACAGTAGGTGTGATCTACATGATCAAGCTCGGCCATATGGTCGACGACAAGATGCACGCACGTTCAATCGGTCCCTACTCTCTCATCACCCAGCAGCCTCTTGGAGGTAAGGCGCAGTTCGGTGGACAGCGTTTCGGTGAGATGGAGGTCTGGGCACTCGAGGCATTCGGTGCAGCCAACTGTCTGCAGGAAATCCTTACCGTCAAGTCCGACGATGTGACAGGAAGATCCAAGACTTACGAGGCTATCGTCAAGGGCGACCCCATGCCGCCTGCAGGAATCCCCGAATCTCTTAACGTATTGCTCCACGAACTCCGTGGACTCGGTCTCAAGGTCACATTGGAATAATTATTTGAATTAAAGCTATTATGCCTACTTTCAACAATAAAGACAACAAGGTAAAGAGCAACTTCTCAAAGATCAGCATTTCGCTGGCCTCTCCTGAGGATATCACGGAGAGGTCATGCGGCGAGGTGCTCAAGCCCGAGACCGTGAACTACAGGACTTACAAGCCCGAGAGAGACGGTCTGTTCTGCGAGAAGATATTCGGACCCACCAAGGACTACGAATGCTACTGCGGAAAGTACAAGAGAATCCGCTACCGTGGCATCGTATGCGACAGGTGTAACGTCGAGGTTACCGAGAAGAAGGTTCGCCGCGAACGCATGGGTCATATCACCCTCACCGTTCCCGTAGCCCACATCTGGTACTTCAAGAGCGCGCCCAACAAGATTTCCGCACTTCTTGGACTTCCCGCAAAGAAGCTCGAGTCAGTAGTCTACTACGAGAAGTACATAGTCGTACGTCCCGGAGCCAGCGGACTTGACAAGATGGCCCTCCTTTCAGAGGACGAATACCTTGACGCACTTGCACACATCCCCGGAAACGAGAACCTGCCGGATTCCGATCCTGACAAGCTCGTTGCCAAGATGGGTGCCGAGGGTATCTACGAGCTCCTCAAGGAGATCGACGTCGAGGCTCTCGGAAAGGAACTCCGCCAGCGTATGGCAGTCGAGGCTTCACAGCAGCGCAAGGCAGAGATGCTCAAGCGCCTGCAGGTAGTGAAGTGGTTCCAGGAGAGCAAGGGCATCAACCACCCCGAGTGGATGATCATGAAGGTCATTCCTGTCATCCCGCCCGATCTTCGCCCTCTCGTACCCCTTGATGGCGGACGTTTTGCAACCTCCGATCTCAACGACCTCTACCGTCGCGTGATCATCCGCAACAACCGACTCAAGAAGCTCATCGAGATAAAGGCACCTGAGGTCATTCTCCGCAACGAGAAGCGTATGCTCCAGGAGTCTGTCGATTCACTCTTCGACAACTCGAAGAAGTCTTCAGCAGTCAAGAGCGAGTCCAACCGTGCACTCAAGAGCCTCTCTGACTCCCTCAAGGGAAAGCAGGGACGCTTCCGCCAGAACCTCCTCGGTAAGCGTGTCGACTATTCAGCACGTTCAGTCATCGTCGTAGGTCCCGAGCTCAACATGCACGAGTGCGGTCTTCCCAAATACATGGCAGCAGAGCTCTACAAACCCTTCATCATCCGCAAGCTCATCGAGCGCGGCATTGTGAAGACCGTAAAGAGCGCCAAGAAGATCGTCGACCGCAAGGCTCCCGTCATCTGGGACATCCTTGAGAATGTGATGAAGGGACATCCCGTGCTCCTCAACCGTGCACCTACCCTTCACCGTCTCGGTATCCAGGCTTTCCAGCCCCGAATGATCGAGGGTAAGGCCATCCAGCTGCATCCTCTCGCATGTACCGCGTTCAACGCCGACTTCGATGGTGACCAGATGGCAGTCCACCTGCCTCTCGGCAATGCAGCCGTAATGGAGGCCCAGCTCCTCATGCTCGGTTCCCAGAACATCCTCAACCCTGCCAACGGCGCGCCTATCACCGTGCCTTCACAGGATATGGTTCTCGGTCTGTACTACATCACCAAGATCCGTCCGGGCGCAAAGGGCGAGGGCAAGAGCTTCTACTCCGCTGAGGAAGTCATCGTTGCATACAACGAGAAGGCCATCGACATGCACGCAGAGATCAATGTCC
>JAGHSF010000050.1 GCA_018065985.1 Candidatus Cryptobacteroides choladohippi
GAGGATGTGCCCGCTCCGCCCTCAGGTGAGATATTTGTGTTCACCCCCACCGGGGAACTCAGGATGCTGTCTGCTGGTTCTTCAGTGCTTGACTTCGCGTTCAACATCCATTCCAACGTGGGTGCGCGCTGCTCCGGAGGCAAGGTCAACGGCCGCCCCGTTCCCATCAGGGAGAAGCTCAAGACCGGCGACGTCGTCGAGATTCTGACTTCCAGGAATCAGCGTCCCGGCAAGGACTGGCTGAACTGGGTTGTCTCTGCCAAAGCACGCAACAAGATACGCCAGGAGCTTGACATAGAGGAGCGCAAGGCCGCTGCCGACGGACGAGAGATACTTTCCCGCCGCCTCAAGAACTGGAAGCTCGAGATGCCTGACGATGTGCTCTTCGAGTACATGAAGTCCCGCAAATACACTTCCGTCCTGCCTTTCATGGCCGCCATAGCCCGCGAGGAACTGGATGTCAACGAAATAAAGACATTCCTCCTGCATCGTGAGGAACAGATGGCCGCCAGACTGGAGGCGCTGTCGGAGGTCGAGAAGGTCAGCCGGAACAACACGGACCAGTATGCCGGCAATGGCGACGACATCCTCGTCATCAATGCCAAGAACGTAAAGGGACTGGAATACAAGATGGCAAAGTGCTGCAATCCTGTGTTCGGTGACGATGTGTTCGGCTTCGTGACCCGTGACCAGGGCATCACCATCCACAGGAACAACTGTCCCAATGCCCCCAGACTCAAGGAGAAATACGGATATCGTGTGCAGAAGGTTGTATGGGCTGAAACCCCGACTGCCGGCACATTCCCCGTTCTCCTGAAGATAGAGGCATCGCTTGACCACGCCGTGCTCGCTCAGGTGATGGATGTGATAGGGAAGTTCAAGGCCAGCATCAGGTCGTTCAACGTGGCCGAACGCGAACGCAACCATGCGCAGGAATATCTTATCACCACCCGCATACAGGTGCCCTCAAATCTGGAATACGACAAGATCGTCTCCCAGCTTCAGAGAATCCCCAAGGTCTCCAAAGTCTACAGGGGCTAGAACTGGAAATAGATGAATGCCTGAAGGTCTGCGGTGATGAACTGGTAGACCAGGAATACTATTGCCGCGACTGCGACGGCCATCACGGGAAGGGGCAGCATCGCGAAGTTGATGCGGTACCAGCGCTTCCACCTCTGCGGCAGCCAGTGGATGACCATGCCCGCTATTATGAGCGCGAACACCTTCCAGTAATTCTGGCAAATGGCGGGAATCTGCGCCAGATTCCATTCCGAGCCGATCTGCCTTACCATGTTGGTCGCGGTGCGCCATGCCTCCTCGTTGGCAGTAGCCGGGTCGAGGTTTGATCCGCTGCGGAAGAACAGGCGGGTGAAGGTGATGAATATGAAGGTCTGGGTGACGCCCCAGACGTATCCGAGCTTTCTGCATCCCTTGCCCTTGAACAGATGGTAGATGAAACGTACCAGAGTCCCGGCGAATATCAGCGCCATCCACACGAAGAGCATGTTCCATACAGGCGCAGCCCTGAACTTGCAGAGTGCTGCCAGCGCTCCTGCAAGCAGGGTTACCAGCAGCATCCTGAGCCACCATGCCATATCCTTCCAGAACTGGTAGACTATAAGACCGATGCCGTTCAGTCCGCCCCAGATGATGAAGTTCCAGCTGGCCCCGTGC
The DNA here is from genome assembly GCA_018065985.1 of Candidatus Cryptobacteroides choladohippi. GTDB lineage: Bacteria > Bacteroidota > Bacteroidia > Bacteroidales > UBA932 > Cryptobacteroides > Cryptobacteroides choladohippi. The sequence goes on from JAGHSF010000050.1 coordinate 1,675, forward strand.
CATAATCCTCCCAGCAGCATGGTGATGAAGCGGTTGATGTTCGCAATTATCTTCTTCTTGCGCTCAGGCTTGAGCAGAGCCACGATCCCAAGCAGTCCGGCCAGTCCTGCGAATATCAGGGACACGGCCCACTGACCTGAAAGGATGACTGCTATTATGGCAAAGAGAATGATCCAGAAGTAGGTGCCGAATGTGGCGTTTCTGTTGCCTCCCAGGGGTATGTAGAGATAGCTCTTCAGCCAGCGGCTGAGGCTCATGTGCCAGCGGCGCCAGAAATCCTGGGGATTCGGGGCCTTGTACGGGGAGTTGAAGTTCTGGGGCAGGTAGAAGCCCATAAGCATGGCCACGCCTATTGCGATGTCAGTGTATCCGCTGAAGTCGGCATAAACCTGAAGGGAGTAGCCGAACAGGGCGCAGAGGTTCTCGAATCCTGTGTACAGCAGCGGGTTGTCGAACACGCGGTCGATGAAGTTTACGGCTATGTAGTCGCTCAGGATGATCTTCTTGGCAAGTCCGTTCATTATCCAGAACACCGCGATTCCGAACTGCTTGCGTCCAAGGTGGAAGGGCTTGTAGAGCTGGGGGATGAAATCGCTTGCCTTGACTATGGGCCCTGCCACCAGCTGGGGGAAGAAGCTGACGTAGAATCCGAAGTCCAGTATGTTGGTGACCGGCTTGACGTTTCCTCTGTAAACATCCACGGTATAGCTTATTACCTGGAATATGAAGAAGGAGATGCCCACAGGGAGTATTATCCTGTCTGCTCCGAATATGTCGTGCACCTGAACCTCCATTCCTGTTATGCTGTGGAAGAAGTCCGCAAAGAAATAGGTGTACTTGAAATAGCAGAGTATCAGCAGGTCGATGCAGATGCTGCATATCAGCCAGAATTTCTTTCCGGCCTTGCCTTCAGTCCTGCTTATCCTTCTGGCAATCAGAAAGTCGGAGCATGTGACGAACAGCAGTATCCCCACCGCCAGGCCGCTTGTCTTGAAATAGAACAGCAGGCTCACGAGGAAAAGGAAACCGTTCCTGAGAAGCTGCCTGTTGCCTACCAGGGCGAACACTGCGTAAACCAGCGCGAAGAAAGCCCAGAAGTAGAACTGGGTGAACAGCAGGGGGGAGTTGGGGTCGAAGCTGAAAAGCCTGCCGAAGAATGTTCCTATGCTACTCCAGTCCATCGTTGTAATCCTGAATGATGGCATTGTACAGGAGGTCCGCCATCAGAATGTATCCCTCCCTGGTGAAATGCAGCTTGTCGGCCTTGATGAGTCCGCAGTCGCGCCAGGTGAGCACGGTGTTGGCTCCTCCCATGATTGCGAACTGGTCGAACACTGCACCGTCGAACTCGCGCGCAAGCTCGTACATGGCCTTCTGTACCGCGCGCGCATTGGTGTTGTAGGCCATTCCGCGCCGCACATATCTGTAGCTGTCGTTGTTGGTTATGAAAATGAAGGTGCAGTCGGGCGACTGCCGGCGTATCATCGCAATCAGCTCGCGGTAGTTGTCCTTGAACCTCTCCGGGCTGAAATCTTCCGCCTTGCATGCCGAGTCGTTGATACCGAGGCCGAATATGCACAGGTCAGGGTCCACCAGCGGCAGGTCCCGTTCCAGGTCCTCCGCGTCATCGAGCCAGTTGCGCACCCTCGCGCCGTTGACTCCCGATGCGTAGTAGCTTATGCCCCTGCGCCCGCTTATGGGCTCGAAGCCTGTCAGCGTGAATGTCTCGCCTGATGGGATGTTGAAATAGATGTCGACGCTGTCTGTCTCGGCGGGCAGGTCGAAGATATAGCTCTCAGGATGCCAGTCGCCTGTGTACGACAGCGTGTCGCTGCCTGCAATCAGATAGGGATGGGCGCTCCCTCCAGCCGAAGGGTAGCCCATCACGCGGAGGCGGTTGAATGTCCATGTGGAGTCGGCATTGATGCCCAGACCGAAGGATACTCTGGCCGTTGAGTCGCTGGTGGTGGCGCCGAAGCCCGTTATGCCGTAGCGCGGCTTTTCGTACTCGGAATTCCTTGTCATCATCGGGCACTCCCAGTATCCCTCGGAGGATGTGCGGAAGCTCTTGTCGGAGTTGGTGTGGGCCAGGCGCATGGGGAAGATGAAACCGCGCTCTCCCTTCATGTCCGGTGCCATCGAGGTAAGGTCTTCCATTATGCGGTAGCTGAAATGGCCGGCCTGCACGTGGGAGCCGCCAATGTGCCAGATGTTGAGATTGCTTCTGGTGCCGTCCCTCAGACTGTCAAGTTTTGTCAGGAATGCGTCGTGCGCCTCCCTGGAGCCGGGAAATGCCAGTTCCGCCTTGTCGGTGTGGACGCATGCATGCAGAGGGGGAAGTTCCTTCAGCGGAAGCTTCTGGGCCTGCAGCCCGGCGCACATGAGCAGTGCGGCAGTCAGACAGCATATCCTTCTCATCATTTCCTTCTCATTTTGTAGTAGTCGTAGAAGAGCATCAGAGCATCGCTGAACATGTTCCCTACCTTCTCGGAGCCCTTGGGCGTGAAGTGGATATAGTCAGGTCCTGCAAGGGCGGGCGATGCGTTCACCCACTGTACCATCGAATCCTTGCCGCCCATGACGGAATACAGGTCCCAGTAGGCGGCGCCGCAGGATGTGACGGTGGCCTTGAGCGCTTCGATGTATTGGGGCAGGATAGGGTAGGTCTGGCGTTTGCCGGCAATGCTGGTCGACATGTCCGACGGTCCTATGAACAGAATCACCGCGCCGGGCGCAGCCTTCTTGAGCAGCTCTATCTGCTTGCGTATGCTCTCGCAGTATCTGTTGATTGCATCCTCGGTCTTGGTGTACGGAACGGTGTTGCCGCCGTATTGCAGGATTATCATCCTTGTGCCGCTGCTTTTGAAGTAAGAGGCTAGCTGATTGGAGTTGAGGCTGGTGAAAATGGTTCCGGAGCAGCCCCTCATGGGAATGTTGTCGACGCACACGCCGCAGTCGTTGTCTATGCTGATGCCGTACAGGTCGGCCGAACCGCTGATGGTCACGCTGGCCTTTACGGTGCTGTCGGGCAGCTGGAAGCTCAATCTGCTCAGGTCCTGTCCGCCTGCCGCATCCTGTTTCTGGCCCTTCACACTGGCGTGAAGGCTGCCGTTGATGCTGCCGGCATAGACGGTGAGCCTGTTGAAGCAGCGGGCTGCACCGGTGTTGGTCTTGATGGGGTAGGGAGTGAACGTCACCGTCCCGTTCAGCCTTGACATCTGAGCCCTGGGGCCGTATCTGTTTGTGCCTGCACGCAGCGACGGATCTCCGAAGGCCATGAACTCCTCAAGTTCCTCGCTGGCTGCAAGTCCTTCCCGCAGAGTGAAATATCCCTTTGCCGGCAGAAGGCCGACGCCGCCTCCGCCGAACTCGGCCTGAAGCCTGTCTCTGATGGCGCTGGTGATCCTGTCCTCCTCAAGCTGGGAATCGCCGTAATGCACTATGCGCACCTGCTGGCTGCCTGCATTGTCGAGGGCCTTGAAGAAGGGGTCGAAATATGTGAGGTCGTCGTCTGGCATGAAAAAGCGCGCAGGGTCTGACATCAGATATTTCTCCAGTTTGCCTTTCCTTGCTGTCTTTACAGCCTCTTCACGCTGGGCTATGACTTCCTCAGGGCTCAGTATCTCTTCCTGCTTGGCATCTCCTATGACTTCCCTGATGCTGGGGAAGTGCAGCTTGGCTTTGCCAACCTGCATCCCGTCGGCCGGGAAGAATGAGCAGAGCACGGCCAGAAGGGCCATCACCCCGAATATGAACAATACTATTCTGTGTCTTTCCATACTTTCAAATATTCCTGCAGGGCCCACATCTCGTCGCGGTAATGGGCTGCCTGTGCAAAGTCAAGGTCTGCCGCCGATTTCTTCATGCGTCGCCTGTCCTCCTCGACCATCTTCTCTATCTGGGCGCGTGTCATCGAGCGGATGACGGGATCCTGAAGCACTGCGGCGAGGTCGGCCACCACATGGCCGTCCTTGAATGCCGAACCGGGATCGCGTTTGGAGTCATGGCCGAATCCGACTGCAATCTCTCCGCGGCCGAGGTCCGAGGGGTTGGGGATGTATGTTGGGTCGTCGTATGAATTTGCGGCCGACACGCGCCCCGTGGTGCCATTGGCAAGGCGGGGGTTGACCGGCTTGCCGCGGCGGTCGGTGCTTTCCTTTGTGGATGCCAGCTCGCTCGCGAGACTGTTGCTGCGTGTCTGTATCTGCTGCGGGACGATGCCGTGCAGTTCGTTGTATTCTATCTGTTTTGTGCGCCTGCGGTTGGTCTCCCTGATGGTCTCGTCCATGCTCTTGGTGATGGTGTCGGCGTACATGATGACGAGGCCGTTCACGTTGCGCGCGGCTCTTCCGGCCGTCTGGGTGAGAGCCCTTGTCGTGCGCAGGAATCCTTCCTTGTCGGCATCCAGGATGGCCACGAGCGACACTGCGGGGATGTCCAGCCCCTCGCGAAGCAGGTTGACGCCCACCAGCACGTCGAAGAGTCCCATCTTGAAGTCCTCGATTATCTCGACGCGTTCCGAAGTGTCGACGTCGGAGTGTATGTAGCGCACGCGGACTCCTATCCGCCGCAGGTATGCGTCCAGCTCCTCTGCCATGCGCTTTGTGAGGGTTGTGACAAGTACGCGTTCGTCCGCCTCCGAGCGCTTGCGTATCTCCTCCACCAGGTCATCGACCTGATGCTCGGTGGGACGCACCTCGATCGGGGGGTCGAGAAGGCCGGTGGGGCGCACAAGCTGCTCTACCACAAGGCCCTCTGACTTGGCAAGCTCGTAGTCCGCGGGGGTGGCGCTGACATATACCTTCTGCCCTGTCAGGGCCTCGAACTCCTCGAACTTGAGCGGGCGGTTGTCCGCTGCTGCGGGAAGGCGGAATCCGTATTCGACCAGCACTTCCTTGCGGGAGTGGTCGCCTCCGAACATGGCATGTACCTGCGGGAGGGTCACGTGGCTCTCGTCTATGAAGGTGATGAAATCGTCGGGGAAGTAGTCCAGCAGGCAGAACGGGCGCTCTCCGGGCTTGCGGCCGTCGAAGTAGCGGCTGTAGTTCTCAATTCCCGGGCAGTAACCCATCTCCTTTATCATCTCGAGGTCGTATTCCACCCTCTGCTTCAGGCGCTTGGCCTCCAGGCCCCTGCCTGTCTCCTCGAAGTGCTGGAGCTGCCTGACAAGGTCGTCCTGTATGTGAGAGACGGCCGCTATGCTGCGTTCCTTGGTGGTCACGAAGTTGTTTGCAGGGGCGATGCTCACTTCCTCCAGCGCCTCGAGATGCGCGCCGGTAACAGGGTCGATGAGGCTGAGGGCGTCTATCTCGTCGCCGAAGAACTCCACGCGCACTGCCTCGTCCGCGCCTCCGAGGAAGATGTCTATGATTTCCCCGTGCACGCGGAAGGTGCCGCGTTTGAAGTCGGTCTCGGTCCTGGAATACAGGGCGTCCACCAGCTGGTACAGCAGGCCGGTCAGGCTGCGCGTCTCTCCCTTGTGCAGGGAGATGGTCTGGGAGTGGAAGTCCTCGGGGTTGCCTATGCCGTAGAGGCAACTGACGCTGGAGATGACAATGACGTCCCGCCGGCCGCTCATCAGTGCACTGGCCGCGCTTAGGCGCAGCTTGTCTATCTGGTCATTGATGGAGAGATCCTTCTCGATGTAGGTGTCGGTTGTGGGAATGTATGCCTCCGGCTGATAGTAGTCATAATAGGAGACGAAGTATTCCACTGCGTTTGCGGGGAAGAATGTCTTGAACTCTCCGTACAGCTGTGCGGCCAGGGTCTTGTTGTGGCTGAGGATGAGTGCAGGCCGCTGGAGTCTGGCAATGACATTGGCCATCGTGAAGGTCTTGCCTGACCCGGTAACACCCAGAAGTGTGACGTCGCTCACCCCGCTTTTTATGGCGCTGACGAGCTGGTCTATCGCTTCCGGTTGGTCCCCGGACGGCTTGTAGTCGCTTTCAAGATGAAATTCCATCGGACGCTGCAGTAAATAATTTTGTAAAGATACGCCTTTTTTTTGTAACTTTGCCGCTCAACAAATCTTTAGTTTCCTATGTCATTCATTGATGAAAGAATAGCACTGGAAGGCCTTACCTTCGACGACGTGCTGTTGATTCCTGCATTTTCGGAGGTCCTGCCACGGGAGGTGTCTTTGAAAGGCCGTTTCTCCCGCAACATCAGCCTGAACATCCCTGTCGTGTCCGCTGCAATGGATACAGTGACAGAAGCGCCGATGGCCATTGCCCTTGCAAGGGAAGGTGGAATCGGCGTTATTCATAAGAATATGTCGATAGCGGCTCAGGCTGCGGAAGTCCGCAAGGTGAAGCGCGCCGAGAACGGAATGATCGATTCTCCCGTAACCATCCACAAGGACCAGACAGTGGGTGATGCTCTCCAGCTCATGCAGGAAAATCACATCGGCGGCATTCCCGTCGTCGACAGCGAGAACTGTCTTGTCGGTATCGTCACCAACAGGGACGTGCGCTTCCAGACCAACATGGATGCAAAGATAGAGGATGTGATGACCAGCAGCGGTCTTGTCACCATAAGGGACAACCAGACTGACCGTGACCACGTCCGCATGGTCCTTCAGGCCAACAAGGTCGAGAAGTTGCCTGTGGTCAATGCCGAGGGCAAGATCGTCGGCCTCATCACCTACAAGGATATCACCAAGGAGAAGGAACATCCCAATGCATGCAAGGACGGCAAGGGACGCCTCCGCGTGGCAGCAGGCATAGGAATTACCGAAGACGCTCTCGAGCGTGTGAGCGCACTTGTTGCCGAAGGTGTGGATGCAGTCGTGCTTGACTGTGCCCATGGCCACAGCAAGAACGTGTTCGTCAAGCTCAAGGAAATAAAGGAGAAATACCCCAACCTCGAGGTTGTCGTCGGCAACATCGCAACTGCTGCTGCCGCCAAGGCACTTGCAGAGGCTGGCGCTGACGGTATCAAGGTCGGCATCGGCCCCGGCAGCATATGTACCACCAGAATCGTGGCAGGTGTCGGCGTTCCCCAGCTCACTGCGATCTTCGAGTGCGCAAAGGAGGCTCACAAGTACGGCATACCCGTAATCGCTGACGGTGGTCTGCGCTACAGCGGCGACGTTGTGAAGGCCCTTGCTGCAGGCGGCGACTGCGTCATGTGCGGATCGATGTTCGCGGGTACCGAGGAGGCTCCCGGCGAGACCATCATCTACAATGGCCGCAAGTTCAAGACATACCGTGGTATGGGATCGCTCGATGCAATGGCAGCCGGATCTAAGGACCGCTACTTCCAGAGCAATGTCGAGGCCAAGAAACTCGTTCCCGAGGGAATCGTGGGCCGTGTGCCTTACAAGGGAACCCTCGAGGAAACCGTGTACCAGCTCATGGGCGGCCTGCGCTCAGGCATGGGATACTGCGGCGCTCACAACCTCGCCGAGCTCCAGACGGCCAAGTTCACCAAGGTGACCGCAAGCGGAATGACCGAGAGCCACCCGCATGATGTCACGATCACGAAGGAAACTCCCAACTACTCACGCGGAGATTAACGGCGTGAACGTGTGGTTTTTGACTGCTCGTCAAAACCGCCCGCAACAATCAGAGTGGGAATAGTGTTCAGAAAACTTTTTGTCACATTGATACTTTTACTGGGCGCCCAGCTTCTGGCGGACGCCCAGTCTTCTGTTGCCCTTGGCCGCGAGGGGAAGGGACGGCTTGGGATTCCCGCCCCTGCCGGCGGCATGGAGAAACCCATAGGCACGTCCATCAATGCCGATGCCCGTCCCATCGGGCACGAAACCTACACCGACGAGAATCTCGGCCGGCTTGAGAAGGAGATGGAAGCACGCGAGTGGGGAAGCGAGGACACCGCGTGGGAGCGCGCCCGCAAGGCCGATACCAAGGATGCGTATCAGCGCTATGTCGCGATGTATCCCAATGGCGCGCACAGACCCCAGGCCTCGCAGCGGCTTGTCGATCTGAGTGTCGACGACATCTTCAACGCCGACCACGGCAGCCTCCCCAAGATGCACCGTGTGCAAAGTGATGACGACTCGCCCACAAGTACCATCACCGTGGAGAACGCCACCCGCTATCCTCTCACCGTGATGTACAGCGGTCCGGAGAGCCGAAGCACGCTCATCCCGCCGGGAGCGAAGGAGACTGTCACCCTGCCGAACGGGCGATACAGAATCGCCGCATCCGTCCCCGATGCATCCGTACGCCCCTTTGCGGGCAGCGAGACCTTCTCGGGAGGAAGATACGAAACAGGGTACATGATTGTCAGGAGCGGCTGGTACTGGTAATAAAAGAACGGACACGAAACTGATATGAACCCCCGAAAGTTGTAAAGACTTCCGGGGGTATTTCATTATATATGGCACTGCTCCTCCTTCCGGATTAGCGGTAATGTAAATTCTTCTACCTGCTTATGGTCCAGGTGCCTGCGCCGTATTCGGCGGCTTCTGTTTCGCCAGGCAGTGTCACGCTTGCGCTTGCTCCTTCGGGGATGGTGAAGGTCCAAACCCATGCATCGCCCTCATACTTCCAGGAACTCTTGATTGTGCCTGCGGCGGACTTGAACTCTGCGTCAAGATGTCCGAGCCTCTTGTCAGGGACGGGCTTCATGATGATGTGTCTGAAGCCGGGTTTTGCGGGGTCGGCTGCAATGCCGGCGGCAGTTTCCCATATCCACTGGCAGACGCATCCGTATGCATAGTGATTGAAACTGTTCATGCCTTTGGGACCCATGCCATCCTCCAGCGTATAGCTGTTCCAGCGTTCCCATATTGTGGTGGCGCCGTTGTCCACTGAATAGAGCCAGCTGGGGTTTCTGCGCTGGAAGAGCAGCTCGTATGCTATGTCTTCCATGCCGTTGTCAGTGAGGGTGCCCATAAGGATCGATGTTCCGAGGAATCCTGTCTGCAGGCAGTTGTCATGGTCTTCGAAGTTCTTGCGCAGGCGGGCGCACATGTCCTCCTTTGCCTTTCCTTCCAGAATGCCGTTCTTTAGAGCGAACAGGGCCGGGGTCTGCATCGTGTTCAGGATGGCGGTCTTGAATGTGCCGTCCTCGTTCATGAAGGTATCCTTGATGTAGGCCTTGGCCTCGGCCGTCATCTGCTCATACTTGGCAGCGTCCTTGCCGGCAGCTGAAGCCATGTCGCGCATCATGGCTGCGTCGATGGCCCAGTATGAAGCACAGAGATAGTTCCAGTATCCCAATGTCTCGGCAAAGTTATCGTTCATGCGGCCGCTGCAGCTTTCGAGCGCTTCGTAGCTGAGCCAGTCGGCCCATTGATAGTTGCTGTTCTCGGCGCTGAGGGCCGTGTGGTCGTACTTCGTCCGGGCTACATGCTCCATGTACCTTTCCATCGATTCCCAGCTCTCCTCGATGATGCTGTTGTCTCCATACTGCTTCCAGATTGTCCAGGGAACGATGATTCCGGCATCGGCCCAGCCGACGCGCATCATGTTGCCGTCATCCCCGCCATACTGGGCGAGAGGTGCCACGCCCGGATAGCCTCCAAGCTTGCTCTGCGTGTCGCGCATGTCCTGCAGCCACTTGTGGAAGAAAGGATCGGTGTTGGCAAAGAAGGTTCCCGTCTCGGTGAATACCTGGGTGTCGGCCGTCCAACCAAGACGCTCGTTGCGCTGGGGACAATCGGTGCTGACTGACAGGTAGTTGGAACGCTGACCCCATATTGTGTTGGATATGAGCCTGTTGATGAGCTCGTTGCCGGTGCTGATGGTGCCGGTCTCAAGTTCCTTGGCAATGGAGGTGACAGGGATGCTCTCGATGCTGCTGATGGTGACTTTGCCGGTTGCGGTGATGGATACGAAGCGGTATCCGAAGAAGGTCTTTCTGGGGGTGAATTCCACATCGTCCTCGGAGTCGGCGAAGGTGTAGTCGAGAATCATGCCATAGTCGGGAATGCGGAGGTTCTCGCGGTGGACACTGCCCTCGGGGCCGTCCATGCCGCGCTCATGCGCACCGTTGCCGTCGTTGAGAAGCTCGCCGGGAAGGCAGGTGAGCCTGGTGCCGGCAGCTGCGTTGAACTTGAAGGCGGGAACGCTTGCGCAGTTCTGTCCGAAGTCTATGACGAGGGTTTCGCCGGGCTCGACCGTCATGGTCTCTCCGCAGGCGAACTCCTTGCTGATCACCACCTTGCCGAAATGCTTGCTGTCATTTCCCTCCACGCTGCTCCAGGTGTAGGCTTTCACCGGTTTGAGGGCAAGGTCATGGCGCATATAGACCTCGGCACCGTTGCTCGGAAGGATCGCTCCGCTGAATTCGGTGTTGATCTCGGGGGTTGAAAGCTTGTCGGGAGTGCACCAGCCGGGGAGCTCGCGGGCATCGTACTCTTCGCCGTCGAAGATGGCTGCATGCTTCACGGGTCCGGCTATGCCGGCCTTCCAGTTCTCGGTGTCGGTTCCGAAGAGTTCCCTGCTGCCGTCCTTGTAGGTTATCTCAAGTACTGCACGGAACGCGCATTTGTTGCCCAGCATGCCGTCGAATTCGCCGGGGGTGACGATCCTGTCGCCCCACCAGCCGGGAGTCACCTCGGCTGCCAGCACGTTCCGAGCTCCTGCTGCGGGGTCGAGCAGGGCGGTGACGTCATAGGTGAATGACCTTTTTGTCTTGTATGGATGTGTGAATCCGGGCTTGAGGATTTCCTTGCCAACGTTCTGGCCGTTCACGAAGATGTCGTAGATGCCAAGGCCTGTGGTCATCCATTTTGCGGATTTCACCTTCTTTGCGTTCGTCACCTCCGCAACGAACCAGCTTGCACCGTCGGCTGCACGCTCGTGGGTGGAGTCCTTGTCGGTTACCACGGGGGCGTCTGCCGCCGATATCCATTCGGACGACTCCCAGGCGGAGTTGTCAAGAGGTTCTGCAAGGCTTGTGTACCCGCAATTGCAGGGCGTGCTGCAGCATGCTGAGGCTGCAGCTGCGGCAAGGATTGCCGCAAGTATGTACTTTGCTTTCATGGGCTTACTCAAAACATTGATCCATTGCACGACCTACCCATACCTGAGGCTGCTCAAGTTTGAAGAGCCCGGCTATCGTTGCTGCAACGTCATACTGCATCATGCTTTCGGTGAATTCGCCACCCTGCCTGATGCCCTTGCCTGCGATGATGAAGGGAGTCTCGTATTCTGCAGGGGTGATGCCGCCGTGGCCGTGGCCTATTCCGCCGTGGTCCGATGTGACGATGACGGTTGTGCTCTTTGCAATGCCGGCCTCCTCGATAGCCTCGAGAATGCGTGCTATCTCGCCGTCAAGGAACTTCATCTCGCTGTGGTAAGCCTCTGAGCCCCAGCCCTCGCCGTGGCCTTCATGGTCGGGATGGTCATAGGAAATCGTGAGGAGTGTGGGCTTCTCGTTCTTGATGAAGCTGATAGCCTTGTCGGTGATGTCGGTAGGGATGTCTTCGTTTGCCTGCTCGAAATAGTCACATGCGAGGGAATCTACAAGATGGTGGATCGTATCCCACTCGTAGACTGCGCCTACCTTGCTTTTCCTGATCTGGGTCTTTACAAGATAGTGTATGGTGGGGAAGATGCCATGCTCGTTCACAACACGAGAAGGAAGCTCCGGGGTCTTGGAGTACCACTCGGTGTATCCTGTGAGTTCGGTGCCTGCGCCCATGAACATCGAAGCCCAGTTGATGGCGCTGGAAGTCTTGAATACGCTGCGCTTGGCGAGGGTCCAGCAGCCTTCATCCATAAGGGCGCTGACCGTGGGCATCTCCTCGCGCACGAAGTCGGCAGACGACATTCCGTCGAGTCCGATGAGTATGACATGTTTGGTCCTGGGGGCGTTCTTTCCGCAGGAAACCGCGATGAGCATCATTGCTGATGCCAGAAGAATTCTGGTTATCGTTTTCATATTTCTTTGGTTTGTAGTGACTCTTTTGTCTTGCGTACCTGATACAGCTGCCATGTGTTGTAGCAGTTGTGCCATATGCTGTAGAATCCGCATGATACGGAAACTATGGGGTCGAGGAATGTGTAGCCCATCCAGATGCCGAAGACTGTGTTCTTCTGGCCGAGTGCCTGGCCGGCGGTGATCCTCTTCCCGTAACGTGCGCCAATCCTCTTGCCGGCCCAGAACTGGAATATGCAGGCCGCAAGGGATGCGACGGCTATGTCGATGAGAAGGGAAAGGCTGTCTTCATTGTGCACTATGGCGCGGGTGCTCATGAGTATGGCGAGCGTCAGCGAAACGGCCCAGATGTAGAACGATACATGGGTGTACCTGAGCAGCCATGCATGGAGCTCGGGCAGACAGAAGCGGACAAACCAGGCTGCAAGGCACGGCATGATCAGAAGTGGGAAGACCTTGCTCAGGATCTTCGCGAAGGCGGAGATGAAGGTCATGCCTTCGATGGGATGGATGAACGGCACCATGAGTGGCACAAGCACGGCCACCAGCAGGTTGATCAGGATGGTGTAGGTGAGCACTCCCGCCATGTCGCCTCCGAGTTTTCCTGTGACCACTGCGCACGCCGTGGCTGTGGGGCAGATGAGACAGAGCATCAAGGCCTCGATGCCTATGCGGTGAGGGATGCCCGGGAAGAATGTGAGCACCAGGGCCAGGGCAACGAAAAGGCCTCCCTGAAGGGCCAGGCCTTTGAGCATGGCCTTGCGCGGCTTGAGCTCCCTGGGCTCTATCTTGCAGAACGTCAGGAAAAGCATCGTGAACAGCAGTATGGGCTGGATGGTCTTGCATGCCTTTTCCAGAACGGGGCCTGCCGTATGCAGCTCCGGTATGGCATGATATGCAAGGTAGATGCTGGCACCGGCTACCATTCCGATAATCAGCATCCAATCTTTTATGAACTTTTTGAAGGTGTATCTGTACTCTGCCATATACAAAGGCAAATTTAGCACTTTTCTATGGTTTGTCAATCCCCATTTTCACCCCATGTTTTGCACAATTCACAGCTTTGACGTAAATTGCAGGAAATTAATGACCACTTATGAAATCTCTTGATGAAATTGCTGCGCATTTTGCCATAGAAGGTGAGATCCTCGCTATCAAACCCCTGGGAAACGGACTTATCAACGATACATACAAGATCGAGACGGCGGGCTCTGCACCCGATTATGTCCTTCAGAGAGTGAATCACAACGTCTTCAAGGACGTCGAGCTCATGCAGAACAACATCGAAGCCGTCACCCGCCATATCCGAGGTAAACTGGAGGCGGCGGGGGAGACCGACATCGACCGCAAGGTGCTGAAATTCATTCCGGTGAAGGGCGGCTCCAAGACATACATCCATGATGCAGCCGAGGACAGGTACTGGAGAGTTTCGGTATTCATCCCCGATGCCGTGACGGTCGAGACGGTCAATGCCGAGTATTCGTATTTCTGCGGCAAGGCCTTCGGAAACTTCGAGGCCATGCTATCTGACATTCCGGACACCCTTGGCGAGACAATCCCCGACTTCCACAACATGGAACTGCGTTCCCGCCAGCTCAGGGAGGCCGTTGCCGCCGATGCCGCCGGCCGCGTGAACGATCCTGAAGTCCAGGCTATCCTGAAAGACCTGGCAGAGTATGATGAGGAGATGTGCAAGGCGGAGAGACTGTACCGCGAGGGCGTGCTTCCCAAGCGCATCTGCCACTGCGACACCAAGGTCAACAACATGATGTTCGACAAGTCGGGTAACGTCCTCTGCGTCATCGACCTTGACACCACTATGCCCAGCTTTGTGTTCTCCGATTTCGGCGACTTCCTCCGTACAGCCGCAAACACCGTGGCCGAGGACAGTCCCGAGGTCGACAAGGTTGCCTTCAGGATGGATATCTTCAAGGCATTCGCGAAGGGCTACCTGGAATCGGCATCATGCTTCCTCACTCCCGTAGAGAAGGAGAACCTCCCTTATGCCGCCCTGCTCTTCCCGTACATGCAGGCCGTGCGTTTCTTTGCCGACTACATAAACGGCGATACCTATTACAAGATAAAGTACCCCGAGCATAATCTTGTGCGCACACGCAACCAGGTGGCCCTGTTCCACAGCGCCCTGAGCTGCGTGCCCGAGATGAAGGCATATATCGAAAGCCTCTGAAAAACAGCAGCGGACGCGAATTTCTCGCGTCCGCTGCGGGTATTGGGATGTATGGAACTATCCGAGGAGTTTCTGGCTCCTCTCGATGAAGTCGGCCAGAGCCTTGCCCTTGAGCATTCCGTTCTGGAGGAGGGCGAGGTCAACGACCTGCTTCAGCAGTTCTGCGGTCCCTTCCCTGTCGCCCCATATTCTGGCGATCAGAGGATTCTCCATGTTCACCTTGATGTTGTATGACTTGGGCATTTCGCCGTAGAAGTTCATGCCGCCTCCCATTGCGCTCATCTCGCGCCAGCGGCGCATGAACTCGCTCTGGGTGATCACGACGGGTGCTGCCTGCTCCCCGAGGTTCTCGGGCTCCACCTGATACTCGTTTCCTTCAGGCAGGACGGCCTTGAAGAGGTCTGAGAGGGCTTTCTTGTCGTCGTCCTTCATCTCCGGCTTCACCTTCTCTTCCTTTACGATGAGATTGTCGACGGTGTCGGAATCCACGCGTGCGAAGCGGCTCTTCTCCACCTTCTGCTCGATCATGTTCACGAAGTGCGAATCGAGCTCGCAGTCACAGAGTAGGACGCTGTATCCTGCATTCCTGGCTGCCTGGATGAAGCTGTACTGCTCGTCGGCATCGGTTGCGTACAGGTAGATGACGTTGCCGTCCTTGTCGGTCTGGGCGGTCTCGATCTCCTTGCGGTAGTCCTCGAGAGTGAAGTACTTGCCCTCGGTGTCCTTCAGCAGGGCGAACTTCAGCGCACGCTCGCAGAACTTGGTGTCGGAGAGCATTCCGTACTCGATGAACAGCTTGATGTTGTCCCATTTCTGCTCGAACTGCTCGCGCTGCTCTTTGGCAATCTCCTCGAGGCGGTCTGCCACCTTCTTCGTGATGTAATTGCTTATCTTCTTGACGTTTGCATCGCTCTGCAGGTAGCTGCGGCTGACGTTCAGGGGGATATCGGGAGAGTCGATCACACCGTGCAGCAGGGTGAGGAAGTCGGGCACGATGTTGTCTACATGCTCGGTCACGAACATCTGGTTGCAGTAGAGCTGTATCTTGTTCTTGTCGATGGCCATGCGCTCCTTGATCTTCGGGAAGTAGAGCACACCTGTGAGGTTGAAAGGATAATCGACGTTGAGGTGGATCCAGAACATGGGGTCCTCGTCCATGGGATAGAGGGCTTTGTAGAACTTGAGGTAGTCCTCCTCCTTGAGGTCGCTGGGGGCCTTTGTCCAGATGGGTTCTATTGAGTTGATGACATTGTCCTCGTCTGTCTCAACCTCCTTGCCGTCCTTCCATTCGGTCTTTTTGCCGAAGACGACGGGAACGGGCATGAACTTGCAGTACTTGCCGAGCAGCTGGGCAATCTTTCCCTTTGTGCCGAACTCCTCTGCGGACTCCGAGTCGAGGTACAGGGTGATCACTGTTCCGCGAGTCTGCTTGATGCACTCTTCCATTGAGAATTCGGGGCTGCCGTCGCAGGTCCAGAACACCGGCTTGGCGCCGTCCTTCCAGCTCAGGGTCTCGATGGTGACCTTCTGTGCCACCATGAAGGCTGAATAGAAGCCCAGTCCGAAATGGCCTATTATGCTCTGCATCTGGTCCTTGTATTTCTCCAGGAACTCACCTGCACTTGAGAAGGCGATCTGGTTGATGTATTTGTCGACCTCCTCGGCTGTCATGCCTATGCCGTTGTCGATGATCTTCAGGGTCTTGGCCTGTTCGTCAAGCTCGATCTTCACCTTCAGTTCGCCAAGCTCTCCCTTGAAGTCTCCGCTGGATGCGAGGGCCTTCATCTTCTGGCTGGCGTCAACTGCGTTTGCCACAAGCTCGCGCAGGAAAATCTCATGGTCGCTGTAAAGAAACTGTTTGATTACCGGGAAAATGTTCTCGGTGGTTACTCCGATGTTGCCTTTCATATCTTAATTTCCAGTTGAAATCCAAATAAAAATGGATCCTGATTTATTAGTTAAACATTTATATTCTTTATAATCAACATCTTAACGATACATATATTTTCATCTCCCTTTGATAGTAGTGCGTGATGCCCCACCGACCTCTTGTGAAGGTCGAGATTCAGAACCCGTAAAAATATCCTCGGTAAACAAACTTTCCACAGCGGTCATCCGGTTCGGTGCCGCAAGTTCCTGTA
>JAGHSF010000025.1 GCA_018065985.1 Candidatus Cryptobacteroides choladohippi
GGCAGAGCCGTCACCTTCGAGCAGGTTAAGAGAAAAGCGGTATGGGAGACTGCAATCATTGCCGCCATCGCTGCGCTCAGTTGCAATGCTCGCAGACTCCCATGCTAACATGCCCCCAACCCCGGAGAGGAGACAATCCGCCAGGGCTACCATCAGAAGCACTCGGGCGGCAGTGCCCTTAATCCGCAGCATAACATAATCTATCGAGATTGTGTAACAGGTCGTTGGGGCCCCATCCCCACCCCCTGTTTTCGCTCCGCACACAATCTAGATTATGTTAATCGGCTCCGTCAGAGGGATGCGAGGTGCACTGCCTTGAATCCGCCCTGTCGGGTCGGCCGGCAAAGTTGGGTTCGCTGCGCTGGCCTCCGGCCTCCAGGCCGCTTGCTCGCCCAGGACTTTCTGCGAGGGGTGCGAACGGCAGCACTCTTCCAACCGGCATCAATACTCCAAGCGAGTGCCTTCGTTCACGGCAGAAAGTCCTCCCTACGGGTTTGCCGTCCTCCATGCGGCGAAGCCGCGGGTCGTCTCCGCCAGTGACTTCAAGGACTCCACTTCGCTGTCGCTTCGTTCCTTCCTTCAAGTCCCTGGCTCCGCCTCCTCGGTAAGGGCTGCGCCCTTCTTCTATAACCGGGCTGACGCCCGGACTCCCGTCCCACCGTTCTGCAAAGGACCGCTGCTTCGGCAGAGCCTTGCAGCCGTCCCCGTACCTCGCATCAAGGTCAGTGCGTTCAAAAGCGAGACTGTCCCTTCCGTTGCTTCCTCCATGCACAAAAAGTCTCCTGCGTCACCTTTTTATGCATTCCGTCGCACTCCAGGTACAGACTCGCCAGCGGTACTCCCTCCGGTCGTGATGTCATGTCCGGCTCGCTACTCGCCGCTGCGGTCAGTTCCTCCGTTACCGCAGAGACTGTCCGCATCATACTTCGCGCGGATGCGCTACGTCTGATCGCGTACAGACTCTGCTTCGCTCCGCAGTCTTCCGCGGAGTCACCAGAGCCTTCCGTCCTTTCGTTCGTTCCTAACTTCAGGACTCCCGGCAGATTGCTCCTACGTCGCAAACTGCCTCAAGGCTCTGTTGCCTTGCCCGCTCCAGCCTGCTCCGCTTCCACTACGGAACTCACCTTGCGTCGGCGGCCGGACGCTCCCGTGCAAATGTCGTGGCGTCAGTACTTCTATTCGTGGCTTAGTGCGTGCTCGCGAGGGACCTTTCTGCCTCGCCCCAACGTCCGTGCGTCGCTCGCCTGCCGCGGCCTACGGCCTTGCCACCTCTACTATTTGTGCCAGGCTGTCGTCACGGCTATCGCCGTCACGCCATCCTGTCCCAAACAGCAGAGGCCTACCTAACTGACGAACGCCCCAAAGGCAGTGCGAACCGCAGCACCATCGCCCGCCCGGACCAAGCAAAGAGGGTATATATATTTTCTTCAAGTGAAGCGGCTGCCGCCGCTTTGTCGCTGATATGGTCATAAGTTATAGCTATGCTTCAAAATAGTGCCTTCAACTTGATGATACACTTGTAATTATTGTGTATCTTTGTAAATACAATTCAGGGACAACATGTTACCACTTGGTCCCTCTGAGATACCTCTGAGTCCAAGAGTTCAAGGGCGCTCCGCGCTCCCTGCTTCAGCCCTGCTTTAACTATGATGCCATGCCTCGATATCTTCCTAATGCTCATCTTTCTGATTGCTGGTCTTCGGCCGGTGGGGTGACTTTCTATCATCGGGATGGCGTATGTTTCTGGAAGAAGAGGTCTCATCCAAATTTCCCTGGCACTACAGCCCAGATGGAGGTCCAGGCTGTGCATCAAAGAGCGCTGCAGGCATGGCGAGAGCTGGAGTCATCGGTTCAGGAAGAATGGAACAGCTATGCTCGGGCTGTTCAGAGCCACAAGCCACCATTTGCAGCCGATCATCATATCACTGGCCATAACTTGTTTGTGAGCGCTTATCATGGCTTTGCGCAGCTGGGTGATGAGCATGTTCCCACACCAGCTCGATACGAGGGCTTCCCCATTTTTCTCTGTGAATATGGGGCAGCATCTGTTGAAGAGGGGAAGATCCTCTCGATCAAACTAAGAACGAAGCTCGATGGAAATGCAGTTCCGTCACGATATCGCGTTGCCGTAAGAATCCAGCTTACCAAGCCTGGTGCCGGTCGTCAACCTGGGTTTCTGCGTTCGTTCATTGCATCCGAGAATTGCGTCAGCAGTGATGGCCTTGTCGAGATATGTGTTCCAAGTTACAAAGACGTCTGGAAACTTGATCTTGACGAGTACCAGGTCCACATGAGGTACCTTCTGATCGACACAATAACCGGCTATAGGTGCAATTTCAAGAAGGCATCCTTCAAAATTTCACTTAAATAATCACTTAAAGTGCAACTTTATGCAAAAATACCTAACATATTGTATATAAGGTATTAAGAAATTTTGTATATTTGCATTGGAAACGGTAGCTGCTACAAGAAATTGTAGTATGAAAGCATTACCGTCTATAGCATTCAACGAGTTCGCTGGTTCAGCTGGCGATGTCACAGCAAGAAGTGTCAAAGGTCGCACACTTCTCAATCACAAAGCATATCAGTCACGTAAGAAGACGCCTTCACAGGCTGCTTCCAGAAATAGCTTGTCCAAGATCTCCCGGGCTTATAAGCAGCTCACCGATTCCCAAATGTCCGCCTGGGCGGTCTTGGCTGAGCATATGAAGGGCATCTCCACTTTTGGGGATGCTGCTTCTATGACTCCTCACAACGCCTTCGTGCGTATCAATACCAATAGACAGCTTGTAGGACTTCCGCTTCTCGCAGAGGCTCCTATGTATGTCAACGATGTACCAGAACCTGACTACGAGGATTTCTGGGTTACTCCCGACCGCCTTATCTTCGTCGGTGTCGAACAGCCTCAAAGTTCCTACAGACTCGTGCTCCGCATGGGTACTGCACAAAGCAATGGAGTATCTGCCGGTTGGGGTAACCTCGTCATCGTTTCTCCGGACCTTGTTCCTGATTGGGGTGACATCGACGCGCTCTCTGTCTATACTGACAAGTTCGGAATGGACCTTATCGAGGGTCAGAAGTATTTCATTGAGATGTATTGGATGGATACAGAGACTGGCTTTACCGGCGAGTCTGTGTGCGTTTCTGCAATCTGTCAGGACCTTTCTCAGGTACGCAAGCAGGCGTACACCCCACGTCCGACATTCAATTCAGACCAGGTTGGCGGCAGCGAGTCCATGCCTTCATTCGATATAGAGATGGAAGGTGGTTCCGGCATCTTCAGCGTGAGTGTGGACTACCAGGGCAAGGACGGCGTAGCATCAGCAGACGTAGAGTTTGAGAAACTGCCCGACAATGTCCCACCATTCAACTCATACGTAATGGGACGTAGCGGTTACAACGACTACAAAGACTATTGCTACTGTCCACAAACGTTCGTTGTATGGGCACGCCAGTATTCTCGTGATGCATCACTGACATTTGCTCATCGAGGCGGCCACTATGATAAGCCGGTTGAGATCTTCGGCTCTGGAATCATGATTAAACAGTAAAGCATAGGCTATGATAACTTCAATTGCAAACAACTTTGGCTGCGGGCCAATCCAAATAAAAGACTATCAAGACGATATGATGGTCGTTCTAAACGCCAAGTTCAAGGTAAATGTCCAGTGCGAAGAGTATAAGAACTGCGACGTTCTGGAGATAAAGGTACCAAATCTATCCATCAACAAGAGCGCAGAGGCAGGCTGCTATATGGGAGCCAGCCAGCTCATGTGGCCAGACAAGTCTTGGGCAACCACCTACAACAATGCGACATGCATCAAGACCTGGATCAAAGACAAGAACACCATCTGCATTGAGAAGTTCGGCTGTTATGACTCTCTCGACGAGATTACCATCTGGCTCTGCTCGATGTATCCGGTAGTCGGTCAGCGTGGTGAACTGAAAGTATATGAGAAGAACGCCATTACTTATGAGGCAGTTCAGACCCAGGTGAGACCAAATGACTTGGTCCTCGTCAAACAGCCTGGCTGGTGCTTCCTGCACTTCTACTTTTACAACACCTACGCCATCAAGAACGGGACTCCGATCGAGGCAAACTTGAAGGGATTCCCCGAGGATGTGGATGTTGACTTCCCTATCATCGGCGGCAGCCATCAGGCAGAAGTCGGAGGAAACCTCTACTGCGATGCTCGCATCGAGAATGGTAAGTTCCTCGTCCCTGAGCCAGACAGCCGTATGACCAGCACCAGCTACGAGCCATTTGTAATGATTTACGCAGTACGTGGATAGCTATGGCAAAGATGACTCAAATAGAGCTTACAAGGCTGCAGGGCGCACTTGCAATCGCCAGCTTCGCTGCCGGTGTTCTCATCGCCTGCGTGTGCTTGTTCCTGGTTCCACCTCCGGGTGAGATCTCGAATTCAGCAATCAGCATCGTTTCAGAGCTCCTGGTACTCGCCGGTGCCATCCTCGGCGTCAAGACATCATACGACATTAAGTTCCGCAAGTTCGAAGCTGAACTCCTGAACAAAGTGGACAAAATAGATAACGACAAATGAAAAACTTCACCCTCATTTCTCTCGCGCTCCTGTGTGTGGCCTGCGCTTCCCTTAGGCAGGTCACACCTTCGGAGCACACTCGCGTAGAGGTCAGAACAGAGACCGTGTTCCAGAAGGACACAATCTATCTCGAGTTGCCAGTCATTGTCGAGAAGGTCCAGACCCTCGACACATGCTCCGTGCTGGAGAATAAGTACGCCAAATCCGAGGCTTCCGTATCAAATGGAGTACTTGCCCATTCTCTCGCTACAAAGCCCGTAAACGAGCCCGCTTTGGTCGATAAGCAGATTGTCTATCGTGACTCCCTGGTCTTCGTTGATAAGATCATCACGAACACTGTAGAAGTCGAGAAACCAATCTCAAGCGGGGACCGCTTCTTCCTCAGCTTCGGCAAGTGGGTGTTCGTCATCCTGCTGGGCCTTGGATTCTGGAAGCTGTATCGCTTCCTATGCATAACTACCCGAAAATAGCAAAAGCTATAATATTCCTTATTGTTTCACTTAACGTTACACAACTATGAAGTACGTTCCTTCAATCGCTTTTGAGGAGATGAGTGGCTCCGCAAAAGGTGTTACCGCCGCAAAGACTCGCGGCCGTAAGTACATCCGTAACCGTGGTTACGGTGGCAACACTCGCACTGAGTTCCAGTCTTCTGTGAAATCAGTCTTCAAGCAGCTCAGCCAGGCATGGCAGGGCCTTACCAACGCGCAGATCCTTGCATGGAACTCTGCAGCAGGTTCAGCCGAGGCCAAGTCGGTACTGGGTACCAAAACCAAGATCAGTGGCTCAAACCTCTTCATGAGGCTCAACTACTGGGTTGTTTACTGTGGTGGCAACATCCTCACCACTCCTCCTGTTCTCAGCGGTGTTGATGCACCTTCAGAGGCTGTCATCACCCGCACCGCAGACAAGTTCACCTTCGAGCTTGAGAACACACCTGCAGGCGCAGAAAACCTTCGCCTCGTCATCCAGGCTTCAGAGCCTCAGAGCAACGGTATCACTCGTGCTTACGCAAAGGCATCAGCCTTCGCTGATCCATTCGCAATCACCACCAGTGAGATCGACCTCAAGGGTGCTTACGATGCCAAGTGTGGCGCTCCTTCCGCTGGTGCTCCTAAGGTCTTCATGAAGTACTTCTTCGTGAACACCGTAACCGGCGAGAAGTCAGGCGAGATGCTTGCTTCTGTCAAGCTCGGTTAGCTGAATGCTCCGGCCACCCCAGGGGATAGCGTCCCTGGGGACGCGGCTGGGGATGATTCTGGACCAGGTCCAGAGTCAACAGAGCAACAGCCAGAAAAGGTCACTTTGATACTCTACTCCGATCGCGGAGCAGTTGATGCTCCAGCAGGAGCTGGCACCTACGACAAAGGTTCTACCGTCAGAATAGAGGCTATTGCAAGTCAAGTTGTCAGGGATGGCTTCGGTGGATCAACTGAGTACACCTTCCACGAATGGTCTGACGGCAATACACAGAGAGTTCGTGATATAGTTCTCGAAAGCGATCTCACACTCGTGGCAAAATACAATGATGCCGGTCTGTATTGATGATAGACCCTCCACCTCAGAATACGCCCGTTACGGACATTGTTCAATAGCGGGCGTTCTCTTTTAGTCTTCCCCATCCTGGGAATTTTCGTATATTTGCAACGTGAGGTATGAAGCCATACTTCATTTGTTAACACCTGGGCGTTCTCAGCATCATGCAGAGAGCGCCCTTTTTAGTGTTTGAAGACTATTTTGGTTTGAGATACGCGGGGTATCTCGAAATAGTTGGTGCAAAGTGGTTACATATTGAAATCTTTTTGCTACCTTTGCGTCAAACAAGAATTATTATGTCACAGTCAGCTTTTACAATAAGATTGGACTCCGAACTGAAAACACAGTTCGATAGTCTCTGCGAAGAATTCGGAATGAGCACTAACACTGCATTCAACATCTATGTGCGCCAAGTGGTCAGAAACCGTCGCATTCCATTCACTATTGAAGCTCCTGCAAAGGATGATGTAATGGCAAAAGGCCGTGCTGCATTCTATGCCATGAGGCAGGCGGCAGCCGAGGCTGGCGTCCAGGATATGTCTCTTGACGAGATCAACGAGGAAATCAGACTTGCCAGGGAGGGTAGATAATGAAAGTCTACGCCGTCATCGACACAAATGTTCTGGTGTCAGCCTTGCTGGCCAAACGACCCGACTCTGCCCCTGTACAGATTCTCGACAAGCTTTTCAGTCGAGACTTCATCCCTATGTATAACGAGGCGATCCTGGCCGAATACAATGAGGTCCTGCGCCGCCCGAAGTTCAAATTCCCTGAAGAGCATATAGTACTTGCACTCGATGCTGTTCTTGAGGCCGGCATAGACTCCATCAGAGTAGAGACAAAAGATGAAGTCCTCGATCCGAAGGATGTAGTCTTCTATGAGGTCGCCATGTCCAGGGATGACTCTTACCTCGTAACCGGAAACATCAAGCACTTCCCTGCCGTCAAGAGGGTTGTCACTCCAAACGAGCTGCTCGACATTCTCAATTCTCTGGAAAACGAGTAGAATTATCACGATTACAAAGAATGGGCGTTCTCAGCATCATGCAGAGCGCGCCCTTTTTAGTGGCGAAATCACCATGATCGAGGTCGCGGCAAAAATTTTTGCAAATTCTTTGAAAAATTTTGTCCCCTCGCAAATTAGGGGGACAATCGGGGGACAAAATTGAAATACCAAAAGGGTTAAAACTCTGTTATACAATAAGTTATAAACTTCATCTATCTCCTGCATCGGAACATACATGACGTGGAGAACGTCATCATCCGAAAATTATAGTCTTGTTCTTATAAGTGAGAATCTTTCTCTCGATGTGCTTCGTGACACCGCGGCTGAGAACAATCTTTTCGAGGTCACGTCCTTTAAGCCTCAGGCTGTCTGGCGTGTCCTTGTGGGTGATACGTACGACATCCTGCTCGATTATCGGACCGGCGTCAAGTTCTTCCGTAACATAGTGGCAGGTTGCCCCTATTATCTTCACGCCACGCTCATATGCCTGCCTGTATGGATTTGCTCCGATAAAGGCGGGAAGGAAGGAATGGTGGATATTGATGATATGTCTCGGATACTCCTTTATCATCTCATCGCTTATGATCTGCATGTAGCGGGCCAGGACAATGAATGATATGTTTTCCTTGCGGAGCAATTCCATTTCCGCCTTCTCGACTTCCTTCCTGTTCGAATGGTCCTTATTGACAGGCCAGACATAATAAGGGATATCGAACTGATCGGCAACATACCTCAGGTCTTCATGATTGCTGATTATGCAAGGGATATCCACATTCCAGTCTCCAGCCTTGTAACGGGCCAGCAAGTCATACAGACAGTGGCTCATCTTGCTGACAAAAATAGCCATACGGGGCTTTACATCGCTGAAATAAACGTTGAACTCCATCTGGAAACGATGCGAGAAAAGGGTGCTGAAATACTCCTTGATCTTGTCGCGGGGAATCAGAAATCCGTCGAGTTCCCATTCTATTCTCATGAACAGCATCTTGTCGATGGTGTCGACGTACTGGTCCAGATAGATGATGTTACCTTGGTAGTCGGTTATGAATTTGGTGACTTCGGTGATTATGCCCTGATGGTCCGGACAGTTGAGAAGTAGTATGGCTGAGGAATTCATGTCTTAATTGTTATTCGTACAAAGATACGCCATAATATTATATTTTCAATATTTTCACCTCTCGGGGCCGGTGGCGAGCAGCTCTGGCTGAGACAACTCCTCGCTATACTGGCATCACCATCACTCCTGATGGAAATGGATATGGCGACGTGACAATTAACGGATGGACAGGAGATCGCAGTTATAAGGTTGATACAGCAGCGGATTTCCCTACGTTTACAGGTAAAAAACTTGATGCTGAGCATGATGCAGCGACTCAGGCTCTTGGTTCTGCATGGCGCACACCTGCAGTGCAGGATTTCGTTGATCTGTTTTCAGCTTGCGGTGTGTCATTGCCTCATGTTTTCTTGGAAATGCGGGTAAAGGCCGGCCCATCCGGCTCGGTTGGTCATGCCGTAGATCATTTCACGCCAGCGGTTGCCGTCATAGGACAGAATCTGGGCCTCGAAAGGAAGTTCCCCGCATAAAACCGCAGATATGGCAAGCGCAGTTCCTATTATTGAGATGAACCGTTTACAATACACTTCAATTCCCGCTCTTGTAGAATTTGACATCAGAAATGACCGGGCATGCCTTTGCATCAAGGATGTTGATGCGGAGGGCCGTCGCCGTCACGTCATCGAAACGCAGCAGGCGCTTGTGGCCGATGGTTGTTGCGGCTGCCACCTCTTTCCATGCTCCGCTCTCATCCTGGGCCTCGATGTTGAACGAGGCGATACGCTGTCCCAGCGGGAGATACTCGCGCAGCATCGCGCGGTTCACTGTGGTCGGCTGCCTGAAGGTGAACGTCAGCGATGCGCTGGTGGTTCCGTCCTCGGTTGTCCAGTAGGTCTCGTGGTCCTCGTCCAGCACCTGCCTTGCGCTATAGGTCCTGCTTCCGCCACGGACCTGGGAGGCCTCAGCCTTCTTTATGCCACCGTTCACACAGTTCCCGAACTCCTTCTTCAGAAGCTCGGCGAAGCCCTCGAGTGAACGTACATCCTCGTCACAGAAGAGCCCCCTGTTGTCAGGCGGGATGTTGAGTATGAGGTTGGCGCCGCGGCCGACGGAAGAATAATAGATGTCAAGAAGACACTCGGGCGACTTCACCTCGCTGTTCTCGCTCTCATGCCAGAACCAGCCCGGACGGATGGACACATCCACCTCCGCAGGCACCCAGTCGGTGCCGTTCTCATCGCCGCCATTGAGAATATCGACATCATATACTCCTGGTGCGAAATCGGCACGGACCATCTTTCCCCAGTTGGTCTCCCCGACGTAGCCGCTCTCGTTGCCGCACCAGCGCACATCAGGGCCGGCATCACTGAAGATGCAGGCATCCGGCTGCAGCTCATGGACGAGGGCATTCGTGTTCGGCCAGTCATAATAGGTGCGGCCATCGATCCGGCGCTTCTCACATGCACCGCCATAATAGCCATCGCCGCCATTGGCGCCATCCTCCCATACCTCGAAGACAGGGCCGTAGTTCGTCAGGAGCTCGCGCATCTGATCGCGATAGTATTCGATATATGCAGGAGAGCCGTATCGCAGGTCGTGCCTGTCCCACGGGGACAGATAGACGCCGAACTTCATGCCGTATTTCTGCGCAGCCTTTGCAACGTCACCCACGAAGTCACCCTTGCCGTCTTTCCAGGCACTGCTCTTGACACTGTAGTCCGTATAGGCTGACGGCCAGAGGCAGAATCCGTCGTGATGCTTGCAGGTAAGGACAACCCCCTTGAGGCCGGCCTCCTTCAGCAATGGCATCCATTGCTCGGGATCGAATCCGCTTGGGTTGAAGATATCCGGGTCGGCATCTCCATATCCCCACTCCAGGTCATTGAAGGTGTTTGTGGTGATGCATATGAATGCATATGATTCCAGCTCGTGCCACGCCAGCTGCCGCTCCGAAGGCACGGGGCCGTATGGCTCAGGGGGCAAAGTCTGCCCGCATGCTGACGGCACCAGAACTGCAGCCGCCAGCAACAGGTTACTGAAGGTCGAACGTAATTTCATGATATAGATCGTTAGAATTTTACTCCTTTGTGGATAACCAGGCCAATGTATTCATTGCAGCCTTTTCTGCCGTTATACCACAGCAGCCAACGCTTTTTCGCCCTGTCAAGCGCGACAGAGGGCTTATAGCAGGCGTCACCATCCCATGAATCCGGATCGGGCTCGACCAGAGGATTCGAATCGAGACGTTTCCAACCGGTGATGCCATCCTGAGAGATTGCGACGCCGATACGCGCCGTATTGATATCAGTGTAGCCGATATAGAACAAAGCATATGAGCCGTCGTCCAGTCTGTGCACTTCGCAGCCGCCGATCCTGTCCTGATCCCATTCCCCGGCTTCGCCGTGCACGAAAATGGGATTCAGAGGCGAGCGCTCCCAGTGAACCCCGTCCTTTGATTCCGCATAACAGAGCACGTTAGGCTCAATTGTCTCTCCGGCTGAATACCACATGCGGAACACCCCGCGCTCCTCGTCGCGGAGCACATACGGGTTCATGACCGAAAATCCTTCAAAACCCGTTTCCGGTTCCAGAACAGGATGTGTGACCACCCGCTCGAAATGGACTCCGTCCTCGGATACGGCATATCCGATACGGCTGGAGTCGCGGGCCTGCCCTGTGTACCACATATGATATTTCCCGTTCCAGAACAGGGTGCAGCTGCGGTTCAGGTCGTCCTCCCAGCCGCTGGTGCTGTCATATTCCAGAACTATTTCAGGATCGGTCCAGTTGATTCCATCATCGCTGCGCGAAAGGGCGATTGCCTTTTTGGGACGCCATGAGAAATACATGTTGTAGCGGGCCGAACCTTCTGAAATGACATTCACGTCAAAGCAGGTGCCCAGTTCGGCGTTGCCCAGTACAGGGTTGCCCTCATATTTCACCCAGCTTTTCTTGACCTTCGCCGAGTGTACGTATCCGTTCTTTTCGGCTGTCGCCCTTTTAAGAAGCTGAATCTCCTCGGGGTCATACGGTGTCCTGTCGCCACGGAAGATATCATGCTGCCAGGGCCCGGTATATGGTCCCATTTCCGGCCTGTGACCCCATGGCAGGTGAGTCTGGTTCTTGCCGTTGACAAGGCCCCACATCATGCAGTCGCAGTCTTCATCCTTCAGAACCGGAAGGACATCCTTGATTGTGGATCCGTTTACGCGGTGCATCCATTCCGTCAGGATGACGGGACGGCCATAGGCTTTCATGCGCTGGAACATATCCAAAGTAGCCTCGGCAGGAGCATAGATGTGGAAAGTGATGATGTCTGAATTCTCGCTCAGGAAACGGTTAAGGTCCTCATTCCCGTTCCAGATGCTGGATGTGACCGGCTGCGAGGGGTTCACCTCGCGCGCCCATCTGAATACACTGCGGAGCAGAGGCCACTCGCTCTGGCCGTTCTGGGCATAATGGACAGGTTCATTGTACAGGTCCCACGCCATGATGCGTCCGTCGTCCTTGAATGTCGTCATCACATCCTTCACAAATTTCTCCAGCAGAGGGTGCGTCCTTTCATCAAATGTCATGGAATAGCCCGGAGACGGCGACCATGCCCATCCATACCACCCTTCGAGCGGCTCGCCCTGAGGGCCCGGCTTGGGGTCCGTGTTGGCGCCACAGGCTACCGGATCGAAGAAAATCGGCATGACCATGACCCCATGTCTGTCGCAAATGTCGAGGAATGTGCGGAAATATCTCTTGAACCGCTTAGGGTTTTCTGCATACACTGCATATTGGAGCACGACTCTTGCGCAGTTCAGGCCGCACTCCTCCATCAGACACATCTCCTCGTCAATCTGCCTGGGTGAGAAAGTCGACGGATCCCACATCGCGGTATAGTTGATCGCGTATGCCGGGATATAATTGACACCGCAGAACCATGGTTTGCCGTCAGCCCATTCATTGGCTTTTTCAATTGACCATTGCTGTGCATTGGCACAGACTGACAGGGCCAGGAGAATACCTGAAACCCAAAGACATTTCGTCCGCATAGAATTCTTGAACATATATCATCTATTAATTTTCAAAAGGCACCGTGACCGTGTCTCCGATACGGCGTTTATCTGCCCTGTTCCCTCTGCGTGGTCGTATTACAGAATTTGCATCCAGGGAATGCATACCAGAATGTTGCCGGAGCATAATCCATCGTATCGTAGAACGGATGCCATATCTCCATGAAGAAGGCGAACGATTTCTCGAACGGAATGTCATCGAGAAGCCTGTAGCGGTTGTTCACACTGAGGCCAGGATCCTTGTTGCCGTCGCCGATAGGCTGTGAGATACTCGGGAACGAGAATGGCTGGGGACGGCAGTATGCATATCTGTAATAGTCCTCGGTGCCGGTACCGAAATGTGACGGGAAGTCCTCACCGTCGACGAATATCTTCTCGTCGCCCTCACCCCACCAGTCATGGTCGGAGTCTTCGGGGTAATAGGTGAATACGGTCAGGCCGTCTGCGACATAGCGGCCTTTGCCGGAAATCGTCACATAGTTGTAATCGTACTTGTATGATCCGTCAAGATTCCTGGTCTCGTTGTACCAGGCATAGAAATGCATCGAGCGGTCCGGCTCCCACACGCAAGGCCTTGATGTTGTCTGGAAGACTTTCAACTCCACATCCGCAGCACTGCGGTTCTCAAGCGTGACTTCCGCCTTCTTCGCGAAAGGCATGACCCAGTATGCCGTCATCATGCCGTCCGGACTGGTCCTTACATAGAACGTGCAGTTGGAAAGCTGCCTGCTGCCTATTCCATAGAAGTTTCCTACCGGGCATTCCACCGTCTGCTCACCGTCGAACCTTATTTTGAGTATGGTCCCGGTCAGGGCCGCGGAGATATCGGACGCGCCGAGCTGCACAGACAGCGAGCTTATGCACTTCTCCCCTTTCAGGGTGATGGTCTTCTTCGCACCGGGAGCAAGGGTGCTGCCGCCGGCCTTGCTCACAGCATCGGTCTGAAGGCTCTTGTCTCCGATGAGCTTCATGCCGCAGGCATAAATCTGCTTGGAATACTTCTTCATCATGGTCTCGTCAAAACTCTCGACAGAGACCCCCGGCTTGTATGAACGGTAGATGATCTGATAATAATGACCGTGAGTCCTCGCAGTCATTGCCGGATTATAAGGCCGGAAAGTGATCTTGCAGCTCTTGCCGTAAGGGATGGGAAGGACAAGATTGTGACCCAGCCATGTGAGGTTGTCCGACTTGGCGGGCGCCACAT
This sequence comes from Candidatus Cryptobacteroides choladohippi, assembly GCA_018065985.1. Lineage (GTDB taxonomy): Bacteria > Bacteroidota > Bacteroidia > Bacteroidales > UBA932 > Cryptobacteroides > Cryptobacteroides choladohippi. The sequence goes on from JAGHSF010000025.1 coordinate 13,427, forward strand.
AACTGAAAGGATAGCCCACGAGGCCGGTTCCGCCGACGAGCTCCTTGTTCTGCATCTTGATGGCAGGCTCCTCGACTCCGTCGATATAGAAGATATAGTCGCCACCTTCACCGTCACAATAGCCACCATAGGCAGTCCAGAATCCGAGTATCACACCGGGACCATTGTCCTCGTGCATCACATACTCGGTCTGACCGTTGATGGTCTCCTCACGGATGTAGTTGTCGAAATCGTAGTTCGCGAACCATCCCTTGCCCCAGTCGCGGCCGGACTCGGGACGGAACCGGCTGTCTTCGCCAGCCGTGGCAGGGGTTACCGATTCGCGGGAATAACTTGATGACTGCCGGCACACATATTCATTGACCGGCCACTTGGCATGAGAGGACGGATCCGACATCTCATCAAGCAGGCCGGTGAAAGTGACATCATAGGGCTGCGCTGTTGTTGACAGAGCCAATGCAAGCGCAAGCAGGGAAAGAATAGATTTTTTCATTTTATTGGTTACTGTATTTCAATTTATAAATATAGACAAAAATCCGCAGAAAAAATTTACCGTAGAGACAGAATGCACCTCTCCTTGCCTGAAACAGACCCTGAAAACAAGCATGATTGGAGATAAAACACCCGTTTCTAAAGCTACACATCAGCTAGTATATTGTATATCATTATTATTC
>JAGHSF010000032.1 GCA_018065985.1 Candidatus Cryptobacteroides choladohippi
TTATTCAAACTCATGAAAAACTTCCGGGGGTCTGCCTTAGCGGCAGGGGTCGGAACCCCTGAGAGCGCTCCTCATGAGCTTCCCCGAAGCTCACTCCATTTTTATTTGGGTTTCAAACATAGGGACTGTTTTTAAAATCAAAAATACCGCCCTTCCGGACGGTATCTATGAGAATCAAATCGCGTTCCAGTGACAAAATGTCAGGATTATTTATACAGGAATCGCTTTATGCTCATCTTCGGAGTCTTCTCGAAGGGCTCGAGCACCACTTCCACCTTGGTTATCTGGCTGTATCCGGGCAGGATGCGGTTTGCGTTGATGCGCACCTTCTCCGGGATGTCGGAAACGGACTCCTCATCAAGGCCTGCATTGTTTATGGCAGCCTTGTCAAGATAGACAAGAGCCACGAGCTTGGTGTTGCGGTCGACCACGACGGACTCGGCTATGTAGTCCTGGCTGTTGATGACTGCCTCGACCTCTTCCGGGTAGATGTTCTGGCCGTTTGCCGAGAGGATCATGTTCTTCGAGCGGCCCTTGATGAATATGTTGCCCTGCTTGTCCATTATGCCGAGGTCGCCTGTGTGCAGGTATCCGTCGGGAGTGAAGGCGTTCTTGCTGGCTTCAGGGTTGTTGAAATACCCGGAGCAGATGTTGGTGCCCTTTGCCTGTATCTCGCCTGCAATGTGGAGGGGGTCTTCCGAATCGATGCGTATCTTCGCACAGCTGACAACCTTTCCGCATGAGCCGGGCACATACTTCGAAGGATTCTCATATGCAAGCAGGGGAGAAGCCTCCGTCATGCCGTAGCCTACGGTGTATGGCAGTCTGATCTTCCTGAACACCTTCTCCACTTCCGGATTGAATGCCGCGCCGCCGAGGATGAACATCCTCACCTTGCCTCCGAAGGCGTCCATGAGCTTCTGGCCTATCTTCCTGTATACTATGCCTGAAACAATGGGAATGTGAGTTGCGACTTTCATGTACCATTTGCTCAGGACGGGCTTCAGTGCGTTCTTGTAGACTTTCTCCATCACTAGAGGGACTGCCGCCACCATGTACGGACGGATTTCCTTCATCGCTTTGAGGAGAAGGGTGGGGGAGGGGGTCTTACCGAAGAAATATACGGTGCAGCCGAAGCACAGAGGGTAGAGGAACTCGAACACCAGTCCGTAGATGTGGCCCATTGGCAGCATGGACACTATGCTGTCGTTGCTGTCGACGTAGTTGTTCTCGATGGCAAATTCCACCATCGAGTTGAAGCACTCGTATCGGAGCATCACACCCTTGGGGGCGCTTGTCGTGCCGGAGGTGTAGTTGATTGCGCTGAGGTCCTGCAGGTTGTCTGTGGGGAAGTGGATGCTCTCTCTGGTGAATCCAAGCGGGAAGCGGGCGTTGAAGGTCTCAGGTATGCTGTCGAATGCCTCCTGGACCTTTTCATCCCTGGCGTAGAGCAGGGTGAAATCGGTCACTGACACCACGGCCTTCAGGTTGGGCATGGTGCTGATGTCCATCTTTGCCCACATGTCGGTGTCTGTAAACAGCATTACCGACTCGGAGTGGGATACGAGATGCTGGATGCTGTCAGTGGTGAAGTCGCTGAGAAGAGGCACGACCACTGCCTCGTAGGTGTTTATGGAAAGGAAACTGATTCCCCAACGCGCCGTGTTCTTTGCACAGAGGGCAATCTTTTCGCCCTTTGCAACGCATGCGCCGTCAAAGAAGATATGGAATTTCTCGATGTAGGTGGCGATGTCCTTGTAACTGAAGACTTCGCCATGGTAGTTGGCAAGAGCGGGAAGGTCCCAGTCGCGTTTGATCGTTTCCTGGAGTTGGCTGAAGTAATGTTTCATATTGCAAATTTACCTCTATCGCCACATTTGCCCAAGCGTTTTTGGCACAATGTGGCGAATTTGGACTATATTTGGGGTGAAAACCCCTTATATGGGGCGAAATATCGATTATGCGTAAACCTATTGTTGCACTTATCTACGATTTTGACGGCACGCTTTCTCCCGGGAACATGCAGGAGTTCGGTTTCATCCAGGCTGTGGGATCCACTCCCGAGGAATTCTGGCGCATGAGCGACAGCATCGCCATAGGCTATGATGCCTCGAACGTGCTCGCGTACATGAAACTGATGTTCGACGAGGCCAGGTCCAACGGCATCAAACTTCGCAGGGAGGATTTCCGCGCATTCGGCAAGCATATCAAACTCTACGACGGAGTGCGCCAGTGGTTCTCCATGGTCAACGAATACGGCAACCGCCATGGCGTGGTCATCGAACACTACATCAACTCCAGCGGTCTCAAGGAGATCATCGAGGGCAGCCCGATAGCCGGCGAGTTCAAGCATATCTTCGCCGGGTCGTTCATCTATGATGCCGAAGGCGAAGCCGAGTGGCCCGGAATTGCCGTCGACTACACTGCAAAGACCCAGTTCCTCTTCAAGATCAGCAAGGGCATCTTTTCGTCTCGTGATGCCTTGCAGGTCAATGCATCGATCGCTGACGACAAGAAGCGCATACCGTTCAATCATATGATCTATTTCGGCGACGGCGACACCGATGTGCCCTGCATGAAGATTGTGGGCATGTTCGGCGGCCATTCCATAGCCGTCTATGACCCTGACAATGACAAGAAGCGTGCTTCGGCCGCAAAGCTGAAGCGCCAGGGGCGTGTGATCTGTGCAGCCCCGGCCGTCTATACGGCCGACAGCCCTGCCTTCAAGGTCGTTTGCGCGATAATTGACAAGGTTCGAGCCGATTTCAACCTCAAACAGCTGTGCAAGTAGATCCGAGCGTCGGCTGCTCTCCTCCGGAGATCTTCCGCTTCGCTCCATCCCTCCCACTGCGCTGCGCTTGCGGGCCCCTCCCATTCATGTGGCCATGGGCGGCCACAGGTCTCAGGAGGAGACAGCCGGCCGCTCTGAGGCGACAGGACAGACGAAAAGAAGATGACTGCAATCAGCCATCTTCTTTTCATTTATGGATTGTATTTTGATTTCTAGAACAGGTATCCGAGATTGATGTAGAATGCTCCGGTGCCATCCTGATTGTAGATGGGGCTCTTCTTCATGAAATGGGAGACGGGTGTGCCGTATTCTGCGGCAACGATGAAGTTCTCGTTCATGATGAAGCGGAATCCTGCTCCCACTGTGGAGTGAAGCCTGTCCTTGGTGATGTCGGGATTGGTCTCCTTGATTCCGATGCGGCCCACGATGTCACGGATCTTGGAGATGTCGCGTCCGCGGGTTACCATCGTTCCGTCGCTGAATGCGCTGAGGCCGAGTGCGATGTTCTGCTTTCCGATGTGGAACTTTGCAAAACGCCAGCGGAGCTCTGCGTTGTATGTCGCCATGTCGAGGCCCACTACGCGGGTGCGCATGATACCGCGGCAGGTGAAGAATCCACCCATGCCCTCAAGGTCCGGCTTCTCGCCCATGACGGTCATGTAGGGAAGCGCATAGAAGGGAACGCTGCTTCCGAAGGTTCCCTCGTAGTTGAGGCGGTATGCAAAGGTGAGTATGTCGTCCTTTACGATGGGGAGATAGTGCCTCCAGGTAAGGGAGTAGCGGTAGAAGGGAGTCTCGGAAATGCCGGGGAGCGCTGCGGTGATATGGCCTTCAGCCCAGATTCCGCGGGTGGGGGCGCCTTCCTTGTCGCGTGAGTCGTATACCATTCCGGCACGCAGACCGCTTGCGAATCCGCCGTCAGCCTCCTTCTCGTCGAGAATGCCGAGAGCCCTGTATTCGTCGTAGAGGGTGGTAGGGTAGGTGTACTTCTTTGTATCGCTCTTGCCCTTGTTGATGCTGTCGCGGTTGATGGTGCCTATCTTGTAGTAATTCGCAAAGATGCCGGCTTCCCACTGCCAGTACTTGTTGATCTGGCCCAGGAAGTCTGACTTGAAGAGGAATTCGTTGCGCGCCATTCTATAGAACGGAGTGAACATCTGGAATTCGCTTTTCTTGTCTTTGCCCTTGGCTACCAGGTCATAGTCGTAATAGCTCTCGTATCCGTTGAAACCGTAGAAGTCGTAAGCCTTGTCGAGGTTCGCGCGGAAGGCTGAGCTCCAGCGCACGCCGGGGATGAGCTCCTTGTTGTCGTAGCGTACCTGATACAGTTGGGAGCCCTTTGTGAAGAAAGATGCCTCAAGGTAGAGCTTTGAATCGTAGTTGGGGTAGTTGTGTCCGTCGCCGTAATCGAATATCTGGAGAATGGCTCCTGCCTGGAATCCCTTGTCGGCGTCATAGGCCACAGCGGGAAGCGGACCGAAGTTGAGACCGGTCTTGGTGATGTCCTTCTTCTGTGCGTTCGCGCTGAATGCCGCCAGGGTGAGGATGGAGATGACGATGAGTTTTTTCATTGCTATTTCTGTATGATTGATCGGTAGAAATCCTGTAGATAATAGAATCCGCTGTGCGAGAACAGCAGGACTATCAGTGCCAGCAGTGCCCAGTACCAGGGCAGGAAGATGAATGCCGGAATGCCTATTGCGAGAGCCATGATGGGCAGGAAGATCACTTTGGTGACCATTCTGAGGGAGTTCATCCATGCGTGGTCTTCAACCTTCTGGCCGATTATCCATGCCACCAGCCACATCGGCGCGCAGAAAATGCCGAAGAGCAGGAAGAAAGGCAGACTTGTCACCGCAAGAATGGCGCGGCCTATCTTCTGGAGAGTGTTGTACTTGGGAGTATGCTTCTGCCGCCACTGCTCGTAGGCAACCTCATAGTTCTCGTCGTCAGGGAAATAGGTGATCAGCGATGCGATCCTGTCGTGCAGGGTCTGGAGCAGTTCGGCGCGGTCGGTGTCGGGGTAGACCCTGATGGGCTCGCCGAAGGTCACGCGCGCGTGTTTCATATAGCGGAAGTAGTCATCGTAGTCCAGTCCGACGGGAACGATGTAGACGGGCTTGTCAAGGCGTTCGGCGGCGCGGGTGGCAATTCGCCAGATACCCTTCTTCAGGGGCATGAGGGAATGCTTGGCGCGGTGCGTGCCCTCGCTGAAGATGCAGAAGGGGACGTCGTGGTCAAGGCACTCGACAACCTCGTCGAATACGGCCTCGTTGCTGCTAACGGCGTCGCGTCCGTCTCTCTGGCGTGCCAGGGGAAGTATCCTCAGCCAGCGCAGGGCCGATGCCATCATGGGCTTGCGGAACATGTCGGCGCGGGCACCGTATCCTGAAGGACCGCGGTCGGCCTGAAGCACCAGGAGGGCGTCCATCAGTGTGTTGCAGTGGTTGGGCGCCAGGATGATCGCACCATCTGTGGGGATATTTTCCTTGCCGGAGACTTCGAGATAGCTGAAGCTGGTACGGGTACACCAATCTATATAGGGACGCAGCAAAGAGTATGCTGTGTTTCTCTGCCAAATTTTAATTTTAGCCATCAGTCATTGTACATTTGATGACGCAAGATAGTGAAATTTTGGAAAAGTTGTATATTTGTAACCGGTTTTACTAATCTTACAGGAACAATGATACGTGAACAGCTTGCGTCTCTTGACGCCGTCAATCTGAACCTTGGATCCGGAACTGGTGTGATTATGAGCATCGTACTTGCTCTGATAATGTTCGGAATCGCCCTTGGGATCGACGCCAGCACTCTCAAGAATATTTTCATCAAGCCGAAGAGTATCCTGACAGGTCTTGCACTCCAGTGGTTCGGACTGCCTCTTGTCACCTTCATTCTCGTGATGATATTCAATCCCATGCTCACCCCCATGGTGTCCCTGGGAATGCTTCTGGTGGCCAGCTGCCCCGGTGGCAACATATCGAATTTCATGAGTTCATTCTCAAAGGGCAACGTGGAGCTCTCGGTGTCCATGACGGCGGTCTCAACCGTGGCTGCACCGTTCATCACTCCGTTCAACTTCTGGCTCTGGGGTAACCTGTACCTCAAGTTCGCTTCCCTCCGCGGCACCCTTACCATCCCTCATCTCGAGATTCCGTTCACTGAGATATTCAAGACGGTCTTCATCATCCTTGCAATTCCCATCATTCTGGGAATGCTGTTCGCCCACTATTTCCCCAAGGCAACCGATAAGATCAAGAAGCCTTTCAGCATCTTCAGCATAGTGGTGTTCATCGTGATGGTGCTCGGCATGTTCATCCCCAACTGGAAACTGTTCGTGGGCTACATCATCTTCATCTTCATCATCGTGCTTGTGCACAATGCCACAGCCTTCAGCCTCGGCTTTAGTGGAGCAAGCCTCATGAAACTTCCCAAGCGCGACCGCAGGTCCATCACCATCGAGGTCGGTATCCAGAATTCCGGACTTGGTCTCACCATGCTCCTGAACCCTGCCATCTTCAACCCCGAGATATGGAACAATCCCGCTACGGGAGTGATGTATGGCGGCATGCTCTTCGTAACCGCGTGGTGGGGCATCTGGCACATCATATCCGGCCTTACCCTCGCAAGCATGTTCAGGAGGAAAGAAATTGTTGACTAAAAAAGTTCAAATATTTTTGGATAATTAAAAGAAAGGTACTACCTTTGCAATCCCAACGAAACGGAGGACTCGTTAGCTCAGTTGGTAGAGCATCACACTTTTAATGTGGGGGTCTCGGGTTCGAGCCCCGAACGGGTCACAAAAAAGATTTTAGTTCTCTAAAATATTGCTTCCCTAGCTCAGTTGGTAGAGCACCTGACTCTTAATCAGGGTGTCAAGGGTTCGAGCCCCTTGGGGAGCACGAAAGGCGGTCTTTGATGACCGCCTTTTTTTGTACCCATTCGTTTGTTCCGTTTTTCAAAAGTTGCTGATAATCAATATTATACGCAGAAGTGATGTTGCGCAGGCTGACATCCCTTTTGCATAAATGGCTGTGCTGCAGGATTTTACGTTTCACGCCTTTGCATTGTACTGATAATAGGCTTATATTTGTTACTCAAATACTCTTTATCATGTCAGAAAGATTCCTTTCAATCGTATCGCGCTCATCCATCCTAGCAGCGGCATTGTGCCTGTTTGCAATGTGCAAACCGTCAGAAAAAGGCTATACCGTGGAAGGGAATACATCCTCCGACATTCAGGCAATGATAGACGAGGCCTTCAGCCAGGGTGGCGGTAAGGTCTTGGTCCCGGAAGGAACGTATGACGTGGGTTCCATTCGGCTCAGGAGCAATGTCGAGCTGCATCTTGAGAAAGGTGCCCTTCTGCTGGGAGCTGACTATAGCGAGGCCTATGACAGCTTCCCTGAGGAGATATGCGCCATACAGCCTGAACTGTCCAGCAAGGTGCTTGTCTATGCATATGATGCGGAGAACATCGCAATCACCGGCGAAGGCGTAATCGACGGTAACGGACTCAAATTTTTCGACACCTCCGACCCGGAGGCCATATTCTATCCCAAGCCTCCTGTCGAGCGCCCAAGGATGGTCCAGTTCGTGAACTGCGACGGCGTCCGTCTTGAAGGCACGACATTCAAGGATTCTCCATGCTGGACAATGCTCATAAGGTTCTGCCGCAATATCGAGGTCAAAGGCATAACCATCACCGCCGACCAGAGGATGATCAACAACGACGGCATCGACTTCGACGGATGCAGCCACGTGCGCGTGAGCGACTCACATTTCAAGACAGGTGATGACTGCCTTATCGTCCGGGCCATGAGGGAGAGTGCCGACCAGCATGTGGTCTGTGAAGACGTCATCGTTTCAGACTGTGAACTGAATTCCCGCTGCCAGACAGTGCGTCTCGGCAGCCCTTCCGATGATGTGATCAGAAACGTTCTCTTCAAGAATATCAAGGCGGTAGGAAACAATGGCATCTTCGCTGACTACCCGACCAGATATCTCAACAGCGACGATGAAGGCTATATTGACATCTCCGATATCGTCTTCGACAATTACAGCGGAACATTTGACGGCAGTGCCGTGCAGATCGTATCGCAGCCCGGCGTCAAGATACGCCGTGCCGATGCATTCGTCTTCCGCAACTTCGATGTCAAGAGCGACCAACCCATCAGGTTTATCGGCAATGCCGGCCATGAGATCGGCAGCGTGCTCCTTGAGAATTTCAAGGCTGAGGTACAGGAGCCGGGCGAGCCTTGTGAGGTGAAGGGCTGCAATGGCCTGGAATTCAAAGGCGTGACCCTCAATGGAACCGCATATCCCGACGGGCTGGTAAAGAGCGAACCTGGCGATGATTCCGAACTCGTAAGAGGCCCTTCAGTATCCTGGGAACAGCGCAAGAAGGCAAACTGACATGCATATGACAGCAAATCGCATATTGATCTTTGTTGCTGCCGTGGCACTTTCGGCATGCAAGTCATCGGAAAATCCCGAACTGAGGACCTTCCTCGCCAGGCAGGACAGCCACTGGACAGAAATCTTGTGTGATATCGACACTCCGGGGCCAGACAGACCTTCCGGCTGGAAAGGAGCCAACAAGGAAGGATATTATTCCGGAGCCCTGATGGGCAACGGCCTGCTGGGGACGAACATGTACAAGGCGGAGGCTCCCAATACATACCGCCTCAATGTCGGGCGCAGCGACGTGACGGAACAGCGCAGCGGCTATGACATCTATAGGAAAGGGCGGCTCCCGATAGGATATTTCACTCTGAGTACCGTGGGCAATGTCACGGACGAGAGGATGGACCTGTCGCTTTATGATGCGGAGACCACCGGAACATTCGCCACTGACAGAGGCAGCCTGCAGTTCGCCACCTATGTGCATGCGTTGTACAACTGCATTGTGTTCGAGACTTCCGCAACAGGTGAGGAGAAGGACTACAGATGGGACTTCGTGCCCTTCCAGGCAGTGTGCCCCCGTGTGTTCGGCAGCGGCGCGCCGGTCCCTTCGTCATATCTGAACGCAGAAGGGAAATCCAACCCCGATGCATATCGTGCAGACCGCGGGGACATGCACTGTCTGGTGCAGCCCATCGCAACTGACACCACATTCACCGAGATTGCTAAATACTATGTTGTTGCATGGAAGGAAGCCGCCAGGGGAGCGTCACGCCGGATAATTGCGACGGTCGCATTCGAGGATACCGAGGCGGATGCCCTCAATGAAGCGGCCGCCAACATGGAAATAGGCCTTTCTTCATCCTCGAAATCCTTCAGGAAATCTCACCGCGAGTGGTGGCACGGCTTCTACAAGAATGTTGCGTTCCTGACATTCCCCGACCCGCAGATCGAGAGATACTACTGGATGCAGTACTACAAGTTCGCATCCACGGCGCGCCCCGGCAAGCCTGTTGTCGACCTTCAGGGCGTATGGCCCATCTGGGATACGCCGTGGCCGACAATCTGGATGAACCTGAACATCCAGCTTACGTACAGTTTTCTGACGAAGGCGAATATGGGCGCATTTGCGCAGCCGTTGTGGGACTCCCTCTGGGAGCACCGGGACAATCTCACCCGCAATGTGACGGACATTCCGGGTCAGGAGACCTGGACGGATGCAGCATGCCTCGGCCGCACCTGCTCGTATGATCTCTATGGCCCGCTTTCCCCGTCGCTGGCCGCTTCCAATCAATACGAGGCGGGGAACCTCTGCTGGACGCTGTTCTACTGGTATCAGCAGTGCATGGCTTACGGCGATGACGAAGCGATGCGGGACCGCCTGTTCCCTCTGCTCAAATCCGCAGTAAACCTTTTCTTCCACATACGCATCACCAACCCCGACGGGACATATTCTCTGCCCGCCACGGCATCGCCGGAGTATCCTGTCAACAATGCGGGGCCAAACACGAATTACGATCTGGCCAACCTGAGGCAAGCCCTGGCAGAACTGATAGAGATAGACACTAGGTTCTCAATCAACGACCCGATGCTGCCTGAGTGGAAGGATTTTCTGGCAAAGATGCCTGATTTCCAATACAGTGGTGAGACGGGTTTCAAAGTCAGTGAGACCACAGAATTCATCGAGACCGACCATCGTCACTACTCGCACCTTTTCATGATTTACCCCTATCACATGCTCGACTGGAACGATGCCGCCGAGCGTGCGAAGGCTGAACTGAGCATAGACCGCTGGCAGGGCGACCAGGGATATTCAAGGACGGGCAAGGCCGCAATGCTTGCCAGCGAAGGCCTGGGTGACAGGGCGCTCGAGCAGTTCGAGGTCCTGATGACCGATTTCCTGAAACCCAATACGCTTTATGCGGAGTCGGGCCCGGTCATCGAAACGCCACTTGCCGGAGCGTCCACTCTGCACGAATTCTATATGCAGGACTGGGGAGACAGGATACGTGTATTCCACGGATGCCCTTCGGCCTGGAAGGATGTCACATTCAGGAACATGAGAGCCTCCGGCGCATTCCTGGTAGGTGCCGAGCGCAGAGATGGCCGTACCGTCAGGGTGGATGTCTTCAGCGAAAAGGGGAACATCTGCCGCCTCCAGACGGATATGCGTCCTGACGGACTTGTTGTGCGCTGCAACGGCAATCCCGTCGAATTCAGGGTACTCCCGTGCCCGGAAATGGGAGAGGCGGGATCCCTCATCGAATTCGAGACCCGAGAGGGAACTGCCACATCTGTTCTTGTATCTGACTAGCGGCGTATGTAGTAGTCGCTGACATCGTCGGCGGTGAACCTGACGTCTTCCGGGAGTGGGCTTGCCTCGATGAAGCCGTGCCCTCCTTTCTCGGCCTTCAGCAGGAATGCGTCGGGATGATCCTCGCCGAAAGTCGCCCTCAGCCCGTAGAAATACGATTCAAGCGGGCCTTCGCAGACTATTCCGTGCTCCATGGGAACCTTGTGGCTCCACCACCATACCCAGCAGTAGCTGAAGTTGCAGCTCACGTCCCTGGCCAGGTAGAAGCATGTGGCGAAGTGGTCCGCATAGCAGTAGTCCAGCCAGTTGTTGCTGCCTTCTATGCGGAAGCCGCAGCTTTCCGGGAAGGGGACTCCGCTCAGTGGATGTATGTTCTTGAGGCTGTTGCCGCCGGATTTCAGATGGACTCCGGTTGTGAAGCCGTTGAGGCGTATGTTTGAGAGGGTGTTGTCGTAGCCTTCGACAAGGATTCCTGTCGACCCGCTCTTGTCGTCACCAATGATGTTGCAGTCCACGATGTCGGCGTCGGACGAGCCTGAATTGGCTCCGAAAAGGATGTGAAGCCCTGTGTGCACATGCTTGATGGATGCGTGGTTGACACGGGTCTCGCGTCCGCTCTCTATCGTGATTCCGTCGGCAATGCCGCTCCCGTCGAATATGCCTCCCTCGATGCCGTAATTGCTGCCGTTGATCCTGGTTGTGTTGTACGGATCCTTGCCGCCAAGGCGTACCAGTGCGCCGCCCTGCCAGTCATCGGTGGCCTTGAGCACTGCAAAGTTGGCGAATACCAGGTGCACGGCCTTGGCCGGGTCTGCAGGAGTGATGAGCGAATGGCTTATCATATACACTCCGTCAGGGAAGAAGATGGTCCTGTTGGGGTTCTGGTCTATCATTTTCTGAAGCCTGTCGGCCACGTCGGTCTTGCCGTCTGCCTTTGCGTAGTCGGTGGCTACTACATAGAGGCCGGGCTGAACAGCTTTCACTGCCGTCGCTGACAGCAGGCAGAAAGCCAGGAGTATTGTCTTGAGTGCTTTCATATCAATATCCGAATATTTCATCAAGGTTTACAACTTTTACAGGGCCGAGTGTGCTGAGATATCCTGTGTCGAGATCGGCGATGTCGCCAAGGATTGCGTAAGTGTATCTGCGGTCCTTGACCCATTTCTTCTGGGCTGCGGCAACGTCTTCTAGGGTCATGTCCTGCACTTTCTCGAACACGAGCTTGTCGGTGGGCTCGTCAAGTCCCATGAGCCTGCACTGGCGGTAGCTGTCGAGGACATCGGATCCTGTTATGCGCTGTGTGCGCAGGCGGCTGATGAGGGCGTCCTTTGCTATGCTGAATGCCGCCTCGGACTGGGGCATGTCGTTGATGATGTCGTCGAATGCCTCTATGGCAACCTTCATCTTGTCGTTCTGCGTGGCTATGAACGCCTGATAGTAGTAGTCGTCATCGGCAAAGGTGGGCTCATTGAGCCTTGCCCATGCGCTGTATGCAAGGCCGCGCGCCTCGCGCATCTCCTGGAATACGATGGTGTTCATTCCGCCACCGAAGTACTCGTTGTACAGAGTGAGCGCGGGTGTGGCGCCGAGGTCGAACTTCTCGCCGCGGTTCGAATACTGGATGTAGTATATCTGCTTTGCGTCGTACTGCGCCATGACCACCTGGTTCTCGGGAGTCATGGTCTTTGCCGGGAATGTCTCTGGCAGGGGCTCGGCGTCGGCATTGAACCTGTGGCTGGCAGAGATGGCTGCCTTTGCGTCGGCTTCCTTCATCGGGCCGTAGTACATCACCTCGTGGCCCTTTGCATATACGTCCCTCAGCTTTGCAAGCAGTTCCTCCGAGCTGAGTTCCATAAGCTGGCTGTTTGTGAGGGTGGTGTTCCTGATGAACTCGGGACCGTTTACCACATAGCGGGAGAGTGCGTTGTAGCATGCGCGCTGCTGCTTCTTGGCGTTCTCGCGGCTGCGAAGGGTTCTTGCCTTGAGCATTGACAGCACCTCTTCGTCAGCCTGGGCGTTGAAGATGAGGTCCTCGACAATCCCGACAGCTTCGTTCATGTTTTCGCTGAGGCCGCATATGTTGATGTATGTCAGGCTGTTGCCTGCGCGTATGCTGAATTCGCATGCCAGTTCGTACATGCGTGTGCTGATCTGCTCGGCGCTCATTTCGGGCGTGCCGAGATACTGGATGTACTGGCAGGCTGTGCTGATTGTGGGGTCGTTCGCGGTGCCTGTGGCGAACATGAATGTGAGGTCGAAGATGTCGTTGATCTCGTTCTTCTTGTACAGCACGTTCACGCCGTCGGCAATCCTGAACTGGCTCATGTCCCTGGCGAAGTCGACGAACACCGGCTCAATGGGCTTGACTTTGGTGGCCTGGATCTCGCCCAGGAAGTCGCTGCTCATGTCGCGGTTGGTCACGATGGGAGTGATGGCCGGCGCGCTGATCTTCTGCACGCTGGTGTCCTCGCCCATGCGCTTGTAAACGATGGCGTAGGCGTTCTCGCCGAGGTACTTGTCCGCAAATGCCACGACGTCCTCCTTCGTGATCTTCTCAAGGCGCTCGATGTACTTGCACTGGTCCTTCCAGTCGATGCCGTTGATGAAGGCATTGACGTAGTTGACGGCGCGTGCCGAGTTGCTCTCGAGATCTCTCTGTGCCTGAAGCTTGAGGTTGTTGATGGTTGCGGGGATGAGGGCCTCGTCGAAGTCGCCGCTGCGGAGCTTCGCGAATTCGGCAAGGATGAGGTCGCGGAGTTCCTCGAGCGTCTGTCCTTCCTTGGGCGTGCCCATCGCGATGAAGCTGCAGTAGTCGGGTTGAACCTGGTGTCCGGCGAACACGTTGAGGGCTTTCTGCTGCTGGTTGATGTCGAGGTCGATGAGTCCGGCTGAACCGTTGTTGAGGATGTAGCCGGCTATCTCGGCAATCTCGTTGGTCTTGAGGTCGGTGGCTGCGGGAAGCCTCCATCCCATTGCAATGTTCTCTGCCTCAAGGCCATAGACAGTCTTCTCGATGGGCGATTCTATGGGCTGCTCCGGTTCGAACCCAAGGGCGGGAATGTCCGGGTTGGGCTCCCAGTCTCCGAAGTACTTCTCTATGGCCGCCACCATCTCCCTGGGCTCGAAGTCGCCGGAAACGCATATCGCGATGTTGTTGGGAACGTAGTAGGTGTCGTGATACTTCTTCACATTGGTGATGGAAGGGTTCTTGAGGTGCTCCTGGCTGCCGAGGGTGGTCTGCTGACCATAGGGGTGGTGGGGGAAGAGTGCCTGGTCGAGGCTCTCCCATACTTTCCGGCTGTCCTGGGTGAGGGACATGTTCTTCTCCTCGTAGATGGTCTCAAGCTCGGTATGGAAGCCGCGTATCACATTGTTACGGAAACGGTCAGCCTGGATGCGGGCCCAGTTGTCGATCTGGTTCGAGGGTATGTCCTCCGTGTAGACGGTCTCGTCGGAGGATGTCCATGCGTTGGTCCCGTCTGCGCCTATCATCGCCATCAGCTTGTCGTACTCGTTCGGGATGGCGAGCTTGGAAGCCTCATAGCTGACGGAGTCGATCCTGTGGTACAGAGCCTTGCGCTCGGACTCGTCGGAGGTCTGGCGGTAAACTTCGAAGAGCTGCTCGATCTCGTCGAGCATGGGCTTCTCAGCTGCGTAGTCGCTGGTTCCGAAGTGCTCTGTGCCTTTGAACATGAGGTGTTCGAAGTAGTGGGCGAGACCTGTCGTCTCGGAAGGGTCGTTCTTGCTTCCGACCTTGACTGCTATGTAGGTCTGGATGCGGGGCTGCTCCCTGTTGACCGACATGAATACCTTCATGCCGTTGTCAAGGGTGTAGATTCTGGTGTTCTGAGGGTCTCCCTTCACTGTTTTGATGCCGCTGCAGGAAAGCGCTGAAACCAGCAGTGCTGTGGCCGCTGCGATGTATAGAAATCTTTTCATGATGCGGGATTTTTAAAAAATATGGCTGATTTGCACAAAGATAATTTCTTTTATGTAACTTTGTATGATTGCCAAATCATTTTTATATGAAGCAGAAACGTTTTTTCCTCCCCGAAGACCAGATACCTACCCAGTGGTACAACATCCAGGCTGACATGCCCAACAAGCCCCTTCCAATGCTTGACCCTGTCACGCGCCAGCCTGTTACGCTCGATCAGCTCAGCCAGATATTCTGCACCGAGTGCTCGAAGCAGGAGCTGAACATGACCGACAGGTGGATAGACATCCCCGAGGAAGTAAGGGAGATGTACACATACTACAGGAGTACCCCTCTTGTCAGGGCTTATGGTCTCGAGAAGGCTCTCGGCACCCCCGCACATATCTATTTCAAGAACGAGAGTGTCAGCCCTGTGGGCTCTCACAAGCTGAACTCGGCTCTTGCCCAGGCATATTATTGCAAGAAGGAAGGCATAACCAACGTGACCACAGAGACCGGCGCCGGCCAGTGGGGAACTGCACTTTCATATGCAGCACGCGTGTTCGGAATGGAAGCTGCGGTATATCAGGTGAAGATCAGCTATGAGCAGAAGCCCTACCGCCGCTCCATGATGCAGGTATGGGGAGCGCAGGTGACACCCTCACCCTCTATGAGTACCCGTGCCGGAAAGGATATACTTACCAAGAACCCCAATCATCAGGGATCGCTTGGAACGGCGATTTCGGAAGCCGTCGAGCTTGCCCGCACGACTCCTGAGAAGTGCCGCTATACCCTTGGCTCGACCATGAGCCATGTCTCCCTGCATCAGACTGTCATCGGCCTCGAGGCCGAGAAGCAGTTCGAGATGGCAGGGGAGTATCCTGATGAGGTGATCGCATGCTTCGGAGGCGGCTCCAACTTCAGCGGAATAGCCTTCCCGTTCATGAGACACGTATTCTCGGGAGAGAAGAAGACCAGGTTCATTGCCTGTGAACCGGCCTCCTGCCCCAAACTTACCAGGGGAGTCTTCACCTATGACTTCGGTGACGAGGTCGGATATACTCCTCTCATCCCCATGTTCACCCTCGGACACGATT
Source organism: Candidatus Cryptobacteroides choladohippi (assembly GCA_018065985.1). Taxonomy (GTDB): domain Bacteria; phylum Bacteroidota; class Bacteroidia; order Bacteroidales; family UBA932; genus Cryptobacteroides; species Cryptobacteroides choladohippi. The sequence continues at coordinate 15,522 of JAGHSF010000032.1, forward strand.
TCATGCCGTCGAATATCCATGCAGGTGGCCTGAGGTATCATGGTGCAGGCGGCGTTGTCAGCCAGCTTTGCAAGGATGGATTCATGGAGGGCATGGACATCAACCAGCTTGAGGCGTTCGAGGCTGCTGTTCTCTTCGCCAAGAGCGAGGGTATCATTCCCGCTCCGGAATCTTCACATGCCATTGCCGCAGTCGTGCGCAGGGCGCAGGAATGCAAGGAGAGCGGAGAGGAGAAAGTCCTCCTGTTCAATCTTACGGGCCATGGCCTGATGGACATGTCGGCATACGATCAGTATCTGCGCGGAAACCTGATCAACTACAGCATTTCCGACAAAGAGATTGCCGATTTTACAGAAAAACTTGGAAAATTGTAGAATATTTTATAACTTCGCCATGAAGTTTTTCATAGTTTAAGTTTAGGTTAAGTAGCAGGGTGCTCGCAGTGATTGCAAGCACCCTGTGAATTTTTACCGGGCGAGTGTCATAGCTCGTAGTCTTTCAGCCCTTTCACACCGGGAATGCCATAGTATGCACCGACTATCTCTCCGCACACTCTGACCGGATGGCCCAGTAGATCCGGATTGTCCATAAGGTTCAGTGCATCTCTTATGTCTCCTTTGGGCAGTTCTATGCTCATCAGATATTCGGGGTCTGTGGAATTGCTTCTGAGTCCGATGACCATGTTTGTATTCTTGGCGAATGGTCCGCTGAACGAGAACTTGGAAGTGGTGGTTGCGATTCCTGCGATGTAGCCTTCCACCCAGGCATCGGTCTCTCCTATGTGCTGCCTGGCCTCGGTTACGCTGTATGCACTTTCGCTGGATCCCGCTCCTCCCACGATGTGGCTTTCCGAGATCCAGTTCCTCGTCGTGTCCACTTCCACTCTTATCTTTCCGTCCGAACTTGCGGACAGATTCGCCGACAGTCCGAGCGAGAGTATCTCCTGCGCTTCGAGCTGCCTGCTGCATATTGCTTCCGACTTACCGGGATTCGCGAGTATGACCGACACCACTCCGGGATTGAAATATGCCGTGCGTTTTTCATTGTAGCTGTACATCAGCGAGCCGTCGGTGCCCTGTATGTACAGCGTCGCCTGAGGGTATGCGGTTCTGAATGTGGCATCCGGCAGCAGCCTGATGCCGCTGTTGAGCTGGGTGCAGTTCATGAAGACGCTTACCGTCTGGCCTGACGACACCCTGACCACCTGCGTGTCTCCCCATTGCGGGGAATCGAACATCGGCTCAGTGAATTCCCCCGAGCGTACGCTCACGGTGTATGAGCCTGCGCTGACCTCGAAGTGCTCGGGAGATGCGGAATAGGTTCCGTTGTAGATGTCCTTCCCGTTAGAGTCGGCGATCGCAAGAACGAAGTTCCCCGGGTCCGGTATGCGAGAAAGTCCCTTGGTGTGGCCCAGCAGGTCGGCCGACAGCTCGACCTGGATGATTCCTTTTCCGCTCCCTCCGGTGAGCTCCTGGCAGGAGACGGTCGCGATGGTTGCGGCAAGCAGCAGCGCTGCAAATGATGAAGTCCGTTTCATAAGCAAAAGTTTTCTGCAAATGAAACGATTTCTTCCGTTACCGGAGGTCGAAAACTTGAAAATCGGCGCAAAGAATCTTTTAACTTCTTCCGTACACTAGTGTCCAAAGAAAATCTTTGAACGGTTAATATTTAAAAGCAAACTCCAGTTGAACAGGTTGATCACATACATCCGGCAGTTTTTCAGGACCATTAAACAGGTCTCGGATTGGAGTCTTGTC
>JAGHSF010000052.1 GCA_018065985.1 Candidatus Cryptobacteroides choladohippi
ATCAATATATACAAATATGAACAACAGACTACAACAGCTTCTGGCGGCAGAAAATATCTCCCAATCAGTCTTTGCAGACACCATAGGCGTTGCACGCGCAAGCGTCAGTCACATACTGGCAGGCAGAAACAAGCCTGGCTTCGATTTTATCGAGAGCGTAAGCAGACATTACCCGAATGTCAATCTCGAATGGCTGATAACCGGAAAAGGCAAGATGTACAAAGGTGACACACCCGATGCCACTCCTGTACCTGCCGCAATCCCCCAGAAACCGGCAGATATTCCAGCTCCGAAAACCCCCGAGGCGCCCCAGGAACAGATCCAGGCAGTCCCCCAGGTTTTCCCCATCTCAAGCATTACTTCAAGCAAGAACATACAGCAGCCAAAGGCTCAGAGAAGTATTTCCAAAATCATGGTTTTATACAATGACGGCAGCTATCAAGAATTCAAATAATTCTTTATATTTGTCGTATGTATAATCTTCTGATCCGGCCGTTCGTGCGCAAAATGGAGAAGGAAAAAGCTTCTGCCGTTGCGTTCAAATATTTCAAATTCATCGGAGCTGTCCCCGGCCTGCGCCAATTCTACAGACTTGTCCACAAGAACAGGTCATTCGGAATCGACCGCGAGGTGTTCGGACTTCATTTCTACAATCCTCTTGGACTTGGAGCAGGGCTTGACAGGAAGGGTGAAATGTCTGCAACGCTCGAGGATCTTGGCTTCAGCTTTGTCGAAATAGGTCCGCTTGATGCAGAATCCACGAGAACCGCCATTGCAAACATACAGAAGCAGCCCTACGAAGACATAGTTGCCGCCTGTATAGACGCTGACATCATAACCTCATTCTCCCTGATCTACGACTTCTGTGACTTCTTTGTAATCGACTTCCCCGATACCCTTGACGAACAGGCTGTCGACCAGGTGCTCAACGTACGCCTGACTTATGACGAATACAAGCCCATTGTCATGAGACTCCCGGAATCGATGACCGAGGCCGAACTGCACAAAACCCTTGACAACTGCATGTACAGCGGAATTGACGGAGTGCAGGTCAGAAGCCTCGAACACGTAAAGGCGGTTTACGAATACACAAAGGGCCGCCTGCCCATCATTGCCAATTCCCACATCAAGACGCCGTCAGAGGCCCTGGAATTGCTGAATAGCGGCGCTTCCCTGATCGAGCTTCGCAGCGGACTTGTTGCGGAAGGCCCGTCCCTCGTCAGGAACACACTCAATTTCCTTGAAAAAGAACTTGCAAACAATGCAAAAGGCTGAAATACGCATCAAGAAACTTCTTCACGGCACCGGGCTCAAGCTATCAGCGGCCGAATCATGCACGGGAGGAATGATTTCCCACCTCATCACCACGGTACCCGGGTCTTCCAACTACTATCTCGGATCTGTCACCTCATACGATCCACGGATGAAGCAGGAACTTCTGGGTGTGGCAGCGGAAACCATAGAGAAGTTCGGGATCGTAAGCAGCCAGGTGGCTGCGTCGATGGCACAAGGTGTACGCCGGCTCACAGGGGCGGATTTCTCCGTTGCAACAACAGGATGGGCCGACGCCTATGGAGACGAACACGAACCTGCAGGCACCTGCTGGGTTGCGGTAGATGGACCCGAAGGAACAAAAACCTTCAGATTGAGCAATCATGAGTCGCGCAAGGCAAATATCAAGGCTTTTGCCTCTTCAGCTTTGGAAATTTTGACGACTTACATCGAGCAAAATCTAAATCAATAATAATCAACATCTAAAACAAAATAGTTGTTCGTTATAACTTATTTGTTACATCCCCAAATGTAACAAATAAGCGTTTTTTATGCCTGATCCGGAAAGGTAAGAGAGTCGAAGGCAACACTTTATAAATAAATTTTTTGAAAAAATTATTAAAAAAGTTTGCAAATTAAAAAATAAGTATTACCTTTGTATTCGGGTTGAGCAAGTGACCGTTCTGGCCCATCAACCTATTGGCTATTAGTTTTAGTGTTATTTGTTATGTGGTTAGTATGAGTTGTCGCCGTGACGGTCACAACTCATTTCTTTTTATATATCGTTCCCCCGATGATGGGTTATCCCCACTTTTCGAATACCAGCCTTTTCTCTGAAACCGGGTGCGTGAATTCCAGGTAGCCTGCATGCAGGTAAAGCCTGTCAGCGGAAGCATCACCGTAGAGTCTGTCGCCCTTGATCGGCCGGCCAAGGCCTTTCACATGCGCAGAATGCACCCGCAACTGATGGGTGCGTCCTGTCCTGGGAGTGAAGAGCACATCTATTTCGCCATTGGGCAGAATGGTCTCTATTTCATATTCGGTGACGGCAAGCTTTCCGTTTTCATAGTCCACCACCTGCCTCGGCCTGTCATAGTAGTCGGAAGAGAGCGGCAGGGCAATCGTGCCACGGGATGCATGCCTGAACGGCTTGGAGCCGGCAGCCAGCCTGGCCCTGTAGCGCTTCACTACCTCCCGGCCGGCAAACTGCGCTTCCATCAGAGCCTTTGTGTGTACATCACGGGCAAAGACCATCAGACCGGATGTGTCCATATCGAGCCTGTGGCATGTCTCAACACTCTCCCCGTAACGTTCACGCAACCAACCAAGCAGGCTTGGCGCAGCGACCCTTCCCGGCACGGAAAGCATGCCCGCAGGCTTATTGGCAACTATCAGATTATCATCACAATAGATAACCTCAGGTTCAGCATCACTACAGAACCCGGCATCCAAAGGATTTGGGGCAACTTCAAGCCCTTGGAGCATCCAGCTCAGCAGCGGACCGCACTTCCCCATGCATGATGGATAGAAGCGTCCCTGCTCGCGGACCTCGTTGTCGGGAGATTGTCCATACCAGAACTCCCCCATCGCCAGAGGCTTGTATCCATTCGCATAAGCGTAATTGAGCAGTTTGGGACCGGCGCACTCACCTGTGCCGCCGGGAGGGACAAGACCTCGCAGAGCAAATATTTCCTTGATGCTCATGCACTCCCCTCTGCCGTTCCTCACCTTGTATTGGCTGAAGAGCCAGTCCTGCAACCCGGCAGACATCCTGGCCGGATCTTCCGAAACGGGCAGGCCCGCCCGCCTGCGTGCCACCTGTGCGGCAATCTCCGCCTCTCGCCGGCGGAAGTACCCGTCCGGTGCCGTATAATCGAAAATGGGCGGGACAAAGCCGTCGACAACGGCCTTGCCGTCAAGCAGACCGCTGAACGCATAAAGGGGTCCTTTGTCGGTAATGAGAATTCCGAACATCTTGCCCGAATGGTCAAAATGCCCGGAATCCAGAAATCTTACAAGCGTTTCCGCCTCATCCACGACCCGAGGATCAGGGACGTAGCAGAAAGGATATGTGAAGAGTGCGTCCACCCTAGTACAATTCGTCGAATCTGTCAGGATCGAAGACCCAGAGACCCTTGGCCTTGAGGATCATCTCTATGCCCTCACGGACACTACCCTTTCCTCCCGGACGGGATGTCACGATGTCTGCAGCATCCTTCGCCTCCTGAGCCGCATCGGCAGGGGCAAACCCGCACCCGCAGGCCGCAAGCACCTGAGTGTCGGCAATATCATCGCCAAAATAGGCAACTTCAGAAGCGTCCAGACCGTGCTGTTCACAGAATCTGCGGAAAACGCTCAGCTTTCCTCTGCATCCAAGGAAGATATCCTCTTCCCTGATGTGCATGCTGAGCATTCTCTTGTGGAGCGCCACTGTGTTTCCGCCAGACATGATGGACATGATGATGCCACGCTTTGCAGCAAATCTCACGGCAAACGCATCCTTGGCATCAGTGACACGAAGGACATCACCATTCTCGAGGGGGATCAGTCCCCCGTCTGTGAGAACGCCGTCGATATCCAGCGCAATCGCCTTGATCGCGCTAAGATCTGGTTCCATTGGGGTTCAGGTCAGAAAGGTTGAATGTTGCACCCTGCTGAGTTCCCGGCAGTTCGATCCTTCCGAACTGGGACTCATACTTGGATATATTCTCGGCGATGGCATTGAGGAGCCTCTTCGTGTGCTCGGGAGTCATGATGATGCGGTTGCTGATCTCGGGCTTCTGAAGGCCGGGAAGCATCTCTGCGAAATCGATGATGAACTCACTGTGTGAATGGCTGATGATTGCCAGGTTGCTGTATGAGCCCTTGGCAACCTCCGGCTTGAGCTCGAGATTGATCTTCTTCTCTTCCATGATGTTACAGTTGATTATACGGTTGACTGAATGTATCACCCAATGAAACGTCTCCTGTCCTGAGGCCCTTGGTGAGCCACCTTGAGCGCTGCTCCGAAGTACCGTGGGTGAATGAATCGGGAACGGTGCGGCCATAGCTCTGCTTCTGGAGATAGTCGTCACCGATCTTTCCGGCAGCGTCGATTGCCTCCTGGATATCCCCTGCCTCAAGCGATTTGAAACGCTTGTTGTCGTTGTATGCCCAGACTCCAGCATAGAAGTCGGCCTGAAGTTCGAGACGGACGCTTATCTGATTTGCCTGCGCCTCGCTCACGCGACTCATCTGATTATGAGCCTGCTGAAGGGTTCCAAGCAGGTACTGCACATGGTGACCGACCTCGTGTGCAATGACGTATGCATACGCGAAATCGCCGTCTGCGCCAATCTGCTGACGCATGCTTGTGAAGAACGAGAGGTCAAGATAGACACACTGGTCGGCGCTGCAGTAGAAAGGACCTGAAGATGATGTTGCACCACCGCATCCTGACTGGACCGAGCCATTGAAGAGCACGAGCTTCGGGGGAACATAGGTGCGTCCGTTGGCCTTGAATATCTCAGTCCAGATATCCTCGGTTCCGGCAAGTATCTGGCTTGCGAACACTGCAAGTTCCTGCTCCTGTTCACTAGGTTCCCATGTACCGTCAGAGACTACCTCAGAGGTACCAATCATCTGATTGGCAACCTCTATGGCCTGCTGAGGGTTGACACCAAGCAACATGGATATGAGACCTATGAGGACTACACCGCCAAGGCCTATGCCACCCACCACCTTCGCGGTTGAGCTGCCTCTGCGGTCGTCAACGTTTGTACTTTGTCTTCTACCGTCTAACTGCATATTGATATTGTTTAGATTTCAGCAAGTATTGTTTCACTGGCGCGTACAAGTTCCCCTATCCTTACGTTGACCTTTGCGTCAAGAGGAAGGAACATGTCTATGCGCGAACCGAATTTGATTATTCCGCACTGGGAACCGGCGCAGACGTTCTGACCGGGATCAGCATGGCAGGCGATGCGCCTTGCAAAACCACCGGCAATCTGCTTGAAAAGGATTTCCTTTCCTTCAGGATTCTTCATGAGCACACAAGTATGCTCATTCAGGACCGAAGCTTTGGGGTGGCTTGCATAAAAGTGGTCGCCGGGATGATATTCATACTTGAGGACCGTTCCATCGGCGGGCCAGAAGTTGGAATGGACGTCGAAGAAGTTCATATATACGCTTATCTGCAGGCATTCGCGCTTCAGGACTTCCTGCTCGACGGTTTTCTCGACAATCACAACGCGTCCGTCAGCAACGCTGGTGACAAGGTTGCCGTTCCCGTTGCGCTTGCGCCTTGGGACACGGAAAAAGGCTGTCTGCCAAATGCAGAACCAGAGGAGCAAGGCCATGCTTGGCCACACAATCAACGGGTTGCTTACAAACAGCTGAAGCAGAACTGCAACAGTGATGCTTATCCCGTAAATCAATGCTAGCGATCCGTAAGAGTCGCGGTCTATCTTCATAGGATTCCTGCTATTACAATATATGCCAGGGCAACCGGAATTGCCATGAGTGACGAGTCGAAGCGGTCAAGCATTCCGCCATGACCGGGGATGCAGTTGCCGGAGTCCTTGACGCCGAACCAGCGCTTCCACAAAGACTCGAAAAGGTCTCCGCACACGCCGCATACGCTGATGAGCGCACCAAGGACGATGCAGTGTGCAAGGCTGAAAGGCATCCAGCCGACAAAGTGGAGGACAAGCCCGGCCAGTGTGCCGAAGAACACTCCGCCAAAGAAGCCCCACCATGATTTCTTGGGAGAGATCGAGGGAGCAAGCTTCCTTGAGTCAGGCTTCTGACCCAGAGCTGAACCGACACAGTACGCGCCTACGTCGCAGATCCAGATCACGACGAAGATGCTGAGGAGCAGGTGTCCATTGAATCCGTTGCCGCTGTAGACAAGGAACGGACTTAGACAGATGGGCATTGCTATGTAGAGCAGCCCCGCATAGATGTATGCTACACGGCCGAATTCCGGACGCTGTTTCATGAACACGAACACCACCGGCATGATCATCAGCGGCAGTATGCCAAGAAGAATCCAGCGGGCCTCGATTCCACCCTGGCAGAACACCACAGTGGTGGTAAGGAACATTGCAGCCGAGAGCATGGCAAGCCTCTGCCCTGCTGCATATTGGGAGCCGAGCGCCATATTGTAGAACTCACGCATGGCCACGAGCATGATTACCAGGAACAGGGCGCCGAACACGCTCCCGTCGAAAATCAGGCCAGCTACCATCACAGCGCAGAAAACAACGCTGGATATAGTGCGAACAGCAAAATTATTCATTTGATGTAGAATCGGTTACAAATTCACCTTCAACGGGTTCAGAGGGATTTTCCTCAGGATTCACCTCGGGTATCCGGGCAGCAGCCAGCCTCTCTTCTCCGTGCTTGCCTGCCTTTGGTCCGAAGATTGACTCGATATCCTCTGCCATGATGACTTCCTTGTCGATAAGCATCCCGGCAAGTTTGTCAAGACCTTCCCAGTTCTCCTTCAGAAGGGCGCGCGTACGGGAAGTTACCTCGTCGACAACAGCCCTGGCCTCGGAATCGATGAGTTCCGCAGTCTTCTCTGAGTAAGGCTTTGCAAAACCATAGTTCCCCTCTGCACCATAGAAGGAGATGTTGCCCACCTTCTCGCTCATTCCATAATATGACACCATCGAATATGCGATCTTGGTCATGCGCTCGAAATCATTGAGGGCACCTGTGCAGGGAACTCCGTCATTTACAAGTTCCTCGGCAACGCGTCCGCCGACAAGGCAGCACATCTCATCCATCAGGTCGTTCTTCGACATCATCACCTTCTCGTCAGGAAGGCTCCAGGTAAGGCCAAGGGCCTGTCCTCTGGGGATGATGCTGACCTTGAGCACAGGGTCGCAGCCGGGAAGCAGCCAGCCGGCAACGGCATGTCCTGCCTCGTGATAGGCTGTGAGTCTCTTCTCCTCCTGGCTCATCATGGTCTTCTTGCGCTCGATTCCGCCGACAACCCTGTCCACGGCATCCATGAAATCCTGGTTATTGATGTCTTTCTTGCCTTTGCGGGCAGCTGTGAGGGCGGCTTCGTTGCAGACGTTTGCGATATCGGCACCGGAGAAGCCGGGGGTATGCTTTGCGATTCCTTCAAGATTGAAGTCGCTGCTGAGCTTGAGTTTGCCAAGATGCACCTGGAAGATCTCCTTGCGCTCGTTCAGATCGGGAAGGGTCACGTTGATCTGACGGTCGAAACGTCCGGCACGCATGAGAGCCTTGTCTAGTATGTCGGCACGGTTGGTGGCAGCAAGAACTATCACGCCGCTGTTCGTACCAAAGCCATCCATTTCGGTAAGGAGCTGATTCAGAGTATTTTCCCTCTCGTCGTTAGAGCTCCAGCCGGCATTCTTTCCACGTGCACGGCCCACTGCGTCTATCTCGTCGATAAACACGATGCACGGAGCCTTCTCCTTTGCCTGGGCGAAAAGATCACGCACACGGCTTGCTCCCACACCCACGAACATCTCGACAAAGTCGGATCCGCTCATGCTGAAGAAGGGAACGTTCGCCTCGCCGGCAACGGCCTTTGCGAGGAGGGTCTTTCCTGTTCCCGGAGGGCCTACGAGAAGGGCTCCCTTGGGAATCTTGCCGCCAAGTGAAGTATATTTCTGAGGGTTCTTGAGGAAATCGACGATTTCCATAACCTCCTCCTTCGCACCATAAAGGCCGGCAACATCCTTGAATGTCACGTTGACCTTGTCCTTGTCGACCTCCTTGCCCTGGGTTTTGCCGGCATTGAAGGGATTCATGCCACCGGCACCGGGGCCGCCGCCCGCATTCCTGCCCATTCCGCGGAACATCCAGACCCAGAGGAGTATGAAGAGAAGCAGAGGGAACACCCATTCAAGAACGTTCTCCCATATCTTTGCGTCGTTGGTGATAACGAGTTTTGTCCTGTCCTGGGGCTCAAGGAAGGCATTCAGACGAGCGAACTCGAGTTCCGGGTCGAACTTGCTTGAAGTCAGGAAGAAGAACTGAGGTGCCGATGCGGGCACCTTGCCGCCAGGGAAAAGGGCTGAATATTTGCTCATCCTGTCAGGGCGGACGGTGACGTCGCCCTTGAAGTCATTGCGAACGAACTGTACTTCCTTGATGTCTCCGGCCTTGATCATCTCCTCGAGCTGTGCCCACTCTATCTTCTGGGCAGGCACGCCCCTTGATGAGAACAGCATGAAGATGATTCCGGCGATGAGCAGAAGATAAATCCACGAAAAATTGATTCTGACCACTTTTATCTTCTGCGGTTTCCTATTTTGATTCTTTGCCATTTCAGCTTATAAGTATATATTTGTACAAAGATAATACAAAAATGACTCCAACACACACGCGCGCGATGATAATGTGGTGCGAAAGCACCGATTCCACCAACAGTGAGCTCAGAAGGCATCTGGGGAAACTTGACAATTTGTCAATCATCGCAGCAAAAAGGCAGACCGCAGGTCGCGGCCAGGGAGACCACACATGGTCTTCCGAACCAGGGCAGAACCTGACATTCTCAATCCTCCTGCGTTTCAGCGACAGCGCTCCACTTCACGTGAAGGACCTTCAGGAAATCAACGTCTACATCACATCAGTCCTTCTGGAATTCCTCCAGGAAGAAGGCGTCACCGCCTGGGTGAAACTTCCCAATGACATCTGGGTCGAAGACCGCAAGATATGCGGCATACTGATAGAGAACCAGCTCGACGGCAAGGATGTGGCCGCGGCAATAGTGGGGATAGGCCTTGACCTTAACCAGTGCGAATGGCCCGACAATCTTCCCAACCCCGTGTCTCTCAAGCAGTTGACAGGAAAGGAATATCCGCTCGAGCAGACGCTCGAACGGATATCGGATCTTTGCAAGAAGAATTGGATTGAATTCGAATCTAGGCTTCGCGCAAAGCGTTGACAGTCTCGACAGGATTTTCCGAGTGGAACACGGTGCTGCCGGCAACCGCTATATCCACACCGGCATCCTTTATTGCCCTGACATTTGCCAGGCTCACGCCGCCATCGACCTCGATGAGGGTGTCAGCTCCCCTGGCAACAATCTCGGCCTTCAGGGCTGCGACTCTGTCAAGGCTCACTTCGATGAACTTCTGACCGCCGAATCCGGCGAACACGCTCATTACCAGAAAGAAATCCGCCTTCCCGATATAAGGGAACAGTTTCTTCACGGGTACGTCAGGATCGATTGCAACCCCCGCTTTCATTCCGTACGCGTGGATCATGTCAATGAACTCCTTTGTCTTGCGGCCCGATGCCTCAAGATGGAAGGAACACATGGCTGCGCCGTCGTCTGCGACTTTCTTGAACCACTGGTGAGGGTTGACCACCATGAGATGGACGTCCATAGGGACTTTCACAACCGGAAAGAGCTTGTCCAACACGCTGAAGCCGAACGAGATGTTCGGAACCAGCGTGCCGTCCATGATATCGAGATGGAGTATGTCTCCGGACGCATTTACCTTCTCGATTTCATCCTGCAGATGAAGGAAATCTGCTGCCAGAAGAGATGGTGCGATCTTCATCCTACTCAAAGTTTACGACGACGTCTTCAAGCAGGGCCACGAACTTGTCCATGCTGGCAAGCTCAAGCTTTTCTCCAGGTGCATGAACGCCCCTCAGGGTTGGGCCGAAACTGATCATGTCAAGCCCGGGGAACTTCTGAAGGAAGAGTCCGCACTCGAGTCCGGCATGTATTGCCTTGACCTCAGGCTCTTGTTTAAACAACTTCCTGTAAGATGCTACACTGCAGGCAAGTATATGTGAATTCATATCGGGATTCCAACCGGGATATTCATACATATGCTTGACTCTTGCACCTACGATCTCAAAGTTGGCACGAACCTTCTTCGCAATGGCACGGCGCTCTGAAGTGGCAGAACTGCGCTGACTGGTCACTATCTCGAAGAAGCCCTTGCGCTTGTGAACCGATGCAAGGTTGGTGGAGGTCTGCACGAGACCATCGATATCCTGACTCATCGCCTGCACACCGTGAGGGCAGGTAAGAAGCGAGGTGACAAGGCAGAAGGCCGCATCGTTGTCGACGGTGAATCTGGTCCCGCTGACCTTCTCGCATGTTGCATGTATGTCGGGATCGGTAACGTGGAACTCTTCAGCGAGAGTCTCGCTGAAAGCACGCACGCGGCGCACCGTCGCACGGGGATGAGGTACTGCAATCACAGCCTCGCACTCACGTGCAATGGCATTGGGCTTTCCGCCGCCATTGATCGACACGAGCTGGAATCCGAATGGGATCTCGTCATTGAGGAAACGGGCCATCTGCTGGACGGCATTCACGCGTCCCTTGTTGATGTCATCGCCGCTGTGACCGCCGATACCGCCGCTTATGATGATTCTGAGCACTGAAAGGCCCTCGGCAAGAGGTGCACTTTCATAATCGAGGCGTATCCTTGTATTCAGGCCGCCGGCACATCCGATGAAAAGCTGGCCTTCGTCCTCGGAATCAAGGTTGATCAGGGTCTTTCCTGAGAAGAAACCGCTCTTCAGGGCCTCTGCGCCATCCATACCTGTTTCCTCGGAGATTGTGAAAAGACACTCGATCTTGCCTGTAGGGGTCTTGTCTTCAAGCAGGGCGAGCGCTGCGGCTATGCCAATTCCGTCATCAGCGCCGAGTGTGGTGTCCTTTGCAATCATCCAGCCGTCTTCGACCACGTAGTCGATGGGATCGACGGCAAAGTCATGGTCGACGCCGGCATTCTTCTCGCAAACCATATCCTGATGCGCCTGAAGGACAATTGCGGGAACGCTTTCCTTTCCGGGAGCAGCCTCACGTGTGATGAGGACATTGCCAGTCGGGTCGGTCTTTACAGCCAGATTGTTATTCTCTGCCCACTGGACAAGCCATGCAGTTATCTTTTCCTCATGACCTGACTCACGGGGAATAGCAGTAATCTCCTTGAAGATCTCAAGAACTCTTGCAGATTGCATATGATATTGAAAATTAATGTCTTGCAGGTGAAATGATCTGCTCTATGTCTGAGACATACTTACGGAAAGTCTTGTCTGTAGACATGAGATCGGCCACGGTTGTGCATGCATGCAGAACTGTAGCATGGTCCTTGCCGCCTATCTCGGCTCCGATCGTTGAAAGGGAGCAGTTGGAGATGAGGTTGCGGCTCAGGTACATCGCAATCTGACGTGCCTGTACGATCTGACGCTTGCGGCTCTTCGAAAGGATATCGTCCCTTGTGATGTTGAAATACTCGCAAACGGTCTTCTGCACCTTGTCGATGCTGATGTCCTTTTTCTCCTCGCCTACCACCTTCTCGATTATCTGACGTGCAAGTTCAATCTGATTCTTGCCGGGATGTACGGTACTGTAGGCAATAAGGGAGATGAGAGCGCCCTCGAGTTCACGGAAGTTCGTGCGGATATTGCTTGCAAGATATTCAAGGACCTCATCGGGAACAGACACTCCTTCCCTGAATGCACGCGAACGCAGCATCTGGAGACGGGTCTGGAAATCAGGATAGGTCAGCTGGACTGAAAGGCCCCACTTGAAGCGCGACAGCAGACGCTCCTCGAAGTTCTGGAGGTCAACCGGTGCACGGTCTGAAGTGAACACAAGCTGCTTGCCATTCTGATGCAGACAGTTGAATACATTGAAGAACGCATTCTGGCAGCCCTGGCCCATGAGATCCTGAATGTCATCAACAATGAGGACATCCATTTTCATGTAGTAGCCGAGGAAGTCTGTGAGCTTGTTGTGAACGGCCACAGCATCCATGTACTGGGTCTTGAACTCGTTGCCGGTCACATAGAGGACAACCTGATCGGGGAATTTCTGCTTGATGGAAATTCCTATCGCCTGGGCGAGATGTGTCTTTCCGAGACCGGGCCCGCCGAAGATGAACAAGGGATTGAAAGGAGTCTTGCCAGGAGCGGCAGAGATATTGACTCCGGCAGTGATACCCATCTTGTTGCACTCCCCCTGTATAAGGTTGTCGAAGTTGTAGATAGGATTGAGCCTGGGGTCGATCTTGAGCTTGTGTACTCCGGGAATCACGAAAGGATTGGTGATGCCGGAAGGCATGTAGGCGCTGAACTGGACAGGCTTGTTGGTAGGAGTAACCACATCCTGCCCGGGTACGTTCATCGCAGGCTGGTTCTGTACAGGACGCAACATATATACAAGACGCGCACCAGCACCGAGAACCCTTTTCATGGTCATCTTGATGACATCAAGATAGGCTGACTCGAGGTACTCGCGGAAGAAATCGGAAGGGACTTCGACTGTGAGCGTGGAATCGACAAGAGACACCGGGCGCACGGGTGTGAACCAGGTCTTGAAGGGCTGCGGTTCGACTATCTGCTCAATAATACGCAGACACTCGCTCCACACATCAATATGTCTCTGTTGTTCGTTCATTCTGTAAGTAAAATAGTGCGCAACCGTCCTGCGCCGAATAGCAAGTGCAAAAGTGGGGAAAAATAATTGATAAAAAAATTTTTTTGCTATTGCATTTTAATTTTATTTGCCTTATATATTTTGAAAAATCGGCCCCGATTCTCCATTTACAAGTAGTTATAAATCAATACTTTACAACACAATAATCCCCGTAACTATCTTATTTGCAAATAGATTCCAATTTAGAATATTTCCAAATTGTTGATTTAAGGATTTATATGGGGTTCAGGCTGCTGCAAAGGGGAAAAATACGAATTCACCTGACCTGGGAAATGCTGTCCCCCTCTATTTTTACAATATAGGAATCAGGATATTTTTTTCTGATCGCCTCGAACCGTTCCCTGACTACGGAAAGTTCGGTGTCGGCTCCGATCACATACTTGAGGACCTTTGTTCCCTTGACAACCACAGGTTCGTATCCAAGGAACTCGGGGGCTCCGGACTCGATCTTCCTGCCAACGGCAAAGATCTGCACACCGTAGATGACATCCTGCTGCACGTCTTCGGCGGCAGGCTCCCCGGAAACAGCAGCGGCTTCAGGCACGGCAGGCTTCGCCTCAGCCTTGGTCGGCTGCTCTGCGGAAGCCTTCGAATCGACGCTCACACTCTTGTCATAGGCGGCTTTGTATTCCACAAAGGCACGATACAGGCAGTCTGCGATCTTTTCCCTATTCTCGGCCTCACGCAGAACCGCAAGGTCGGAAGGATTGGATATGAAGCCGAGTTCCACGAGAACCGAAGGCATCGCCGTCTTCCATAATACATAGAAAGGATCCTGGGAGATGCCGCGGTCGGCCTTGATGGGGCCGTCCTTGAGATGCTTCTTGACCGTACCGGCAAAGTTGAGACTCTGCTCCAGATAGGCATTCTGCATCAGCTGCATGAATATGTTGGACTCGGGATCTTCTGGATTGAAGCCTTCATATTTGGTGGAATAGTCGTCTTCCAGAAGGATCACGGAGTTCTCACGCTTGCATATGTTCATGTTATACTCGTACAGATCCGTGTTCTTTTTGGAGGACTGGCCCATGCAGTGCACCGAGAACCCGTTTGCGGCACTTCTCGGGGCAGCATTGATGTGAAGTGAGATGAAGAGGTTCGCACCGGCCTTGTTGGCCTTTTCCGCACGGTCGTTCAGAGAGATGAACTCCTGGCCCCTCGTCACTATGACGTTGACTTCGGGACAGCCTTCGGATATCTTGCGCTTCAGGCGGGTGGCGATGTCGAGGACTATGCTCTTCTCATAGGTCTTCCTGTCGGCACTCACAGCCCCCGGATCCTTTCCGCCGTGGCCAGGGTCGATGACGACCGTATTTAGCCCGAGATCATTCCCGGCAAGGACAGGTGCTCCGCAAAGAGCAAGGCTGAGCAATATGCAGATTGTGCGTTTCAATTATTATTCGTACTTTTGTAGATTACAAAAATAAGCAATTTTTTCGGATTGAAGAAGAAGGGATTCATATTAACGCTGATTGTTCTGCTGTTGTTCAGCATGGCCGCCCCGGTTCAGGCACAGAGGCGCGGCCGCAACACCGGTCAGCAATTCGGTGTGCGTCAGGAGAAAAAGGTGATTCCCCCCGATTCTCTCGAGCTCGCACGCAGGGACTCCCTTCACTTTGCAGACTCACTCCACAGAATAGATTCCATCGCCCTTCTCGGCAAGAGTTCCCTGGAGCGTCCCGCATTCTCGACCGCACGTGATTCCATCGTGGAGGTGTTCACTGACGGAAAGCGACTCATATATTATTATGGTGACGTGAGCGTGTCCTACCAGGACATGAAGCTCACCGCGGAGCGCATGGAGTACGACATGAACACAGGTACCGTCTACGCCTACGGTGTGCGTGACACCCTTTCCGGAGAATGGAAGGGCCTGCCTGTGATGGAGCAGGGAGGCAAGACCTACAACATGCACGAGGTCAGATACAACTTCGACACCAAGAAAGCTAGGATCACCAACATGGTCACGACTGAAGACGGCGGCCTCCTGCAGGGGCAGAACATCAAGATGATGCCGGACCAGTCGGTGAACATGACAAAGGGCAAATATACCGTCTGCGACCTCGAGCACCCGCATTACTGGCTTGAGCTCGAACTTGCCAAGGTCATCACCAAACCCACGCAGAAGACAGTCTTCGGCCCTGCACACCTTGTGGTGGAGGACGTGCACATCCCCTTCATCGGACTCCCCTTCGGTTTCATCCCCAAACGTCCGGAAAGGGCGACCGGCATGCTCATGCCCACCTTCGGACAGGAAGAGACCCGAGGCTTCTACGTCCGCGACGCCGGAATGTACTTCGTATTCGGAGATTATTTCGACCTGTCCGTCACCGGAGACATCTACACCCTGGGGTCCTGGGCTCTCGACGTCAACTCCCGATACAAGGTCAACTACAAATTCAACGGATCCTTCGCCTTGACCTATTCAATGGACAAGGGTGGAGAGAAAGGCACTCCCGAGTACTTCGAATCGTCCAACTTCGGCGTGAGGTGGTCTCATTCACAGGATTCCAAGGCACATCCAGGAACCAGCTTCAGCGCATCCGTAAACTTCTCCAGCCCGTCGAACAACAGGTTCAACTCCCGCTCGATCGACGAAGCCCTGCAGAACCAGATATCATCATCGATATCCTACAGCCACAACTGGAACGGCAAGTTCAACCTGAGCGTCAACGCCCTCCACAACCAGAGCTCGAGGGACTCCTCATACACTTTCACACTGCCTAACGTGACGTTCTCGATGAGTACGATATATCCTTTCAAGCAGAAGAACCGCGTCGGCAAGGAAAAGTTCTATGAGAAGATAAGCTTCGGATACAACACCTCGCTGCAGAACAAGATCAGCTTCAAGGCCAAAGAGTTCGACCTCAAGGATCCCGCATTCATCAACAAGTTCGACAACAGCATGGCCCACAACTTCAGCATAGGCCTGCCGTCGTTCCAGCTGCTCAAATACCTGAGCTTCAACCCCAGCATCTCCTACGGCATGAACTGGTATTTCAGGGAGTACAATGCCGCGTACAACCAGGAGACCGGCAAGATGGAGCAGACCAAGGGCGATATGTTCGGGGCATTCGGAATGATGCACAGGGGGTCGGCGTCGATGTCGATGAGCACGCGCCTGTACGGTACGCTGATGTTCGCGAAATTCAGGAAGGTCCAAGCCATAAGGCATGTGATATCACCCTCTGTCTCAATGAGCTACACCCCCGATCTCAGCAAGTCCTGGAACGGTTACACAACACTTGAGTACACCGACAGACAGGGTCAGGTGCAGCAGTATACCTACAACCGCTTCACAGGAAGCACGGGTGCTGGCGCAAGAGAGGCCGCATCGATGAGCATCTCCATAGGCAACAACCTCGAGGCCAAGGTGCGCGACTTCGCCGACACCACCGGCACAGGCACAAAGAAGGTGAAGCTTATCGACCAGCTGACCTTCAACACCAGCTACAACTTCCTCGCCGAGGAGTTCAAGATGAGCACAATCAGCGCATCGATGAGCACCAACCTGTTCAGCAAGGTCAACATCAGCGCAAGTGCCGGGTTCGACCCTTATGCAATCGACGAGAAAGGTGTGAGATTCAATGAGTTTGCCGTCATGAAGGGGCAGGGTCTCGCCCGATTCAACAACGCCAACATCTCCGCTTCATATTCAATCTCCGGCAAGGGTGCCATCAACGGTAACGACGGCTCCTCTTCCGATTCCGGCAATGGCGGGGTTCAGGGTGCGGCGGAATACTACCGCAAGATATACTACCATCCCGTCACAGGAGAGTACATCCCTGAGGGCTGGCTGTTCTACACCAACCCCAACGTGCCCTGGAGCCTGAACTTCAGCACCCAGTTCTCCTGCACAAGAGGACACAAGTACATCGAAGCCGAGCACAGGCTCGACAACAACAACACCTACAGGGCCACTGTCAGTACCACAGCCAACATAAAGCTCACGCCCAAAATGAACGTCAACCTGAGTACAGGTTACGATTTCATCGCAAAGCAGATAACCACGACCCAGTTCAGCGCCACATATGACCTGCACTGCTTCAACATTTCCGTGCAATGGGTACCTGCCGGTACATACAAGAGCTACAGTTTCCGCATAGCTGCCAACGCATCCACCCTTGCAGATATACTTCGCTTCAAGAAGAGCGACAGTTATATTGATAATTGGAAATAATTGCTATATTTGCAATATCATTTCAACAGGCGGCGGGGTCACTGCTGCCCGAATTTAACAAAATACATATATGTCACACAGCTTATACGAGCTCAGTCAGATGAGTAGAGAGGAGCTCGAAAAACTTGCGAACGATTATCAGATCAAGACCAAGAAAATGGAAATTGACGAGATTGCATATGCAATTCTCGATAAGGAAGCTGTAATCGCTGCTTCTCAGGCACCTCAGGACAAGCCCAAGGCGCGCCGCGGCCGACCCAGAAAGGAAGACAAGCCCGCTGCGCCCCAGGAGTCCGAGCAGAAGGAAGAAGCCCAGCCTGCAGAAAACCCTCAGCCTCAGAAGAAAAGGAAAGAGGCCAAGCCCAAGCAGGAAGCCAGAACTGAACCTATGGAAGATTCCGCCGAGAAAAAGTCCGGGCAAAAGCCGGCAAAGGAGCAGAAGCCTGCAGCAGAGAACAAAGCTGCGGAGAACAGCCCTGCAGAGAGCAAGCCCGAGCAGAAAAAGCGCGGCCGCAAGCCGAAGAACGCCCAGCCCGCACAGGAAACCAAGCCTGAGCCGGAGCAGATGGATGCCGCCAGGAAGGCTGCACAGGAAAAGGCCGCCGCAATCGTTGCCGCAGCTACAGCCGTACAGCAGCAGAAGGCCTCAAAGGAGGCTCAGAATTCACAGCAGCAGGCCGAACAGCAGAATCAGCAGCAGAACCAGCAGCAGAGGCAGCAGAACAACAACAGCAACCAGCAGCAGAAGCCCAAGCGTCCTCACGTTCCCGAATTCGAGGGTACGGTAGAAGCTACGGGTGTGCTCGAGATAATGCCGGACGGCTACGGCTTCCTCCGCTCATCAGACTACAACTATCTCAACTCTCCCGACGACATCTACGTCAGCCAGCAGCAGATCAAGATGAACGCCCTCAAGAGCGGCGACACCGTGATCGGAGAGATACGTCCTCCGCGCGAGGGAGACAAGTACTTCCCTCTCGTGAAGATCAAGTACGTGAACGGACGCACCCCCGAATTCATCAGGGACCGTGTGCCCTTCGACTTCCTCACTCCCCTTTTCCCCGACGAGAAGTTCAATCTCACCGGAGGCCAGTCCGGAAAGGACATCTCCTGCCGCATCGTCGACATGTTCTCGCCCATAGGCAAGGGTCAGCGCGGACTCATCGTGGCACAGCCCAAGACCGGTAAGACCATGCTGCTCAAGAGCATAGCGAACGCAATCGCCGAGAATCACCCCGAAGTTTACGAAATAGTGCTCCTCATCGACGAGCGTCCCGAGGAAGTTACCGACATGCAGCGCAGCGTCAAGGCCGAAGTCGTTGCATCCACATTCGACGAGCCGGCCGAGCATCACGTAAAGGTTGCCAACATGGTACTCGAGAAGTCCAGGCGCCTTGTCGAGTGCGGTCATGACGTGGTCATCCTGCTCGACTCCATCACACGTCTGGCTCGCGCTTACAACACAGTGCAGCCTGCTTCAGGAAAGGTTCTCACCGGTGGTGTTGACGCAAATGCGCTCCAGAAGCCCAAACGTTTCTTCGGAGCTGCCCGCAACATCGAAGGAGGCGGTTCGCTCACCATACTTGCAACGGCACTGACAGAGACAGGTTCCAAGATGGACGACGTCATCTTCGAGGAATTCAAGGGTACGGGCAACATGGAACTCCAGCTTGACAGGACCCTCAGCAACCGCAGGATATTCCCCGCAGTCAATGTCGTGCTTTCAGGCACACGAAGGGACGACCTCCTCTACCCGAAGGGACAGAGCCAGCGCATATGGATACTCCGGAAGCTGCTTGCAGACATGAATCCCACCGAGGCCATGAACTTCATGCTGCAGCTCATGGACGAATACAAGACCAACCAGGATCTGCTGGACAACATGTCCAAGGTAAATCCCAGAGAGGCAAAATATTACGACAGTTATTAGGAGTCCTACCTGATACCAGTGCTACCAAACCCGCCTTCTCCCCTTTCGGAGGAGGCGAGTTCGTTTACGCTCTCCCAGTCGATGCGCTCATGCTTTGCCAGCACAAGCTGAGCTATGCGCTCACCTTTCTCGATAACGAAGTCATCACTTGAAAGATTGACGAGGATGACGCACACTTCACCACGATAGTCGGCGTCAATCGTGCCAGGCGCATTGAGCACGGTTATGCCCTTCTTTGCAGCCAGACCGCTGCGCGGGCGGACCTGCACCTCATAGCCGGCAGGTATCTCGATGAAAAGGCCGGTAGGTACCATCGTACGCTCAAGGGGTTTGAGTACGATAGGTTCGGGATTGTTTGCGCGTACGTCAAGACCGGCTGCAAGCGCGGTTGCGTATTCCGGCAATGCATTGCCGCTGCGGTTGATTACTTTGACTTTCATGCTATTTGGGTGCTATTTTGTACAGGATTGCCGCAATCAGCGTGTATACCACATTCGGCAGCCACAAGGCAGCGGCTGCAGACATCACGCCGGTATATACAAACATTTCGGAGAAACGGAGGAACAATATGTACATGAACGCAAGTCCGATACCCAGTGCGATGTTCCAGCCGGTACCTCCTCTCTTCTTCCTGGACGTCAGAGCGACGCCCATGATGGTCAGGATGATAGCGGAGAAAGGCAAGGTCATACGGCGCTGCTTCTCGATCTGGGCATACATGACATTGGCATCACCACGCATCTTCTGCGTTTCTATCAATTCGTTAAGCTGGTCTATGGTCAGCGCTTCGATCGTATTCTCGTTGCGATAGAAGTCAGTGACGGTCAGGGCGATAACGGTGTCAAGCTGTTCTCCGCAGCGAACCCTGTCCTGCAGACCCTCGTTGTAGTCGCGTATCATGTACTTGCGCATGTGCCAGCTTCCCGAGGTACTGTCCCAGGCTGCCGATTCAGCGCTGAGCTTGCTCACGAGACGGTTTTCCTCCATGCTTTCGAGAGTCATCTTGTATGCGGTGTTGTTCCAGGTGCTGAAAGATTCCACGAACACGAACTGACCGGGGGCAATCTGATAGTGGACGTTCCTGCGGTTGAACACGCCCTTGCCCATCGAATTGCCGATGTACGACTGCTCGAATTCAACACGCGTGACGTTCGCCTTGGGAATTATGTAGAAGTTGAGAACAAGTGACAGCAAGGCGATCAGAACGGCGGAGGCCATGTATGGCACCATGATTCTGTGGTAGCTCTCACCTCCGGAAAGCATTGCGATTATCTCGGAATTGGCAGCAAGTCTGGATGTGAAGAAGATTACCGTGATGAACACAAACAGAGGCGAGAACATGTTTATGAAGTACGGCACAAAGTTCACGTAATAGTCGAATATGATGGACTTCAGCGGAACTTCGTTCTTGACAAAGTCGTCGATCTTTTCCGATATGTCGAATATGATCACGATTCCGATGATGAGCAGCAACGCAATGAAGAAGGTCGCCATGAACCTCTTCATGATGTATCTGTCAAGTATCTTCGGTTTCAGGTTCATCGTCCTACATTCTTTGGGTTATGCGCTTCACGACAGCATCCTTCCACTGCAGGAAGTCTCCGGCCTGTATGTGCTCGCGTGCCTGGCGCACCACGTCGAGGTAGAATGCCAGGTTGTGCTCGCTGGCCAGCATCGCACCGAACATCTCGCCTGATTTGAAGAGATGGTGCAGATAAGCCTTTGTATATGTGTGATCCACGAACGATGTTCCGCTTGGATCAAGTTCAGAGAAGTCCTGCTCCCACTTGGCGTTTCTCATGTTCATGATTCCGTTCCATGTAAAGAGCATGCCGTTGCGTCCGTTGCGTGTGGGCATCACGCAGTCGAACATGTCGATTCCGCGCGAAATGGCCTCCAGTATGTTCGCAGGTGTTCCCACCCCCATCAGATATCTGGCCCTGTCCTGGGGTATCTGAGGGCACACAGTCTCTATCATCTCGTACATCACCTCGGTCTCCTCGCCCACTGCAAGGCCGCCGATGGCTATTCCCAGCTCCGAGAACTGAAGCGCATGCTCGGTCGCCTCAAGGCGAAGGTCCTTGTATGTGCAGCCCTGGATGATGGGGAAGAAAGTCTGCTGGTAGTCGTAGAGCGGATCGGACTCGCGGAAACTCTTCGCATAGCGTTCCAGCCAGTTTTTTGTGAGGTCCAGGCTCTTGCGGGCGTAGTTGTGGTCAGCGTCACCGGGGCAGCATTCGTCGAGAGCCATCATGATGTCGGCGCCGATGACACGCTGCGTATGCACATTGTTCTCGGGGGTGAACGTGTGACGTGAGCCGTCGATGTGGCTCTGGAAGGTACAGCCCTCTCGGGTCAGTTTGCGTATGCCCGTGAGGCTGAACACCTGAAATCCGCCCGAATCGGTGAGGATGGGACGGTCCCAGCTCTCGAAGCGGTGAAGGCCGCCGGCCTTGTAGAGGGTGTCCAGGCCGGGGCGGAGATAGAGATGATATGTGTTGCCGAGAATTATCTCTGCGCCAATATCCTCCTTGAGGTCACGGTGATAGACGCCCTTCACGCTTCCCACAGTGCCGACGGGCATGAATATGGGAGTATTTATCTGACCATGATCGGTCTCTATTACGCCACATCTTGCTGAAGAGCAAGGGTCCTGACAAGTCTTCGTGAATTTCATCTTTCAAAGATAAGGAATTCCCATGAAAAAATCTTAATTTTGTATGCTTACCGGAAACTAAAAGCATGATCAGATAATGAAAAATTCCAACATCACATCAAGGCTTATCCTGTTGAACTTCCTGGAGTTCGCAGTCTGGGGTGCGTACCTGACTTCTCTCGGACGCTATCTCGGCCAGATCGGGATGGGACCTCAGATCAAATGGTTCTTCGCGATGCAGGGTATCGTATCCATCTTCATGCCCGCCCTCATGGGCATCGTGGCCGACCGCCACATACAGGCCCAGAAGGTAGTTTCACTCTGCCACGGGCTTGCGGGCGTGTTCATGCTCGGAGCAGGGATCTACTGCCTCCAGGCCGGCTCTGCCGTGCAGTTCGCTCCCCTTTTCGTTCTGTACAGCCTCAGCGTGGCATTCTTCATGCCCACAATCGCCCTTGTGAACTCAGTGGCATATTTCGCTCTCGAAAACGCCGGCAAGGACCCCGTCAAGGACTTCCCTCCCATCAGAGTCTTCGGCACCGTGGGATTCATCTGCAGCATGCTTCTGACCAACTTCCTGAAGATCGGCGGAACTGCGATGCAGGATTCGTCCACCCAGCTTCTCTCATCCGGCATTCTAAGTCTGATTCTCTGCGCATATGCGCTCACTATGCCGGCATGCCCCACAAAGAAGGGCGAGAGCCAGAGCATAAGCGACAGCCTGGGCCTCAAGGCCTTCGCCCTGTTCAAGGATGGCCAGTTCGCCATCTTCTTCATCTTCTCGATGCTCCTCGGCGCATCCCTTCAGATCACAAACGGCTACGCGAACACATTCCTTGGCTCTTTCGGCGAGAATCCCGCCCTCGCAAACACATTTGCGGTCAAGAACTCCAACGCACTCATCTCGATCTCGCAGATATCCGAGACACTGTGCATCCTTCTCATCCCCTTCTTCATGAAGAAGTTCGGCATCAAGAAGGTCATGCTCATCGCAATGTTCGCATGGGTTTTCCGATTCGGTCTCTTCGGCCTCGGACAGCCTGACATGCCCGGTGTTCTCCTGTTCATACTCAGCTGCATAGTTTATGGCGTCGCCTTCGACTTCTTCAACATCTCCGGCTCCCTGTATGTGAACGAGAACGCTCCCAAGGAAGTCCGCAACTCCGCACAGGGCCTGTTCATGCTCATGACCAACGGCCTCGGTGCAACATTCGGAACGCTTGCAGCAGGAAAAGTCGTCGAGGCCTGCGTATACAACAACGCCCAGCCCAACTGGTCGAACGCCTGGTACATCTTCGCGGCATATGCACTCGCCGTCGGCGTCGCCTTCATGATTCTTTTCAAGGACCCCCAGAAAAACAAAGCACAATAATATGAAGACTATCAAAGGTTTCCGCATGCGCAAACTCGGTCTTGAGCACATCATTACCGCAGAAGGCGTCGAACTCATCAACTTCAACAAGATGATCGCCCTGAACGAATCCGCAGCATTCCTGTGGGAATCCGTTCAGGACAAGGACTCATTTACCGTAGAGACACTCGCAGACCTTCTCGTCGAGCAATACGGCATCGACAAGGAACTCGCTCTGAAAGATTCGGCAGCAGTTGCAGCCAAATGGATAGAGGCCGGCATCGCTGAAGAATAACAGACACTCAAGGCATTCCCCGCCAATCAAAGCAGACAGAACAGGACAAGGCGCCGCACATGCGACGCCTTGTCCTGTATATAGAGGGATAGATTATCTGCGGCGGGGCTTGCGGCGGTTCTTCTTGTTCCTGCCGCCGATGGCGACTGCCACGATTCCTATGACTGCCACACCGATGATCATGTATGTCCAGGCGCTTGCGCTGTCTCCCTTGACACGGGACCACATCTCCTGAAGGGCCTCGGTACGGCTGCCGGAGTCATGCAGCATTCCGCAGCGTGCAATTATTTCGTCCGAAGGATACTGCACAGGGTCTATGCATACACCTTTGCCATCCTCGCCGAAGAAGTATGTCGCATCTTCAGCTTCGAACTCTGTGGGATCGTTCTTGGCGGCAAGTATCTCAGGGCCGCCTACTGCGCTCACGTAGCCGATCTCATCCATGTTGCGCACAGCCATTTCGGGACGGCAGAGGAAGTTGATGAAATATCGTGCAGCGTCAACGTTCCTGGCATACTTGGGGATAACCCAGCCGTCGAACCAGACAATGCTGGCCTCTTCGGGAATGGCGTAACGGAGCTCCACGCCCATATCCTTGGCCTCCTGGATTGCCCAGGCGGCATCGCCGCTCCAACTGAGGTTCATCCAGCCTTTCTCCTGAGTCATGTATTCCTTGCCGAAGTCAGCCTCGTAGCCGGCGATATTCGGCTTGCATTCGTTCAGGAACTGCTCCACCATGGCGATGGATTCGTCGGAGGTATCGAAGGGAAGTTCCTCGATGCTCTTTTCGCCAGAGTCGATGGCGTCTCTGTTCAGGGCGATGAGAAGTGTGGTGTAAACGTCACGGAAGGCCTCCTTCATGTAGATTCTGTCCTTGAAGCGAGGGTCGCGGAGAACATTCCAGGTCTTCACGTCATCCTCTGAGACAAACTTTGGATTGTAGATGATGCCGATTGTTCCCCACATGTATGAAACTGCATAGTCGTTGGCATCCTTGCCAGAGCCCTCGATCTGCCTGAACTTGTCGACAATGAAAGGAGCCACGTTCTGAGTGTAGTCCGGAGTATCGCCGAAGTTTCGGTCGATGGGAAGGAGAAGGTCGCTGCGGAGCATGCGCTCGATGATGTAGTCAGAAGGACAGACGACGTCGTAGTCCTCGTGACCTTTCTCTATCTTTGTGAGCATTGACTCGTTGATGTCGAAGGTCTGGTAAACCACATGGACCTCCTTGCCGGTCTGCTCCTGATACCACTGCTCGAACTCGGCAATCTGAGTCTCATCGATGTAGTCAGCCCAGTTGTAGACCTTGAGGATCTTGCTTCTGTCAGTGCTGCAGCTCACCAGTGCTGCAAGTGCGGCGATAGCCAGAAATAATCTTTTCATTATCCAGTCGTATGTTGTCAATTGTTTTTCTTTGCCTGTTTTGCGCTCCTGAGGTTGATCACAAGAAGCACGACGAGCACGAACGCGAAGATCAGAGTCATCAGAGGCCTGAGCTCTACGGTAAGTCCGTTCTTGCGGGCGTCGTTATAGATGAAGGTGGAAAGGGTCTCAAGGCCGATGGTGCCCTGGGTGAAGAATGTCACCGCAAAGTCGTCGAGACTCATGGTGAAGGCCAGGATGAAGCCGGAGATCATTCCCGGATACAGCTGGGGGATGAGCACCTTGCGGAGTGCCTGCCCGGGAGTCGCACCGAGGTCCATGGCCGCCCAGTAGATGTTGGGGTTCATCTGAGTGAGCTTGGGCAGCACGCTCAGCACCACGTAAGGCGTGCAGAACGAGATATGCGCCAGGATCACGGTCATGTATCCCTTGCTTATGCCAAGGAACACGAACAGCAGGAACAGGGACACACCGGTGATGATGTCGGGGTTGATCATGGGGATGTTGTTCACGAAGAGCAGCGTGTTCTTCGTGCGGCCGCGCAGCCTGTGGAAGCTGATTGCGGCAAGGGTGCCCATAACCGTTGCGGCAAGAGCCGACACCACAGCGATCAGAAGGGTGTTGAGCAGTGCCGAATAGAGTGCGCTGCTGCCCTCGAAATTGCCTGTAAAGAAATTCGTGTACAAGTCAAGTGTGAATCCTGACCAGTTGCCCATCACCTTCGACTTCGTGAAGGAGAAGATGGCAATGAAGATCAGCGGGGCATACAGCAGCAGCAGGAGAAGCCATACATAAGCCTGTGCGAAAAACTTTTTCATCAGATGAGTCCTCCTTCTTCCTGTCCATCGGATTCACCGCCCGTAAGCAGAGTGGTGATGCCGATGATGATAAGCATTATGAAAGCAAGCGCAGCACCATAGTTCCACATCGAAGCATAGATCTTCTCCTGAATGATGGTACCGAACAGTTTAATCTTGTTGTTGGTCAGGAACTCCGAAATGGCGAACGTGCTCACTGTAGGCATGAACACCATCATGATTCCCGACATGATTCCTGACTTGGAAAGCGGAACCGTAACCTTCCAGAACACCCTCCAGGGCGTAGCTCCCAGATCCTCGGCAGCCTCCGCATAGGACGGGTCCATCTTCTGCAGAGTGTTGTAGATAGGATATATCATGAAAGGAAGGTAATCGTACACCATACCGTACAGCAGGGTGCCCTTTCCGAGAGTGATGCCGAACATGGTGAAGAGTTCGGCGGTGGCAAGGGTTCTCATCAGGGCATTCACCCACATGGGCAGGATGAACAGGATGATGGTGACAGCACTCCTGTTGAGTTTCTTGTTGGTGAGTATCCATGCAACCGGATAACCCAGGAGCAGGCATATTGCCGTATTCTCTATTGCGACCTCGATCGAAAGGGCGAAGGTTGCAAGGGAATCCTTGTCCTGAAAGAACTTCGTGAAGTTTGAGAGCGTGAAATGCCCCGCACCGTCAGAAAATGCGTAAACTCCGATCAGAAGGAGAGGAAGCACCACGAACAGTGCCATGAACACGACATAAGGCAAACACCAGGTGGTTCGTTTGAGTGTCATCTTACGCTATTACCTTAATGTCTTCAGATGCGATTGATATACCCACAAGGTCGCCCTTGTCCCAGATGTCATCGGTATCGACCCAGAGACGGTCATTGTCATCCGTCTTGATCTCAAGATGATAGTGGTCGCCCTTGTACAGAAGGAAATGGACCTCGCCAGCAAGCGCGCCATCTTCCTGATAGTCAAGAAGCTCCACCTTGTCGAAAGGCACCTGGACCTTGACCTCGGCACCGACCTGCAGACCTGCGGGGACAGCGCATTCGAAGTCTTCCCCGAGGAAATTGACATGGCGCTCGTCGACTACGGTGGCATCGAAGGTATTGCATACGCGTTCCTTTCTCATCACCTGGATGTCCTGCGGCTTTATCACAAGACCGACAGTGGAACCGACTTCGAAGGAATTGTAGTCCTGGATCTGGAGCTCGTATCCGTTCTCCGTCTCGACGTACATCTCATAGTGGACTCCCTTGAAAGTGCAGGACTTGACCTTTGCTGTAAACTGGGCGCCCTCGGTCTGATTCATGATGTATATGTCTTCGGGCCTTATCACCACATCCACCGGCACGTCCTCTCCGAACCCTTCGTCGACACAGTTGAACTCATGCTCGATGAATTCGACCTTCCGGTCACATATCATGCGGCCGTTGAGTATGTTGGACTCGCCGATGAAATCGGCCACGAACGAGTTCTGCGGCTCGTTGTAGATGTCTGTGGGGGTGCCTATCTGCTGTATCTTGCCTTCATTGAGAACGACGATGGTATCGCTGAGCGTAAGGGCCTCCTCCTGGTCGTGGGTCACATATATGAAGGTGATGCCGAGTTTCTCGTGCATCTCCTTGAGTTCTATCTGCATGTCCTTGCGCATCTTGAGGTCAAGTGCTGCAAGGGGCTCGTCAAGCAGGAGCACCTTGGGCTGGTTCACGAGCGCACGCGCAATTGCCACACGCTGCTGCTGGCCTCCGGACAGAGACTCCACGTCGCGGTCCTCATAGTCCGACATGCTCACAAGCTTGAGGACCTTGCGGACCTTCTTGTCGATCTCGTCCTCGGGCTCTTTCTTGAGTTTGAGGCCGAAGGCGATGTTGTCGTACACGTCGAGATGCGGGAACAGGGCATAACGCTGGAAGACGGTGTTGAGCGGCCTCTGATAGGGAGGTATTTCCGCAATGTCACTGCCGTCGAGCAGGATGCGGCCTTCATCGGGATTGATGAATCCCGCAATCTGCCTGAGTATCGTGGTCTTTCCGCAGCCGGAAGGGCCAAGCAGGGTTACGAACTCGCCCTGACGGACGTAGAATGAGATGTTGTCAAGAACCTTCTTGTCACCGAAGGACTTGCTGAGATTTTGAATATCTATAATGTGATTTGCCATGTAACACCAAAGTTGAAAGTGGGAGATTCAAGCAGTGAATCATATGCTGCAAGCGTATGAAGGCGGAGACACTCCAGAGGTTTCCAGCATGCAAGGGCACCGGTGAACCAGCGGTCCACCCCGTCGAGCCCGAATACAGTATTCTCATATCCGCCGCGTGCCATGAAGTACCATTTGTCGGATGGACGGAAATTGACATATGCAATGTTCGAGAAGCCGCATGACTTCTCCCAGAACTCGGTAGTGCTGTCCCATACTATTTCCCACTTGTCGCCAATGAGGAACTTGTGTCCCATGTTGAACACGGGAAGCGTATAATCGCCGCCGATGATGTTGACAGACCAGAGATTGTTGTACCAGTTGCAGCCTGACCATGATGATGACAGGGCATACTGATACAGGCCGCTGGCAAAAGGCCTCTCCCCGAAAGGGGATGTGGTCATCTGAAGGCCAAGATTGAAGTCTTCAGACGGAGTCCACCTGACGCTGCCGCCCCACTGGTATACGGGAAGGCTCAGCCATTGGCAAGATGCCAGGTCAAACCATGAGTCAAAGTCATATTCCTGCATCTCGAAGGTTCCCCACTGCATCATGTTCTTGCCAAGTTCGACATTGAACTTGCCGAAGTCATAAGTCATGTAAGCCCAGTCGAGCCAGTTGGTGCAGTTTGAATACAAAGTACCCTGATACAGCGCCGCGGGGTCGCTGCTCAGAAGATGGGTGGATACACTGAATGACAGGTTTTCGGAGAATGCGCCGTCCAGAAGCGCGTAAATGGAAGAGTTGCCAAGATGGTCATCCTGTACAGAGGAATATTCTGCCCTTGCAACAAAGGTCACCTCGGCATATTTACCGGGGTTGCTAGCCTCTTTCGCGATTGCGAACGAGGCAGGCATCAACAATGCCAGCGATAAAAGTATTCTCTTCATTTAGTCCCATAAAATGACATTTGGTGAAACTTGATTGCAAATATAGACAAAATTTGAGTATATTTGTTACGATTTGCCCGCTTTTTAGGGAAAACACCAAAAACACCTGTCACAAGATATAACAACTATCAGAAACAACGATAATCAACACATCAATAATGGCAGACAAACTACAGGAACTTACAGACAGACTGTACAACGAAGGCCTGGCCAAGGGCAGGATCGAAGGAGAGAAGATGCTCGCAGACGCCAAGGCTCAATCTGAGGAAATCATAGCTGCGGCAAAAGCCGAGGCCAAGGCAATAATCGAGCAGGCCGGCAAGGAAGCTGACGACCTCAGATTCAAAGTCAGTTCAGACCTGAAGATGGCTTCGGAGCAGTGCCTCCAGGCCACGAAAAAGGACATAGAGAACATATTAATAAAGGAGGCAGGTGCCGACAAAGTCAAGGCAGCCCTCTCCGAGCCCGATTTTCTCAAGTCCGTGATCAGCGCAGTCGCCGGCAAGTTCAGCGCAACAGAAGCCTCCGACCTTGCCCTCGTACTCCCCCAGAACCTCAAGGACGAGCTCGAGCCCTGGGTCGCAAACGAGCTTTCCAAGGCTCTTCAGAAAGGGATCAAGGCTGACTTCAGCAAGAAGGTCGCAGGCGGATTCACCATCGGGCCGAAGGATGGCAGCTGGTTCGTGAGCCTCACTGACGAAACCTTTGCGTCTCTCATCGCAGAGTACATGCGTCCCGTAACAAAGAAACTTCTGTTCGGCTAGGCGCAGATGAACAATTACGAGTATATCATCGCTTCCCTGCCTGTCATCGGACAGGACGACCGCAACTCCAAAGAACTCGACGTGGAGGAAATCCATTCGATGATTCTCGGGCAGCTTGGCAGCAAGGACAGGAAAGTCTTCGAGACCCTGCTGGCGGGCTTTGACCCCGACAGTCTGGACGCCGCCTTCTACCGCAGCGCACTATCCAGCCCCTGCCGCTTCATAAGGGAATACTTCAGTTATGACATGAAAGTCAGGAACACCAAGGTGGAGTTCCTGAACGGCAGGCTGGGCCGTCCCGCAGGCACAGACGTAATCCTTCTCGACGAAGATCCGGACTCCGGTGACTTTGAAGGGAAGGACGAGATCATGGCCGTCCTTGATCAGGAGGACATCCTCGGCAGGGAAAGAGGCCTGGACGATCTCATGTGGAAGAAATGCGAGGAGCTCTCGCTCATGCACGTTTTCGACATCGATGTCATCCTCGGCTTCACGGCCAGGCTGCAGATAATCAACCGCTGGCTCAGGCTCAATCCCGAGACAGGCCGCGAACTCTTCCGCAAATTGGTAAATGAAATAAGAAACAGCAAGACAGAATATGGCAACTAAAGGTATTGTCACCGGAATCGTATCCAATCTTGTGACCGTCCAGGTCGACGGTCCGGTGGCTGAGAATGAGCTCTGCTTCATCAACATAGCAGGAACCGACCTCATGGCCGAGACCATCAAGGTCACCGGCGACAAGGCGTCCGTGCAGGTTTTCGAGAGCACAAGAGGGCTCAAGAACGGCGACACAGTCGAATTCCTCGGCAGGATGCTCGAGGCAACCCTCGGCCCCGGCCTTCTCTCAAGCGTCTATGACGGTCTGCAGAACGACCTCACGACAATGGAAGGCGTATTCCTCAAGAGAGGCGAATACACCGACCCTCTTGACCACGAGAAACTCTGGGACTACACTCCCCTGGCCTCTCCGGGCGACAAAGTCAAGGCCGCAGACTGGATAGGCGAGGTCAAGGAAGGCTGGCTGCCTCACAAGATCATGGTCCCCTTCAGCTTCAAGGATGAGTATACCATCAAGTCGATGGTTCCCGCAGGACAGTACAACATCGATACGGTCGTCGCAGTGCTCACGGACTCCGAAGGTGAGGATGTGAATGTTACCATGACCCAGAAGTGGCCCGTGAAGGTGGCCGTCAAGGGATACAGGAACAAGCCGCGTCCTCAGAAGATCATGGAGA
This sequence comes from Candidatus Cryptobacteroides choladohippi, assembly GCA_018065985.1. Classification (GTDB taxonomy): domain Bacteria; phylum Bacteroidota; class Bacteroidia; order Bacteroidales; family UBA932; genus Cryptobacteroides; species Cryptobacteroides choladohippi. Next base: position 30,405 of record JAGHSF010000052.1, read on the forward strand.
CCGGAGTCCGCGTCATCGACTCGTTCGACCCCATCGCCGAGGGCGGTACAGGATTCATCCCCGGTCCCTTCGGATGCGGAAAGACCGTACTTCAGCATGCGATAGCCAAGCAGGGCGAGGCCGACGTCATCGTGATGGCCGCCTGCGGAGAGCGCGCCAACGAGGTCGTGGAGATCTTCACCGAGTTCCCCGAACTCATCGACCCGCACACCGGGAGATATCTCATGGAGCGCACCACCATCATATGCAACACGTCCAACATGCCCGTTGCGGCCCGAGAGGCATCAGTCTACACGGCAATGACCATCTGCGAATACTACCGCGCAATGGGTCTGAGGTGCATGCTGCTGGCCGACTCCACATCCCGCTGGGCTCAGGCTCTGCGAGAGATGTCGAACCGCATGGAGGAACTTCCCGGTGCCGACGCATTCCCCGTCGACCTCTCTGCCATCATATCCAACTTCTATTCCCGTGCGGGCATGGTCGAGCTGAACAACGGCAAAACCGGCGCCGTAACCTTCATCGGCACAGTCTCCCCCGCCGGCGGAAACCTCAAGGAGCCCGTCACCGAGAGCACCAAGAAAGCAGCGCGCTGCTTCTACGCACTCGAGCAGAGCCGCGCCGACCAGAAGCGCTATCCGGCCATCAACCCTATCGAGTCATACTCGAAGTACCTCGAATATCCCGAGATCATCGAATATCTCGACAGAAAGATCGAGAAGGGTTGGGTCGACAAGGTCCTCAAGGCTAAGAACTACGTTCGCAGGGGCAAGGAAATGGCCGACCAGATCAACATTCTGGGCGACGACGGCGTGCCCATGAGCTACCACGAGAGCTTCTGGAAGAGCGAGCTCATCGACTTCGCCTTCCTGCAGCAGGACGCATTCGACGCAATCGACGCTGTGACACCGATCGAGCGTCAGAAATACATGCTCGAGCTCATCCTCGACATATGCAACACCAAATTCTCATTCGAAGACTACGAGAAGTGCCGGGAATACTTCAAGAACATGATAAACATCATGCGCCAGATGAACTACTCCGAGTGGCAGTCCGAGAAATTCCACTCATACCGCGAACAACTTGACCAACTTCTTTCAGAAAATGTCAAATAAAGCATTCCAGCGTACATATACGCAGCTCCAGGCCATCACAAAGGCCACCATATCACTCAAGGCTCAGGGAGTTGCAAACGAGGAGCTTGCCACCGTTGACGGCAAGCTTGCACAGATTGTGAAGACAAAGGGAGACCTCGTGACTCTGCAGGTATTCTCCGGCACGGAGGGCATCCCCACAAATGCAGAAGTCAGATTCCAGGGCAACCCTCCCACCCTCAAGGTATCGGAGCAGCTGTCCGGCCGTTTCTTCAACGCATACGGACAGCCCATAGACGGCGGTCCCGAGGTCGAAGGTGAAGAGCGCGAAGTCGGAGGACCGTCAGTGAATCCGTACAAGCGCCGCCAGCCCAGCCAGCTCATCCCTACCGGAATCGCCGGCATCGACCTCAATAACACCCTGGTGTCAGGTCAGAAGATCCCCTTCTTCGCCGACCCCGACCAGCCCTACAACAAGGTGATGGCGGACGTGGCGCTGCGTGCCGATGTCGACAAGATCATCCTCGGAGGCATGGGTCTGAGCAACGACGACTATCTCTTCTTCAGGCATGAGTTCGAGGCAGCAGGTGCGCTTGACAAGATTGTCTGCTTCATCAACACCACCGAGGAGCCTCCCGTGGAGCGCCTTCTCATCCCCGACATGGCACTTGCCGCAGCGGAGTACTTCGCAGTCGACAGGAATGAGAAAGTGCTTGTGCTGCTCACCGACATGACCCTGTACGCCGATGCGCTGTCCATAGTCAGCAACCGAATGGACCAGATCCCGTCAAAGGACTCCATGCCCGGCTCGCTCTATTCAGACCTCGCAAAGATCTACGAAAAGGCCGTGCAGCTGCCTGACGGCGGATCGATCACCATCATTGCGGTGACCACTCTCAACGATGGCGATATCACCCATGCGATCCCCGACAACACCGGATATATCACCGAGGGCCAGCTCTTCCTGCGCGCCGACTCCGACTCGGGGAAAGTCATCGTCGACCCCTTCAGGTCTCTGAGCCGACTCAAGCAGCTCGTGCAGAACAAGAAGACGCGCGAGGACCACTCCCAGGTGATGAACGCAGGCGTTCGTCTGTACGCAGACGCCCAGAACGCGAAGACCAAACTCGAAAACGGTTTCGACCTTTCGGATTACGACCTCCGCTGCCTCGACTACGCAAAGGAGTACGCCACGCGCATCCTGAGCATCGACGTCAACATCAAGATAGACGAGATGCTCGATACCGCATGGGAGCTCTTCGGCAAATATTTCAGCCCCGCGGAGACAGGTATCAAACAGGTGCTCATAGATAAATACTGGAAAGCCTGATGGCAATCAAATTTCAATACAACAAGACATCGCTGACGAACCTTGGCAAGCAGCTCAAGATACGCCAGAAGGCCCTTCCCACGCTGAAGAGCAAGGAATCGGCCCTGCGCATGAGCGTACAGGTTGCAAAGGATGCGGCCGAAAGGCACAGCAGCGAGCTTGAGCGGATGATGAAGGACTACGACTACCTCGCAGCCCTCTGGAACGAATTCGAGCCAGGTCTGATACGCATCACCGGCATCGAGCTCACCACCGTCAAGGTTGCCGGCGTGAAAGTGCCGCAACTTGGCGAGATCAGCTACGAGCTGAAGCCTTTCAACGCTTTCGTGAAGCCCGCATGGTACGCCGACGGTGTACGTATCCTCAAGGATCTCACCCGGATAGGCCTGCTTTCCGAGGTTGCCCAGGAGCGGCGCAGAATTCTGGAATTCAACAGAAAGAAGACCACTCAGAAGGTAAACCTCTATGAGAAGGTCCAGATTCCCGGATATCAGGAAGCGATTCTGAAGATCAAGCGATACATGGAAGACGAGGAGAACCTCAGCAAGGCCTCATCAAAGATAGTGAAGACCCGCCATGCGGCAGAAGAAGAGGAGGAAGGAGCATGATAGAGAAAATGACAAAATACTCCTGGATTCTGCTGAATTCAGACAGGGACAGTTTCCTTGAAAGCCTTCGCGGGCTGGGCATCGTCGACATAAAGCGCTCTTCCAAGCCGGTCGACGGCCGCTCGGAGGAGATGATAGACGAGATCGAAGCTCTGCGCAGGCGCATATCCCAGTTGGAAAAGGGCTCAGACGACAGACTTGCCTCATTGCTTGCAAAGAGGCAGGAACTCGAAAAGGAAGCAGCTTCCGTGCAGGTATGGGGCGACTTTGACGACAGCAGACTTGCCGAGCTTGGCCTGTCTCTGCACTTCTACTGCTGCCCCGCCAGAAAGTTCGACGCCGAATGGCCCGGACAGTATCCGGTGCAGGTTGTCGCTGAGGAGAATGGCAACATATGGTTCGTGGTGGTAGGCAGCAGCGAAGGATTCCCGCTCAAGGAAACGGGCAGGCCGACGCGCCCCTATTCCGCCATCATCAGTGAGGCGGAAGCCGCAGATGCAGCCATCGCGGAATACACATCAGTGCTGGAGAAGGAAAAGGAAGAGATTCCGTCAATGATGGAGCGCATGGCCGCTCTGGAATCGGACCTGAGCCTCTACCTTGCCAGCCTCAAGGCAGATTCCGCAGCCGATGGGCATCTGGCAGTATTTGAAGGCTTCGCTCCTTCCGAGAACGACGCGTCGCTCCGGACCGTCTTCGACGGCATGGATGTGGTATGGACCGCCTCCCCTGCCGACGCGGCTGACAACCCTCCCATCAAACTTAGGAACAATGCATTCTCAAAGCAGTTCGAACCGCTCACCGAGATGTACGGCATGCCTGCCTACAACGAGTTCGACCCGACAATCTTCCTGAGCATCTTCTTCCTGCTGTTCTTCGCCATGTGCATGGGTGATGCCGGCTACGGTCTCATCCTCATCGCCGCGGCATTCATCATGAGAAAGAAGGAGAGCAACGGCGGCCTGTTCGGAATGTGGCGTCTTATCGCTCTGCTCGGTGCCGGCACCTTCTTCATAGGAATCGTGCTGGGCGGCTTCTTCGGAGTCGACCTAACGCAGCAGGCATGGATTCCCGAGGGTCTGAAGAGAATAATGATAAGCGGTGATGTCGAAATCGGAGGTTCCGCCTATGCCAAGCAGATGATAGTTGCACTGGGTGTAGGTATCTTCCACATCTGCATCGCACTTATCGTGAAGGCTGTCTGGACGGTCAGGAAATGCGGATTCAAGAACAGTCTCAGTGCTGTGGGCTGGACTCTGCTCATCGTAGGATCCATCATCGTCCTGAGCCTCGGTCTTCCCGGAGTCATCTCCGAAAGCGCAATGAAATGGCTGATAATCGGTATCGGCGGCGTTTCCGCATTGGGAATCTACCTTTTCAACAAATGGGGAAAGAACCCTCTTGCCAATATCGGTTCCGGCCTCTGGGATACCTACAACATGGCTTCCGGCCTCATGGGCGACGTACTCAGCTACATCCGACTCTACGCTCTCGGCCTTTCCGGAAGCATGCTCGGTTCCACTTTCAACATGATGGGCGGAATGGTTCTGGGAGACAATCCCACCTGGCAGTGGCTGCCGTTCATCCTCATAGTTCTATTCGGCCATGTGCTCAACATTGCAATGAGCGGCCTTGGCGCATTCGTACACCCGCTGCGACTGAACTTCGTGGAGTTCTTCAAGAACTCATCCTATGAGGGTTCAGGCAGCGCATATAATCCGATCAAAAAATAAACAAATAAACAAAAACATCAATTATGCTTAATTTAATTATTGGTTATCTTGGCCTCGGCATCATGCTCTGCCTCGCATGTATCGGTTCAGCTTACGGAACAACAATTGCCGCAAACGCTGCGGAAGGAGCTCTGAAGAAGGATTCTGAGAAATCCTCTCAGTATATGATCCTCTCTGCCCTTCCCGCAACCCAGGGTCTTTACGGATTCCTCGCATTCCTTATCTGGAGAGGTAAGGACTTCGCTGCCAACGGAATCATCTATTTCGCAATCGGCCTTGCAGTAGGTCTGGTATGCATGTTCTCAGCGATCCGCCAGGGACAGGTTTGTGCAAACGGTATCGTAGGCATCAGCCAGGGACACAACGTCATGACCAACACCATGATCTACGCCGCTCTCCCTGAGTTCTATGCCATCCTCGCCCTCCTCGCAGCAATCCTTATCGGTTAAGTCTCTGAATCTAATTTCATAAAACATCAAGCGCGGCCAGATGAGCCGCGCTTGTCGTTTATTTTTGATAATGAAGGTATCAATGATATGCCTCAATAAGCTTATCCACGACCTTGCGGTCAACGCGGATGGCAGTGCCGTGGCTCATTCCTTCCGGCATCTCGATCTGTGAGGTGACGTCTTCCCAGGTGTCGCCGTGGTCACGGCTGAGGAATGCACCGTATTTGTGCTGGTAGTAGTAGTCGAAGAACACAAGCAGGTCGGTCTTGTTGACGAAGAGAGGAGAGGGTCCCTCCTTGTTGTAGTCGTCAGAGATGGCGCTTGCCATCCTGATGGGGAAGCCTTCAGCCATGCTGCGGGTGCGAGTGACGTGCATGTCGACGTACTCGGGGTCATCCTTTATCACCATGATGTATTCCTTGGTGAGAGGGTCCTGCACGACAGCCGCGTCGATGCTCGTATACGGAGAGTTGAAATACAGCCTTGTGGGCGAGAAATTCTCGAAATCGGTGGTAGTGGTGCAGTAGACGCGATGGCCGCCACCGTCCTCCTTCATGCTTCCTGAGCGGTCGATCTCCTCAGAGTCAGGCACGGTGCTGGCCCACATGATATAGTAGACACCCTCCTCCTTGCAGTAGAAGAGCTCCGGAGCCCAGCAATTCTTTACGCTGGGATAGTCCTTCATGACGGGAATTGCCTTTTGCTCGCTCCAGTGGATGAGGTCGGGGCTTGAGGCATATCCGATGATGTCGTCATGCCAGCTGGTGGTCCACACCATATGGAATGTGCCATCGGGAGCCTGGCATATGCTCGGGTCCCTCATCAGTTTGTCTTTTCCCACTTCAGGGGCAAGCACGGGCTTGTTGTCATTCAGCGGCGTCCAGTGATAGCCGTCGTAACTGTAGGCAAGGCAGAGACCTGCCTCCTCATGAATCGTGTCGAAATAAGAGAACACGAAAGCGCTCTTGTTCTGGCAGGATACCAGCGCAAGAAGCGCAACAATGAATGTAATCTTTCTTATCATAAGTCAATTGAAAATTTTCTTTGCTCTTGCATCTAGTCCTCCGATACCTCCACGCCTTCGCAGAAGCTCACCTTCGTGGTGAGTGGATTATGCTCGATGACAGCCCTTATCAGGACATCACCGCCCACGTTGTATGACTTGTATCGCCTGGCTCCTGCAAAGTCCATGATGACGAATCCGACGCTGCCGTCCAGTCCGCTGATATACCTTGCCGTTTCAGCATTGACATTCTCTGCATTGGATCCGTAGTTGGGTGCTCCGAAGATGGCGGCATTGTATCCGGATGTATGATTGATGCACCAGATGCCCGATTCTGCATTCTCAGAGAAGTCGTGCATGAGGTTCTTGATTGCCGCCAGCTTGTCATCGGCGCCTTTGGGATCGTAGTGGTCCTGGATCCAGAGCGTTCCGTCGCCTATTCTGGCTGACTTCTGACGCTCGATATCCTCACTGGAACTCCAGTCGTACAGACGCACTCCAACCTCGGGATCTGATATGTCCTCTCTGAACAGGAACAGAATGCGGCCGCGCATCTGGTCGACGGTCATGTCAAGGTCAAAGTCCCTGACAACCCTTGACGAAGGAAGGCTGTTTATGTATTCGGCCATCTTGTCGGCCCACTTGTCGCTGTTGCCGTCGGCCTCATCCTCATGGCGTACCACCACAATGGCAAACTCGCTGGGGTTCTTGTCAAGCGCCTTGACTATGCTGCCTACGGCATCGGCAAAGCTGGTCTTTGTCCTGAAGGAGCCATGGCAGATAAGGAGCCTGCCGTCGACAACGGCCGGCCTGAGGTCGAACACGCGCACGCCGTAATCCCACTGTTTTGCAACGGGGATGACCTGGGTCTTCGCAAAGCCCTGGACAATTGGAATGCCGATGCTGGATGTACCGGCATCGTGAGCCCCGGGAAGGGACACCATGCTCACGGGCATGCTGCCGGGAAGAGCAGACTGCCAGTAGGCTGTGGTCACACTCTGTTCGCCAAGTTCGAATTTCTGGCATGAAACCAGCACGCTGACCGTCAGGACAGTGAAAACAAGTTTTTTCATATCTGTCAGTTGAATATCATTCCGTACATTGCGTTCTGGACCTTGCCGTTGTTCTTCGCATTCATCTTTCCGAAGTTGAAGGAGATTCCGAGGAGGAAGTAGCGTCCCAGAACATTGGTATAGGTATCCTGATAGTATTCTGCAGACGAGGTTCTCTGCAGAGACCTGTTCTGATTCAGGATATCGGCGCATCCGAGGCTGAACACAAGGGACTTTACAGTCTTGCTCACCTTCGCATTCCAGATAAGCGCAGGTTTGCCGTAACCGTTGGTGTAGCCTTTGTATGTTGTATAACTTGCGTCCGTGCCGAACTCGAATCCGTTCTTGGTCTCATACAGGATGTTACCCCTGAGGGCCATGTTCCAGGTATTCATGTTTGCATCAGGATTCAGAGAGTAGCGGCTGATGTTGTTCTCGACGGTTGTTCCGAAACTTGCATTGAAACGTTCAAGCCTGTAGGTGATGGAAGGATAGGCTGCCCACCTTATGCTTGTGGTACGGCTCTCGGAGAATCCGCTTCTGCCGCTGTAGAAAATGTCACCTGAAGGATTGCCCCAGAACCGGGACATCATATCATTGTAGTCGAAATGGTCCTTGTCGAATCCGGGCAGTGTCCCCTTCGCCTGGTAGTTCACATCGCTTCCTATGCTTACATAAGGATTTATGGCGAACGAGAAACGATTCTCCTTTCCGAAAGACACACCGATGGAGCCGTAGGCATGGACACTTGTGCTTGGCTTGCGTGCATTGACGGGAATGGAGTAGCGAACGCCATCACCATCGAACCAGCTTGCATATACGGTGGCATTGCTCGTGGCGGACCCACCGGTTCCAAGCTGATAGAAAAAGGCTTTCTTCGGCTCGCTGCCACTGACATCGAAGCCAAGGCTCTGCCGGAACGAAGGCTTGAGGTAGATATTTCCGGTCGAGACGAACACAGGATTGCTGATATCGAGCACTGGAATAATGGACTTTCCGGATGGCGTGCTGCTGTATCCCGAATATGACAGGAACAGGCGTGTGTAGTCCTTGCGCCAGTTGAGCTGGGCATAAGGCGCCCAGTTGAGCAGCCACTCATTCTCACCGACGGTTGTCTCGATTCCGGTTGCACGCGAGTTTGTCACGTTCCTTTCCTCGAACACGGAGGCACCGAAGAGAACCGAGAAGTCGTCATCCTTCTTGTACTGTGCATAAAGGCGCTCGCTGAATGTGATGTCGCGGTTTTTGGTCCAGGAGGTATAGTAGTCGTTGGCCGAACCGTCAACACCGTTGAATGCAAGTCTGGTGTTGTTCAGATTCTCATAGTCTGCCTGAATCCTGGCCTGCAGCGTCCATTTCTCTGACAAAGGCTCGGCGTATGTCAGATTGCCACCAAGCTCGAGATATTTCTCATCATTGTCGTAATCGAGATACCGTCTGTCTATGACGGAAGAGAAGACAGTCTCGGAATTCTCAGAGCTTGTGCCTGCAGTATTCTTGAGCTCATAGTAGCCCATTGCGGTCACGGAACGGCCCTTGCGGCCCAGGTCCTTCACTCCGGCGTTGAAGTACGTGCCTGTCTTCATGATATTGGAATGCGACAGGGTTGCAGAATTACTGCTGTTCATTTCCCCACCCTTGCCTGAAGTCACGGACGTGTTGTTTGTACTGCGGTCCCTTGAAGTGAACGAAATGGTCGGCGAGAGTTCGAAGAGGAACTTGCTGTTGTCATTCTTCTTCAGCTCCAGGGCAAGGCTCACCTTGTTGTCGGTACCAAGACCGTCATAGCGGCCGTCGGTGCCGATCTCGGAGCCGTCGGGCTGGAATGAGGTCCTGGACGACTTCTCCCTGGCATCCTTTTTCGTATATGTGTATGCAACATTGGAACTGGCCTCGAAACCTTTGATACGCTCGGTGTTGTAGTTTGCACCGGCCTGCCCATTGGTAACCCTGCCCTGTTTCATGGCAAGTTCGTCAGTATCACCGTCAAAGACGGCAAAGACAGCACTCGATCCACCAGGGTTGGCGGCATTCTCGCCTTTGGCGAGCAAGGTCACCTGATCGGTCTCATTGTACCAGGCCGCCATAGCATTGCCATTGAACAGGGCGCTCGCGTCTTCGAGCAGTTCATTGTCGGGAGCCTTTCCCAGAGTGGAACCGCCACGGAGCCTGGCATTTCCGAACCACCCCTTCTGATATTCCTCCCTGAGCTGAACGTCCATCACCTTTTCCCGGTCGGACTTGGTGCTAACCCCCGTGAATTCAGCGTCATTCTTGTCCTTGTCTATCACCTTTATCTTGTCGACGACCTTTGCAGGAAGATTCTTCACCGCCATCGCGGGATCGTTGAAGAAGAAGGTCTTGCCTCCGACCGTGATCTTGTCCACCGCCTCGCCGTTGACCTTGACGGTTCCGTCGTCGGACACCTCCATGCCGGGCATCTTCTTCAGTAGATCCTCAAGCATGGCATTCTCGCCCACGCGGAAGGCCGCCGCATTGTATTCGATGGTGTCTCTCTTTATGGTCACCGGATTGGCAAGGGCCGTGATGGTCGCAGCGTCGATGTATTCGGGATCCTCCTCCATGTCGATGGCACCCAGATCATTGTTCCATCCGCTCAGGTCGTGGACCTTCACATAAGGCTTGTAACCTATCATCTCGGCATTGACCTCGTATTTGCCCGAAATGATCTCATCCATATCGACCCTGCCCTTCTCATCGGAAAGTGCAAAGTTGGTGATTGTCGTGTCGCCCTGGGGAATCAGGTATACCGTTGCATACGATATGGGCTCCTTGGTCTTTGAATCCTGCAGGACCATCCGCAGATGGGTATTGCTGTTCTTGCTGAGCATGTCAAAATCAACGTACATCTGGGCACCGGAAAGCAAGGGCATCAACAGGGATACAAATGAAATTGCCAGTCTCTTCATGATGTGGAATCAGTTACTGATGCTGAAAACGATCGGGAATGTATAGCGGACCTTCACAGGCTTTCCGTTTATGGTGCCCGGAGTCCACTTGGGAGACTTTGCAAGAACTCTCAGGGCCTCCATGCCAAGTGACTGGCAAGGGCTCTCGAGTATCTGCATGCTGGCCAGACGTCCGTCCTCGTTGATCGTGAAGTTCACGAGCACGGTGCCTTCGATGCCCTTGTTGCGGGCATCCTCAGGATAGCGGAGTTTGCTGTTGACCCACACGCTGAAGGCCGCATGCGGGTCCTCCCCCTTGAAGAGAGGGATTGTGTCGGGAACAATGCCATCCTCTATGATCACCCCGTGGTCAGGGCCGCATCTGCGGGACACGAAACGTGCGTCCTTCATCTCGACGGTTCTGTTGTCGTAGACGGTGCGGCGCCCTACTACGGTCAATGTATCACCTACCGTCACATCCAGCGGCATGAAATCGCGAAGACCGGACCTGTTGATGATGCCGTAGATGAGCACCTCGCCGGTGTCGTCCTTCAGATAGAGATTGCCATGCTGGTAGTTGCGTATCATGCTGACCACTCCTGTCAGCCGGCAGGTCGTGGTATCCTTGTCGGACATCACACGGAAATCGTGGATGCTCACGTCCCTGGGCTGGGCCTGGGCAGCGAAGCACAGCATGCACACTGCGAATATGAGCGAAAGTCTTCTCATTGTGGATAAACCATGTTGGCTTCTGTCATCTTCTCAAGAACCTCCTCCACGAATCTGCGGGAATCGGTCTTTGCCTGTGCAAGATCCTGAAGTTTCCAGTTGCCGCAGTCTTTTGCAGTGGCGCCGGGAATCTCTCCTTCATAGTCTGCGATGAAGCGGAAGGTGCGTGTGACAAGGTCAAGGATGTCGGCGGGCTGCAGGTCTCCCTTCATGAGAAGGTAGTTGCCGGTGAGGCAGCCCATGGGGCCCCAGTAGACTATGCTGCCGCCGAACTCGGGGTCGTTTCGAAGATATGTTGCCGCGAGATGCTCTATCGTGTGGATGGACCTCGGTGAAAGGGCCTCCTGGCGGTTCGGCTCCACCATGCGGATGTCGAATGTGGTCACGATCTCGCCGCCGACCCCGTCCTTACGGGAAACATAAATGCCCCTCAGCAGTCTGAGGTGATCGATGGTAAAGCTGGGTATCTTCTTCATAATCGGTCTTTACTTATATATCTTGAGCACCTGTCCGGGCCTTATGTTGTCGGACTTCAGGTTGTTCCATTTCTTCATCTGTGCAACACTCACGCCATATTTGCTTGCAATGCGGCCAAGGTAGTCCCCGCTCTTCACCTTGTATGTGATGCTGCCAGACGAAGGTGCGGCGGACGCTTTCTTCTCTACGTCCTTCAGCACCTCCTCACACAGCAGCTCGCCCGCCTTGTGAAGATAGAGGGAATCCTGGTCGGCCTCCATGAAAGGAGCCGTCCACTTGTAGGGCAGGTTAAGGATGCAGGGTTCGCGGTCGGTGCCGGGAACGATGTCGTGTATGTACTTGGGGTTGAACTGGCGCAGATCGTCCTCAGGGACGCCCACCACGTCGCTGATCTGGGTGAAGTGGAGCTTACGGCGTATCTCGAAGGTGTCAAGCTGGGCGGGCATGCCCACATCCATGGGCCTGATGCCGTATTCCCTTGCGTAGGTGAACGCATACATGGCACCGACGAAGGCGGGAACATAGCCGCGGGTCTCTCTTGGCAGATAGGGGTAGATGCTCCAGAAATCGCGCTTCTCCCCTGCCCGGTGAATAGCCTTGGCCACATTTCCGGTTCCGCAGTTGTACGAACTGATGGCAAGAGTCCAGTCGCCGAAGACCCTGTAGGCATCGCGCAGATAGCGTGCGGCAGCATCCACAGCCTTCACGACGTCCAGACGCTCATCCACGTAGGAATCGATGCAGAGGCCGTAACTCCTGGCCGTCTGATACATGAACTGCCACATTCCCCTGGCGCCGGCACGCGAGGTGGCGGTAGGGTTCAGCATCGACTCGATGATAGCCATGTACTTGAGTTCCAGAGGGATGTCGTATTTTGCGAAGGTTTCCTCGAAGATGGGGAAATAGAACTTGCTTACGCCAAGCACACGCTCCATGCCGGAATGCATCTTCTCAGAGTAGAGTATCATGTAGTTCTTCACCGTCTCGTTGAAAGGCAGGCTGAAGAAAGCCTTCATGTCGGCAAGGCGCTGTATCATCACCTCGTCGGGGACATTCGAGGTGAAATGTTCCACATCCATGTCATAATCCTCTATGGACTGGAAGTCAAGGTCACGGTTGGCCTTGTACCAAAGATGAAGCAGCGAGTCCGTCTGGGCCGCAGTGTAGTTCTTGGGTTCATCGATGGCAGACTTGTCGGCGTCATCGTTCTGGTGCGCCTTCAGGGCTTCGGCACGCAAGGAGTCAAGTACGAACTGGAGCGAGTCCAGAGAAGCCTTCAGGGCATCGTTCTCACTTCGGAGGACTCCACGGTTCGGGAGTCTGAAATATTCCGAGAGGCTCATTCTCTGAGCGTTCGACTGAGAAAATGCGGCAAAGGCCAATACTATGAGGGCGAGGGTCTTCTTCATGTCAGAATTGCAGGCGGAGGCTGGCTCCCAGGGCGGGCATGTTTCCCATGGCAAACTGGTTGCCGGGGGGAATCACCGCGGGTTCAAGTTTCAGTGCTATGTCGTCCGATACTTCGAAGTCATGCATGTATGCGAACACATTCGCGTCCATCACCTGGATCAGGTACACCAGGCAGATGGCAATGATGGAATAATCACGGTAGGACCGGTAGATGTCACGGTAGTATTTCGCGGTTTCAGCGGAGATGGGGCCTGTGTAGGGAACATATCCCGGATCGTCCGGTTTCATGGTCGCGGCCTTGTAGATATCGCGGAAACGGTTGAAATTCACGTTGTTGATGTCGTAGAAATGATAGGCGCACACAAGTCCGCCCACATAGATGGGAATCTTCCAGAACTCCCCGTTGTATGCCTGTCCGAGTCCGGGGCAGAGTACGGAGTATAGCGTGGCCTTGCCTGGATAGGGACGCGGCGAGGGCTTGTAGTTGGCCACACCGTCGAACAGAGTGGCCCAGTATGCAAGGCCGGCACCGACGTAGCACCATCTGGCGGCGTCGGGGCGGCCATTCTTGGAGAACATTATGCCCGAACCAACTCCCGCGCCTATCGCGGCGTATGAAACGGGCAGTTTCCAGTACTGCCTGTTGTATATCTGCTGGGCGCCGACGAACACGGTGGAGCCTGCGAACATGGTACCGATCCTGGCCTCGCGCTCATGCCTGAGCCCTCCGAAGAATTCGGAGAATGAGAACACAGCGTCGGTAGTGTCCTTGCGGGCGTTGGGGCCGTCATCATTGTAGCTCTGAGAGAAAGCCTCCTTCCTGAACTGCCCGCTGGCAGTCCACGGCTGCAGTGCGGCAATCGCCGCAAGCATCAGGCACAGAAAGGCTCTCCTCATCCTACTGAATCCTTTCAAGTGCCTCGAGGAACGAGTTGACCTCGTCGTCGGAGGAGAATCTGATTGTCATTGTGCCCTTTCCGCTGGCGCTGCGCTTCACGGAGACATTGTCGGAGAAGTAGCGGCCTACGCAGCCCATGAGGCGGCCGTACTGCTCGGGAAGAGGAATCTCCTTCCTGGCTGCCTTGCGGGGCACGCCGCTCCCGGTAAGCTGGATCTTTCTGACTATCTGCTCAAGCTGGCGGACGCTCAGCCCGTCGGCAAGGACAAGGTCGCAGAGCTGCTCCTGCACTGCAGGGTCGTCGACTCCGAGAATTGCCTTGGCATGGCCGGGAGACACAAGACCTACCTTGAGGTCATGCTGCACCTTTGCAGGAAGCTTGAGAAGCCGGAGCGTGTTTGCCACGGTAGCGCGGTTCTTGCCAAGCCTTTCGGCCATCTGGTCCTGAGTGAAGCGGCACTCCTCGATCAGGCGCTGGTAGCTGAGGGCCAGTTCGATGGGGTCGAGATTCTCGCGCTGGACGTTCTCGACTATGGCCATCTCCAGCATTCCCTGGTCATTGGTCTCGCGAACGTAGGCGGGTATGGTGCTCATGCCGCACATGCGGCAGGCCTTGAAGCGGCGCTCGCCGCTGATGATCTGATATCGGTTCTCCCCCACCTTGCGAACGGTGATGGGCTGGATGAGACCGAGATTGCGTATCGACGCGGCAAGCTCGTCGAGAGCAGTCTGGTCGAAAGACATACGGGGCTGGAAAGGATTGGGATCGATGGCATCCACGGGAACGCGAAGCACTCCGGCAGTATCCTGGTTGTGGGTCGATCCGGCCACCGCCTTGTTCACATATCCGACGGGCTTTCTCAGCTGATCAGCATTGGGAACCTCGCCCAGAATTGCGCTCAGGCCCTTTCCGAGGCCCTTGACTTCCTTATAACTCATATTGTTTGTCCGTTGTTTTCAAGAACCTCCTTTGCAAGGTTCATATAGTTTGACGAGCCGTTGCTCATGATGTCGTAGAGAATGATGGGCTTGCCGTGAGACGGCGCCTCGCTGAGGCGGATGTTGCGCTGGATGATGGTCTTGAACACCATGTCCTTGAAGTGGTCCCTGAGTTCGGCGACGACCTGGGTGTGCACACGGGTGCGGCCGTCGAACATCGTGATGAGGAAGCCCTCTATCTGCAGCGAAGGATTCACGCCGCCCTGCACCAGACGTATGGTCTGAAGAAGCTTTCCGAGACCTTCCAGCGCAAAGAACTCGGGCTGCACGGGAATGATGACGGAGTCGGCCGCGGTGAGGGTGTTGACCGTGATGAGGCCAAGAGACGGCGAGCAGTCTATGATGATGAAGTCGTAGTTGTGCCTGATGGGAGCAAGGGCACGCTTCAGCACCGACTCGCGTTCCGGCATGTTCAGCATCTCCACTTCGGCCGCAACGAGGTCGATGTGGGAAGGGATCATGTGCAGGCCTGCCATCTCGGTCTGGATGAGAGCATCCTCGATACCGATCTGACCGATCATGACCTCATACAGGGTGCGATGCTCATCGTTGTCCGGAGAGAAGTTCAGGCCCGAAGTCGTGTTGGCCTGAGGATCGGCATCGATGATGAGGACTTTCTTCTCAAGAACGGCAAGGGATGCCGCCAAGTTGATGGCTGTCGTGGTTTTGCCGACTCCACCTTTCTGGTTCGCAATAGCTATTACCTTTCCCATTTACTAACTTCTATATAGAAGTGCAAATTTAATAAAAAAATTCCTAATTTTGCAGCATGACTGAGACCAAGACCGAATGGTATTTCATAGTGAACCCCAGGGCAGGATCCGGCAGGACCATGTCCGAATGGGTTCCCGCTGAGCGGAAGATGGAAAAGCTCGGCATAAGGTACGTCACAGCATACACAGACTACAAGCGTCATGCCATGGGACTCGCCTATGACGCAGCAGCCGAAGGATACAGGAGAATCGTGGCCGTCGGTGGCGACGGAAGCATACACGAAGTCCTGAACGGAGTCGCAAAGTTCTGCGACTGGACCGGCACCCCTACCGAAGAGTTTTATCTGGGCGTCATGCCCATAGGGTCAGGCAACGACTGGATCAAGTCTTTCGGCGTCCCTCATGACGTCAGCGACGTTGTGGACCTCATCAGGAAGGAATCATTCACCAGGATGGACGTTGTGCAGGTCAACTGCGCAGAGAACAAGATGAGCTACATGGCAAACATCGGGGGCATAGGATTCGACCCGCATGTGTGCCAGAGAGTCAACATGCAGAAGGAGGCCGGAATGCGCGGAAAGCGCATCTATCTGAACGCCCTGTTTCATACCATGAGCTCGCTCTGTACACTGAATATCAAAGTCATAGCTGACGGGAACACGGTTTTCGAAGGGCTCTGCTACTCCATGGCTCTCGGCAACGGAAAGTATTCAGGAAGCGGCATGCGCCAGGTGCCCGGAGCCATGTACGACGACAATCTTCTCGACTTCACAATCGTTCCGAAGATGCCGCTCGGAAGCATGGTCAGGCTCCTCCCCCACCTGTTCGACGGCAAGGTCACCGAGTCCTCCCGCCTCGTCTGCGGGCGCTGCAGGACCCTCCAGGTAATCCCCATGAACGCGGAATCGGCAGACATCATCGAACTCGACGGAGAGATAGAAGGCAACCTGCCCATCAGCATAGAGATGACAGGCCGCCAGATCAACGTGATAAAAGGAGACAAATAAGAATCATCATGCCAGACAGCAATTTCATAGACTACGTGTCGATACCCTAAGAAACAAGCAGAAACATAAATAAGCAAAACGGCTTTACATAACCCTGTAGGGCCGTTTTTGTATTTTTACCCTTATGTTTGATAAGCCTTTAAAAATGCAATTTTCTGCAAATTTTGTTACTCGTTTGTTACTCAAAGAGAGTATGTAAAGTATTGAGTTTTAGAGAACAACGCACGTTTTGCTTACGGATTGTTAGTTGTTTTTTAGGGCTATTTTGCCAAAATCCCCCATTTTTTGTATATTTGTATAGGTTTATTTACGGTTAAGGCGTATGAATAAAGATGGAGCAAATAGCAAAGAATCGGTGAGAATCCGTTTCAAGAGTCTGGCTGATGGCAGCCAGTCTATCTATCTCGATTGCTACTACAAGGGGAAGAGAGAATACCGTTTCTTAAACATTTACCTCAAGCCAGAAAAAGGCCGCGGGAATAAAGCATGGAACAAACAGCAGCTCGCTCTCGCCGAGGCATCAAAGCCCAGACGATTGTCGATATGCAGAACGGCAAGTTCGGTTTCCGCGATACCAAAGCGGCCGAGAAGACCAACTTCATCGCCTATCTTGAGGACATGCTTGCTGGTTACGAAGCAAAAGGCCAGACTGCATGCGCCAATCTGATGAAGAACACCATCCGCAGACTCATCGCTTACAAAGGCAAGCTCATTCCGATCAGCGGAGTAACCAAAGAATACCTCATCGGCTTCATCGACTTCCTCAACGCGGAGGGCAACTCCTTTGACAAGAAATCCAAAGACCCAGAGCGACAGATCAAGCCGCTCAGTGGAGTCTACAAGGAAGCCATGTATAACCGTATCATGGTCGCCCTCAACAAAGCGGAAAGAGAAGGTATCATTCTTAGGAATCCCGGCAAAAACGTGGACAGCAGCCTCCGTCCCCGTGCCGAGGAAAGCAAACGTGAATACCTCACTCTCGACGAGGTCAAAGCAATAATCAACACAAAATACACCCCCAAGAACCACATCAAGGAGGCGTTCCTGTTCTGTTGCTTCAGCGGTCTCCGTTTTTCCGACATCTACAAACTCACCTGGGGCGAAATCAAGATAGCTCAAGACGGAGAAGCACGCATTGAAACAAGAATGAAGAAAACCAAGAAGGACGTCTACATCCCTCTCTCGGAGAATGCTCTCGCTTGGCTCCCTGAAAGAGGAGATATGCCTGACGAAGCCAGGATCTTCTATCTCCTTCCAGACCAGTCTGGAAATGCCGATGCCCGCCTAAGGACACTCGTCAAGCATGCAGGCATCACCAAGAAAGTCTCCTTCCACGTCGGCCGCCACACCTTCGCAACTCTCACACTGACCTACGGAGCAGACCTCTACACCGTCTCCAAGCTCCTCGGCCACTGCAATATCCGCAC
>JAGHSF010000048.1 GCA_018065985.1 Candidatus Cryptobacteroides choladohippi
TCTGCCGAGTCTGGCCGCGCCTGCCGGAATGTGCTGTGCGATGATTTCGCAAAAATGAATAGCTTTGTCAAGCTAAGGCCGTTAAATATAAAATCAATTGTATGAAAGTAACGGACAATATCCCGAAAAATACTATGTATATTTGTGATGTATGGGAGAGTTGATGACAGATATCCAGTACCTGCAGGGGGTCGGTCCGAAAAGGGCCGAACTGCTGAAGCGTGAGCTGGGGATATTCACCCTCAGTGATCTGATACATCTCTACCCGTTCAGATATATCGACAGAAGCACCATACAGAAAATCGCCAGCCTCACTCCGGACCTGGCCTACGTGCAGGTCCAGGCTAGGGTGGTAAGCCTCAATGAAACTCCCAGGAAGCGTCTGAGCGTCATAGTGGAGGACGATACCGGACGTCTTGAACTGGTGTTCTTCAAAGGCATCAAATGGAATAAGGAACGCCTGCGTCCCGGCATGACATTCGTCTTTTTCGGCAGGCCGCAGGAGTTCAACGGACATATCAATATCGTACACCCGGAAGTCGATCCCCCTCAGGAGCCGGGCTCGCAAGGCACCCTGACCGGAGTGTATCCGAGTACGGAAAAATTGAAAAACGCCGGAGTCACCGGGAAAGTGATGTGCCGTATGCAGGCCGCCGCCTTGAACCTTTGCCTGCCGGAAATACAGGAGACGCTTCCGGAATATATCCTGCAGGACAGGGGAATGGTATCTCTGAAATACGCCCTTGCGAACATACACTTTCCAAAGGACAGCTATGCCTTGCAGAAGGCGACTTCCCGCCTCAAATTCGAGGAACTTTTCCTGCTTCAGCTAAGTCTGTTGAAACAGAAATACGTACGCTCGCGCTCCGAGCTCGGACTCGTATTCAACAAGGTCGGAACTGATTTCAACTCCTGCTATAACTCTCTCCCTTACGACCTCACGGGCGCTCAGAAACGAGTCATCAGAGAGATACGCTCGGATATGATGAGCGGGCATCAGATGAACCGTCTCCTCCAGGGAGACGTCGGTTCCGGAAAGACCATGGTGGCTGTACTGAGCGCACTCATAGCCATAGGAAACGGCTTCCAGGCCTGCATCATGGCTCCAACCGAGGTGCTCGCGCAGCAGCATTATGCCAATATACAGAAGTATCTTGCCCCGACCGGCGTCAAATGTGCCCTCCTTACCGGCTCCACCGGTACGAAGGACCGCCGCGCAATCCACGAGGGGCTTGAAGACGGCAGCATAGGACTGATCGTGGGGACTCATGCCCTGCTGGAGGACAACGTAGTATTCAAGTCTCTCGGCCTCGCCGTAATTGACGAACAGCACCGTTTCGGAGTTGACCAGCGCTCCAAGCTCTGGTCCAAAGGACCCGTAGTGGGGACTGCCGGGAGTGCTCTGGAGAGGGACCGCGCCATCCTCGGCATCGTAAGAGGGAGGGGCCCTCTGAGAGGGGTCAGCGAAGCGGACGTCCATTCACCAGAGCACTCCCGGCAGATTCCTCCTCACGTGCTTGTAATGACTGCCACCCCGATACCGCGTACTCTCGCAATGACACTGTACGGAGATCTGGACGTATCGGTGATCGATGAAATGCCTCCGGGACGCAAACCCGTCAAGACCATGCAGATATCCCCGGCAAAAAAACCGGCGATGTACAAATTCATCGAAGACGAAATCGCGCGCGGACGTCAGGTCTTCATAGTATATCCTCTGATATTCGAAAGCGAAAAAATGGACCTGCAGAACCTCCAGAACGGATATGAAGAGATAATCCGGCGCTTCCCGATGCCTAAGTACAAGATAGCGATAGTACACGGACAGCAGACAAACGAAGAAAAGAACTTCAATATGTCAGCCTTCGCGGAGGGCCGGGCCAACATACTCGTATCCACCACCGTAATCGAGGTCGGAGTGGATGTCCCCAACGCATCCGTAATGGTGATAGAGGAAGCCCAGCGTTTCGGCCTGAGCCAGCTCCATCAGCTCAGGGGCCGTGTAGGAAGGGGAGCCGAAAAATCCTACTGTATCCTTGTCAAGGACTATAAGACAACCAAAGAAGCACAGAAGCGCATAGATCTGATGTGCGCCACCGAAGACGGCTTCGAAATAGCCGAAGAGGACATGAAGATGCGCGGCCCCGGAGATCTGGAAGGCACGCAGCAGAGCGGCTTGCCGATAAACCTGAACATTGCATCCCTCGCAAAGGACGGCATCCTCCTTTCTGAAGCCAGGGCTTACGCCGCAAAGGTCCTTGATGATGACCCGACTCTGGAGAAAAAAGAAAATGCGAAGCTCGTTTCCGAGCTCCGCAAAGAGAAATATTCTGTAAAAGACTACAGTAAAATCAGCTGATCTTTATTTGGTCTTAGGACCTGCGGCAACGAGAGCCTTTCCGGCCTTGTTGCTTTCGTACTTCTTGAAATTCTTCACGAAGCGGCCTGCAAGATCGATAGCCTTCTCTTCCCACTGCTTAGGGTCAGCATATGTGTCGCGAGGATCAAGGATACCTGTGTCAACACCCTTGAGAGCTGTAGGAACCTCGAAATTGAAATAAGGGATCTTCTTGGTCTTGGCCTTGTCGATGCTTCCGTCAAGGATAGCGTCAATGATTCCGCGGGTATCGCGGATAGAGATACGCTTGCCTGTTCCGTTCCATCCGGTGTTTACGAGATAAGCCTTGGCACCGCTCTTCTCCATCCTCTTGACGAGTTCCTCTGCATACTTTGTAGGATGCAGCTCGAGGAAAGCCTGTCCGAAGCAAGCTGAGAATGTAGGAGTAGGCTCGGTGATACCGCGCTCAGTACCTGCAAGCTTAGCTGTGAATCCGCTGAGGAAATAGTACTTGGTCTGCTCAGGGGTGAGGATTGAAACTGGAGGAAGAACTCCGAACGCATCAGCTGAAAGGAAGATGACCTGCTTTGCTGCAGGACCTGCGCTCAACGGACGTACGATGTTCTTGATATGATAGATAGGATAGCTTACGCGGGTATTCTCGGTAACGCTCTTGTCATCGAAATCGATCTTGCCTTCCTTGTCA
>JAGHSF010000024.1 GCA_018065985.1 Candidatus Cryptobacteroides choladohippi
GCAACATTTTTCGGAAATTTAACATTCAGCACATTTCGGCAACTTAGATTCTGCATCTGGTTGCCTTTTTTGTATCAAGAAGTATGTTTTCCAACTGCCTGTTTTATGTCCTGATATGTCTACAGCACCTAACCATGTATGTTTTGTTGCGTCTGAAAGAAAGAATCTTTCTTGTCCCCCCCCCATATAGCTCAATACCTTTACCACAAGACTTGATGGCAGTGTTGGTGTTTATGCAGACCTGTACACCGCCGGAGTCATTCCGGTCTTCTTCTGAAAAAACTTGTAGAATGCCGGGACACTGGAGAAGTGCATGTTGTACGCTATCTCCTTGATGCTCATGTCCGAATATTTCAGCAGGTTCTTCGCGTCAAGAATGATAAAGGAGTCTATCCATTCGGGAGCCGTCCTGCCGCTCACCTCCTTTATGAACTTTGACAGGTACTTCGGTGTCAGCAGCAGCATGTCTGCGTAGAACTTGATGCCATGCTCCTTGCGGTGATGGTCTGCAACCAGCTTGAGGAAGTTCTCGAACATGGCGTTGGACCTTTTTGTCCTGGCCGGCAGCTCCTGATGCGCCACATCGAGCTGGTTTCTCCACATTGTTCCGAGCAGGTAGAATATGGAAGTGCCAAGGGATTTGACAGCCTCCGCCTTGTTTGGAATGTCGAGGGACAGAAGAGTCTCCGCAAGGTCGAGATACTGCCTCAGAAGTCCTCTCTCAGCATCGTCCAGGCGGATGCACGGGTTCTCCAGGGCAAGAAGGCTGTCTTCGTAAAGTTTGCTGAAGTCCATTCTCACGCCTGTGATGAAGGCCTCCGTCGACGCCACAAGCACGAACTGCAGCTTTGACAGTTCAGACTGGTCCATTGCCGCGACTTTGGCGATGTTTCCTGGAGTGTAGACGATAAGCGAGCCCTCTGACACTTCATAAGATTTTAGATTGATGTCCAGCGAAAAGCTTCCCTCGATGCAGAAGAATGCGAGGAATCCGTTGAAGCGCACGGGGTATTTCATGAACTCCAGAGACTCGTTGTAGCCCAGCTTGGCAATAAAGAAGTCATCGCCAAGCTTGTGGTAAGAGGACTGAGGCATCTGCTTCAGAAGGTCAGGAATGTCAAAGTTCTGTCTTTCTGTCATGATTGAATGTCAGACTTTTTCTGGTCGTTATTACATATTGTATTATCTGATTCTCCACAAAAGAGCCATTCGGATAATAATCTTGGCAAAGATAATATTTTCTTGGTTATAATAGGATTCATTTTTGCAATTGTATCACGGCAAATAAATGAATTATACATGAGAATCACAAGAATCATTATGTCCGCAGCAGCCCTCGCCATCGCGGCGGGTGCATACGGGCAGGAACGGCTCAGCCTGGAAGAATGCAGAAGAATGGCCGTATCCAACAACAAGGCCCTCGAGCAGGCACGCATCAGTACCGGAATGGCTCACTATGACCGGGACATAGCCAGAGCCAACTACTTCCCGAACATTTCCGCCTCCGGCACTTATCTTTACAACACCCTGGATGTTTCTCTGATCGACAGCGACAAGTCCGCCTCGCTGCGGAATGCCGGCACAGCAGTTCAGGGAAGCCTTTCCGCAAAGATGGAGGAACTCACCAGAACGATCATGGGCAATCCCGCACTTGCCATGGAATATATGCAGAGCCCCATGTGGCAGACCGTGCTCGGGGCCCTCTCGCAGACCGACATATCCCAGGCGATCAACGGCATAGGCTCCAGCGTAGATGACCTGCTGCATCCCGACCTGCACAACATAGTCCTTGCCGGAGTCTCGCTGCAGCAGCCCGTATTCGCGGGAGGCAAGATCATCGCAGCGGACAGGATAGCCCGGCTCGCAGAGGAGCTCGCCGAGAGCAAGTACAACGCCGAATACGCGCAGACCATAGTGAATGTCGATCAGGCCTACTGGCAGATAGTGTCGATAGCCGCCAAGAAGGAGCTGGCCGGGAACTACTCCGACCTCCTGAAGACGATGGAGCATGACGTGGAGCTGTCAGCAGATGAGGGCGTCGCCACCCAGTCCGATGTACTGACAATAAAGGTCAAGGCCAACGAGGCGGAAATGATGCTGACCAAGGTCACCAACGGCCTCAAGCTCTCCAAGATGCTTCTCTGCAGGCAGATCGGGCTTCCGCTCGACTCGGATCTGCTCCTTGCCGACGAAGGATGCAACGACATAGCTCTACCTCAGGCACGCACTGCGCTTTCAATGGAGGAGATCACAGCCAGAAGGCCGGAGCTCAGAAGCCTCGGACTGGCATCGCAGATATTCGACGAGAAGGTAAAGGTCGCCCGGGCCGACATGATGCCCCAGCTTGCCCTGACAGGCAATTTCTTCCTTACAAATCCAAGCATGACCAACGGATTCCAGAAGGACTTTCACGGCTTCTTCACGGCCGGGGTAGCCTTGAAAGTTCCTATCTTCCACGGATTGGAAGCCCTGAAGAAGACGCAGAAAGCCAAACTGGAGGCGGAACTGTACAAGTCAAAGTACGATGACGGAGTCAACATGGTGAACCTCGAGATATCACAGCTCTACTCGCAGCGCAGCGAGGCCATGGAACGGCTCCAGATGGCAAACAGCAACCTCAGCAGCGCAGAGGAGAATCTCCGTGCCGCCACCATCGGCTTCGAGGAAGGGGTAGTGGAATCCAACGTGGCCCTGGCTGCCCAGTCGGCATGGCTCCAGGCACACACCGAATGCATCGATGCCGAAATCGAACTCCTTATGACCGACGCCAACCTCAACCGCGCAGAAGGACAGTACACATCAGACAAATAAAAATAAAAAAGATATGAAAAAGCATTACAATGTAGTAATAGGACTCGCAGTCCTTATCGCCCTGCTCGCAGTGATCGGGCTGGCTGGATTCTTCGCGAACAAACCAAAGGCTCTGACACTTCAGGGAGAGGCCGAGGCAACGGAGTACCGTGTGTCTGGAAAAGTTCCCGGAAGAGTGGAGGAAATCTACGTGCGGGAAGGATCGACGGTGCACAAAGGTGACACCCTCGCGCTGATAGATTCCCCCGAGGTGAGGGCAAAACTCGCCCAGGCATCGGCCGCTCGCGATGCAGCCATGGCTCAGAGCCGCAAGGCCTCCAACGGCGCACGTCAGGAGCAGATCACCGGTGCTTACCAGGTCTGGCAGCAGGCCATGGTGCAGGAGGACGTGATGAGGAAGTCATTCGAACGCACCCAGCGCCTCTTTGATCAGAAGGTGATTTCAGCCCAGAAATACGACGAAATCAAAGCTAAGTACGATGCCGCCGTGAGCCAGACACTTGCCGCCAAGAGCCAGTATGACATGGCGGCTGCAGGAGCGCGCCAGGAGGACAAGGATGCGGCCGTTGCACTTGTGCATCAGGCAGAGGGGGCCATACAGGAAGTCAAGGGCTACATGAGCGAGCTCTATCTGACGGCTCCGTCCGACGGCATCATATCGTCAGTGTATCCTAAGGCGGGAGAACTCGTGGGCCAGGGAGCTCCGGTGATGACGGTCACGGACCTGTCCGACATCTGGTTCACATTCAACATACGTGAGGACTACCTTCACGGGCTGAAGATAGGAGACAGAATCACCCTGACCATTCCCGCACTTGACGGGAAGAGGTGCGAGGCCACTGTAAACCATATCGCAGTGCGCGATTCATACGCCACCTGGAAGGCCACCAAGGAAATCGGCCAGTATGACGCCAAGACCTTCGAAGTACGGGCAATTCCTCAGGAGCATGTGGAAGGTGTCCTGCCTGGAATGACAGCAATAATCGAGCAGTGATGTCCTGGAAAAGTCTCAAGAACGTAATCCTGAGGGAACTCGGGATATGGAGGGAACGTCCGATTTTCGTGATTGCTCCTCTGGCGATAATGGCGTTCTGCTCGGTCTTCTACCTGACCTTCCTCGGAGACGGACTGCCGTCCGACCTCCCGATCGGAGTGGTGGACAATGACAATTCGTCCCTATCACGCAACTTTGTCCGCCAGCTGGACGCGACGCAGCTTGGCAAGGTGGTCCAATACAGCACGTTCGCAGACGCCAGGAACGACATGCAGACCGGAAAGCTCACCTCCGTATGCCTCATCCCGCACGGATTCGACTGCGACCTGCAGGCCAGCCGGCAGCCGAAAATCACCATATACATCAACGGACTGTACTTCGTAGGAGGGGCACTGTCGTACCAGGATCTGCTGACCATGATATACCTCACCTCGGGAGCCGTGCAGAAGCAGGTGCTGGAGGCTAGGGGAATCCCGGCCTCACAGATGCAGGGCCTGCTGCGCCCCGTCAACATAGACCTCCACAAGATAGGCAATCCTCTGACCAGTTACAACGAATGCCTTTCCGCAAACATGATCCCCGGGACGCTGCAGATGGTGATAATCCTCATACTCATCTATTCTTTGGGAATAGAACTGAAATACAGCAAATCAAAGGAACTGCTGCAGACAGGCGGCGGCTCCATCGGTGCGGCGGTGGGAGGAAAACTCATACTCTATACCGTATTCTTCACATTGCTCGGGATGCTTGTGGAAGTGCTGCTCTATTCCTGGATGCATTTCCCTCTGGCAGGATCGATATGGAACATGATGCTCGACATGCTGCTCCTGGTGCTTGCCAGCGAAGCCTGCGCGGTGTTCATCATCGGCATCTGTCCGATCTGCCGCTTTGCGCTGAGCCTTGGTGCAATCTTCAGCGTACTGTCGCTCAGCCTCACCGGATTCACCCTTCCCGTGGAAGTGATGCCCAGGATACTCCAGGGCTTCCCGTACATGTTCCCCCTGCGCCATTACTATCTGTTCGGTGTGCAGGAAATAATGTACGGAAGCGGCTTCGCGGGATGGTGGAAGGAGGCACTGTGGCTGCTCGCATTCCTGATACCGCCGGTATTCGTGCTGCCGAGGCTGAAATCGGCATATGTAAAACTTGATTATCCGAAAAACTGATATGGGCGGATTAAAGAAATGGTTTGGCAACGCCGTGCTGATATGCCGGCGCGAGCTTAAAAGGATTGTAACGGACGGAGGCGTCATGCTGATATTCAGTGTCGCCGGTCTGGGATACCCTCTCCTGTACAACTGCGTGTACCATAACGGAATACTTGAGGACACACCCATTGCCGTGGTCGACGAGTCCCACAGCGCCTACAGCCGCAGGTACATCCGCAAGGTGGATGCAACAAGAGAACTGAAGGTGGCAAGGAAATGCGTCACTATGTCGGAAGCGGAGGAACTAATGCGGCAGCGCAAGGTCAAGGGTGTCATATACTTCCCTGAAGATTTCGGACGCGACATCGACGAGTGCCGCACGGCTACGCTTTCCATCTATGCCGATATGAGCAGTTTCCTCTATTACAAGAACCTTATGCTGGGGGCGAACTTCGTGATGCTGGATGAGATGGAGAAGATAAAAATCGAACGGTACAGTGCTGGGGGTATGTCCGAC
Organism: Candidatus Cryptobacteroides choladohippi; assembly: GCA_018065985.1. GTDB lineage: Bacteria > Bacteroidota > Bacteroidia > Bacteroidales > UBA932 > Cryptobacteroides > Cryptobacteroides choladohippi. The sequence goes on from JAGHSF010000024.1 coordinate 5,471, forward strand.
CAGGAGATATCCCAGTTGATTGAGGCCATCCCTTATGACGAGAACAACCCGT
>JAGHSF010000004.1 GCA_018065985.1 Candidatus Cryptobacteroides choladohippi
CCTGACCACGAAACTCTGATCGCCACGCACAAGCGTGCTTCCACCTGCATTGGAGTTGTTCAGATTGATGGATTCCTCCACCTCGGAAAGAGAAATACCGTATTTCGAGAGTTTATTGGGATCTATCTCAAGCTGGTATTGAGTGGTGATTCCACCATAATTGCTGACGGATGCGACTCCGGAGATTTGGGTCAGGCGGGGGATTACCACCCATTTGTTCAAATCGGTAAGCTCGCGCAGCGAGTGACTGTCGCTCTTCAGGATGTACCTGAAGACCTCTCCGGTGGGAGACGTGAGAGGATTCAACTCAGGAGCGGCATCAAACGGAAGGTCCACCTCGTCTATGCATTCGCGGACACGTTGCCTGGCCCAGTAATCTTCTGTTCCGTCCTGAAACACCAGCATAATTGTGGAAATTCCGAAGGTATTGGTGCTGCGCATCATCTTGAGTGACGGCAGGCCGTTGAGCGAGCGTTCGAGAGGAATCGTAATCTGCTGTTCCATCTCTTCCGCAGCGAGTCCGGGAACCTGAGTCACAACCTGCACGGTGGTGTCGGCAATGTCCGGATATGCATCAATTGCAAGCTGCGTCCAGGCGTAAACGCCGAATGCGCATATGAGAAGGAAGACGGTGGCGACCAGCCAGCGACGCTTCAGGATAAGGCTGAAGAACTTTTCCATAGCCTAATTGTTCAGGTAAAGGCCACCTTCTGATACAATTCTTTCTCCCGGGAGGAGGCCGTGGGCAATATGTACCCTGGTATTGTCATCATTGGATTCGCCCACAGTGACCGCACGGCGCACGAATATATTGTCTGCGTCCGGAGCAGCCATATAGACATAGCTTGTCTTTTCTCCCTGGAATACGGCAGTCGACGGGACTACGATTGCATCTTCAGGCTCGGAGATGAAATGTACGGAGACATACATCCCGTGCTTGAGTTTGAACCCTGCATTGTCACAGGCGACTATCACCTGTACAGACCGAGTCTGCTCGTCAACAAGGTTGCCTATGTTGAGCACCTTCCCCGGAATCGGGCAGTCAGGTTCCGCTTCAGTGAAGATTTCCACGCTGCCGCCTTTTGTCACACGGCCGACGAAGCGTTCCTTGACCTGTGCAGTTACCCAGACACGGCCGAGGTCTGCCAGAGTAAGCAGAGCTTCGCTGTCGGCCTTGATGAATGATCCTGGAATGATGTTGCAGCGGACCACCTCTCCGCTGATTGGCGCTACAATGCGCATTGCCTGTCCCGGTTCCATATTGGCCGGATCCATTCCGTACGCTCGGAATGCTGCTTCAGATGCGGATTTTTCCTGGCGGGCGTTCTCTGCTTCGGTATACGCTTCTTCCAGTTCCCTGGATGAAACCACGCCGGCCTCCTGAAGCGCTTTCTTGCGTTCGTAGGAGGACTTTGCAGTCTCATAGATGCGGAGATTCTGGAAATACTGCTTGCTCGCTTCAAAGAAATCAGGAGATGACACCTCGAAAAGAGTCTGTCCGGCACGCACACGACTGCCGAGCATCACCTTCGAAGTCGTTATACGCCCGTCGAACGGCACACCGACTTCCGCATAATGGCCCATTTCTGCCTGGACTGTCCCGACAGTACGGAATTCGCTGCAGAAAGGTTCCTTTACAAGTATTTCGGTTGATATTCTGGACAGAATTGGAGAGCTCGCACTTACTGTCACTGTATCCCCCTGATATGTAATTTCCTGCTTTGTCTTCTCACCAGATTCCTTGCACGACGGGATGAGAATACACGCCACAATTATGGCATAGTATGTCTTTTTCATTGTGAATTATTCTTTAATTGAACACTATTATCCCCTGAAAGGGCCACTGAAAACAATCAGCAGCTTGCGGGAGGTGCCCTTAAAGAATATTGGAAGATGACTCCGGAGAGAACCTCATCAGTACAATTATCGGAAATCTCCGGGCATGAAAAGCCGGGAACGGCATCAGGAACTGACAATTCGGCGGATTCCTGAAAATCGGCCGAATCTATCAAATCTATCAGAAGAATCTGATTGGCGGTATGGGAATGCCCGGGAATGCTGAAGGGATGCGAATGGACGAGTTTGTAATCCGCAAGTTGGTGGGTATGATAGAAGAAGTTCGTGGACGCGAAAAAGAATGCGTACACAAGTATCAGGAAGAATCCTGTATATTTTCTAAACTTCATCATCCAACCGCAAAAATACGAAAAAAACGAAAAGAGCTCAAAATTTATGATCAGTATGGGCTTTGGCTCTCTTTTCTCGTTTTTGCTGCCATACAGGCCGTATGAGGTACAGAACTACTTCGTGCTGTATTCGACGATTGTGATTTCAGGATTTTCAAGGTATTTGCTGAAGTTCTCCGGTTTCATGGTGTTGATCCGGTCTTCGGTGGATTTCATCAGGATCTGATGTGCGGCTTTCTTGTCCTTGTCCTTATAAAAAGCTATCTCACAGTCATATTTCTCGCCGAAGGTCATAGGATTACCTTCCTCGACGAGCTTGTCTACAATCTCGCTTGCATTCGCCTTGAGCTTTCCTACAACCTTGAAGTCGAATTCTTCCGGCAGTTTTGTCCTGTATTCTCCACCGAAGTATTCGAAGTAACCAAGTTCCAGCGGCAAAGTCATCATTCTTTCCTGAGAGACGTTATAGAAAATGACACTGAGGTCATACAGCTTCACTTCCAGGTCACCTGTCTCAACGGTGAACTTTTCATAGAAGAAATACTCTTCAGGGTTTTCTTTCCCATTCTTTGTACAAGATGACAGGGATACCATCGATGCCACAAGCACGGGCACCATCATGCAGAAAAACTTTTTCATAAAATGATAAAATAATGCTGTTATTACACTCAAACTGACAATTCAATGCAAGTTATCGAAAAGTATGGCAATCCGCAAGAAAGAGCAGGGAAACTTCAACCCGATATCTCCGTTGCCTTGATGAGAACGACGCCGGATAACAGGAGGACGAGGCCCAGATACTGAAGCGGCCGGATTTTCCGGGCATCCCGGCCGAACATGCCGCGGCTGTCCACAATGACGCCGCCTGCCGTCATTCCGAGTATGCCGACAAGGGTGACCATGCCCACACCGGTCATCGGTGTGACCAGGGCGAAGCTTGCAACATAGCCGGCGCCGATAAGGCCGCCCGTCCATAGCCACCACGGTCCCCCGGTCTTCCGGACCAGAGGAATGTTGTGCCGTTCCGACGGAATCAGCAGAACCAGTGTGACCAGGATTGCAGTCGAGGTCAGGAATGAGATGAATGCGGACTGGATGGGGGAGGAGAATGCAACGGCAAGCTTCCCGTTCATGACAGGCTGTATCGCAAAGGTGAAACCGGACATGATGCCGCCCAATGACCAGAGCAGGGCGGACCTGCCCATCTTTCCGTTCTGCCCGTTTTTGTCAACCATGTAAAGAAGCAGCCCGCCGATGACAAGGCAGAGGCCTGTGATTCTGCCCGCGTCCAGCGGTATGGCAGATGTCCCGAACCATCCGAAACTGTCTATCATCACAGACATCGCTATCTGCCCGAGCATGGGGAAGAGAACCGTCAGCACACCTCCCAGTTTCGGAAACAGAAGAATGTTTCCGGTCAGGCCGATCGCGCCCATGACACCGCCGCCCCAGGCCCACCAGGGAAGCTGGCCCTGCACTTCCATTTCCGGGAAAAGCCGCCCGCACGTGGCCAGGGTAAGGATGGAAAGGCATGTCAGGCCGATGATGAATGAGACCGTGCTTGACAGAATCGGTGTGCGCAGCCTCCCGCGGAGTGTGGAATTCACCCCGGTCTGTATCGGATTCAAAAGACCGGAAATCAGAATAAGCAGAAGTGCGTACTGTCCCATCGGCTGAAAATTGTCCCTCAAAGATACCAACATTAGTCGAAAACAGAGCAATGAATCGCGCAATGCATGGCCTTGCGTCGGGCTTTTTCTTTGGACACTAGTGATAATATGATTAATTTTGTTAATTGATAATATGAAACGGACTATATTAACTGCTTTCCTTCTTATGTGTCTGGGCTTTGCGCCTGAAATGCTTGCCCAGAACTGCGATAAGCTTGAACCGCTTACCCTTCTCAACCGCTCGGTGCTTGACAAGAGTCGCCGTGCCATCGGGCGTGATGATGCCACGACGCGCCCTGCCGCAACCCGGCTGGTGTCTGAGGCCGACGCTCTGATGCAGCATCAGGTGCCCTCGCCGGCAGCAGGCGGCACCAAGGCGCTCAGGGATGCCTGCAGCGAGGCCCGGCTTCTTGGCGAGGCATACTACCTCACCGGCCAGGAGAAATATGCCGCCAGAGTGTATGACTATGTAAGGCCATGGCTGACCGATCCGGCCACCCGCATCTCGCCGAAGTTGCCGGCCGGCACCGATTTCGTGGCCATGAGCGGCATCATCGACATGCTTGACGGCTATCTGCTCACCGATCATTCGAAGCCATGGAACAGTTCGGACGACGCGGCTATGAGGCAGTGGCTCGACGAACTGCTGGAGTGGCTCAAGAGCGATGGCATGATGGCCGTGATGAAGCAGCTCGATCCGTATCAGGGGATAGGATATGACATGCTCCTTACTGCGTCGAAGACATTCTTCGAAAGGGAGTGGCTGCATGAGATGAAAGTGTATGTCGATGCCACCACGAAGCCCCGGCTCGACAGGATTCTCGCTGCCGACGGCAGGATGGATATCGGCACGCACAACACCGTCCTCGACGAAACGGAGCACCTTGTCACGCTCGTGAGAATGGCTCTCATGGCAGAGAAGGCCGGCTCGAACCTGTGGCTGTACGAGACCAAGAACGGCGGAAGCATAAGGCAGTCCATCGAATGGCTGAGCAACCTTCTGCTCGGTGACAGCTCGTGGGTGAAAGGCAGCGATGCCGGCTGCATTGCCCGCAACTATACTTATATCCTGCTGAGCGCCGCGTGCCCGCTCACCAGCAAGAAACTCTACGGGGAGCGGCTGGATGCCCTTGCCTCGATGCTGAAGGGCAAAGAGGAGATAGGCACCCTTTCATGCCAGCTGACAAATCCCATAGTATATGGTACATTGCTGAGCGATGAGGATTTTTTCGAAGTGATCGATCTTGACTATCCGGGGCTGGAGGCCGTGAAGGCCGATGTCGCATCCGGCAATATCGCCGGCGCCAAGAGCGACTTCGTCTCCTACCTGCGCCACAGGGAGTACCGTTTCGACTGGTATAATGCCGACAATAGCAGCGACAACGTGGACTATGATATCAAGGAGGTGACGAACACCGTCAACAACCTTCTTCTTGGCGAGCAGTTCGGAGACACCGTCATCTGGACCCGCAACAATACTCCGCTGGAATACGAGGAGTGGCCCTGGGGCCTGAGCCGCCACCAGTACTGGATCGGCCTGGGCAGGGCATACAAGGCCACAGGCGACGAGCGGTATGCCCGTGCTTTCGTGAACCAGCTGAACAGCTGGATCGACCAGTCTCCGCTGCCTGACTACGATGCCAAGATCGACTATTCGCGCTGGCGTACGATCGAGACGGGCATACGCACCCTGGGGGCATGGCCGATGGCCTATCTGTCCTTCCTTCAGTCTCCCACATTCGATGACGAGAGTGTGTTCCTTATGATGAAGTCATTCTATGAGCATGCCATCCATCTGAGGAAGTATCACCGCACCAACAACTGGCTCTCGATGGAGATGAACGGCCTGATGCACATAGCGCTCATATTCCCTGAATTCAAGGAGTCGGCTCAATGGGCAGAGTATGCCGGGACGAAGATCTATCAGGAGACTGAGATACAGGTGTATCCCGACGGAGCCCAGGTGGAACTGACTCCGGGATATCACGGGGCAACGCTCAGCAATTTCCTCGGTCTGTATTCGATAGTCAGGGCCACCGGTTATGAGGGCCTCCCGAAGAACTTCAGCCAGAAACTGGAGAGCATGTATGACTACTATGTGAAGATCGTGGCACCTTCGGGTGAGATGCCTGCAGTGAACGACTCCGGGTGGAACGACGCCAGAGCAAAGCTGGTACAGGGACTCGGCCTGTTCCCGGGACGTACTGATTTCCAGTATATTGCCACCGGCGGAAAGGAAGGCACCATGCCGGAGTTTACATCCGTCTGGATGCCCTGGGCCGGCTGGTACATGATGCGCTCCGGCTGGGGAGAGAACGATCTCTACTCTCATTTCGAGGTCGGTCCGTATTCGCCCGGTCATCAGCACGAAGACAAACTCTCGCTCATCCTCTATGCATACGGCAAACGGCTGATCACCGAGGGTGCAACATATTCATACGATACCTCCGACTGGCGCAAGTACATCCTTTCCGCCCGCGCGCACAACGTCAGCAAGGTGGACGGCAAGTACCAGAACCGCCATGACTATGAACCTGAGGAGGATCTGGAATACTCCCGCGAGCCGCTGCCCAACCGCTGGGTGAGTAGCGCCGACTGCGACTTCGGCGAGGGCTGGTACAACGAGGGCTTCGGCGACGAGGCCGGCAAGGCTGACCGCAATGTGGAGCAGTACCGTGCGCTGGCCTTCATCAAGGACAGATACTGGATTCTGTTCGATGTGTTCACTCCGAAAGACGGGACATCGCACCTGTATGAGAGCTATTTCCATTTCAACACCGACAGGTATCTCATGGCTGGCAACAGCGTGATGTCGGATGACGAAGGGGCGAACATCGCCATCATTCCACTGCGCAGCGATGCCAATGTCGAGGTCATCAGCGGACAGAAGGAGCCTGAGCTGCAGGGCTGGATTCCAGACTGGACTCCGGAAGGATATGTCTACAACCCCGTGGCCACCCCCACCTTCAGTTACAACGAGGCCGGGCAGAGCGTGTCGGCATACATCCTCTACCCGCTGAAACCCGGTGAAAAGAATCCGGTGAAGTCGATACGCACGAAGGGCAATACCGTCGAGGTCCGTTTCGCCGGCGGCGGGAAAGACCGCATCACATTCTCTGTTGAGGGAAAGCAGTTGAAGACACTTTCCTTCAAGTCAAAGGACAGACAGTTTGAAATCATCAAGTAATATGAAGATCAATTATTTTATCTCAGCCATTGCAGTCCTGTTTGCAGGACAGTTCATGGCCTCTGCACAGGAATCCGGAAAGAATCTGCTTGATCTGGACCTTACCGTTGTTACATCGAATGTTCGCTATGATGAACCCGAGGACGGAATCAACAGATGGGATAACAGAAAGGAAGCTCTGGTTGCAGAGATCCTTTCCACCGATCCTGACATCATCGGCACGCAGGAGTGCCTTCACCGCCAGCGCCAGTACCTGAGGAAGGCGCTCAAGGGCTACAAGACTGTCGGTGTGGCTCGCGAGGACGGAAAGAAGGACGGTGAGTACTCGGCCATCTTCTACCGCAAGAGCCGTTTCAGGGCCATCAAGTGCGGGAATTTCTGGCTCAGCGAGACTCCGGACGTCCCCAGCATCGGTTGGGACGCAGCATGCGTGCGCATAGCTACCTGGGCTTTTCTTGAAGAGAAGGCTACAGGCAAGCGATTCTTCTTCATCAACACTCATCTTGACCATGTAGGAGGCGTTGCCCGCCACGAAGGTGTGAACCTCCTGTGCAGAAAGGCAAAGGAGATAGGCGGTGACTGCCCTATGGTGATCACCGGCGACTTCAATTCCTGGAGGGAGTCAGAGGTTATCCAGCACGTAAAGAATTCCGGCCTCCTCCATACCTTCGACATTGCAAAGGAGAAGAAGACCGGTATCGCGAGCTACCATGGCTTCGGAGGGCTTGAGAACATGGCGAAGGATGTTCCTGAGAACCAGCGTCCTGCGCTTCTGGACTATATCTTCATAAGCCAGGGGACATGCTCATACTATGAGATATTGCCCGAGAAGAGTCCTGAAGGCAGGTTCGTTTCCGATCACTGCCCTGTCATGGCTAGGGTAAGGCTTTAGTGTGTCTATCTGCTCTGCAGATTGAAGATCGCTCCTGATTCCTCTGAACTGTAGAGCAGGTCGAAATCAAGACCGAACGAAACCACTTCCTTGAGGAAGGCGTTGAAATATACGTCTTCCTTCCATTCCTGTATGAAAGTCACGTAGAACCAGCCGTCGGCTGTGGTGATTTCCAGCAGCATACCCATGGTGAAGGCTGAAACCTGAGGGAAGAAGGCCTTGAGATACTTGTCGCAGGTGCCGAAATTGCTTCTGCCAGAATAGCTTACGGCAAAGGTGCGTCCCTTGGTCGTGTCGTCCCACATCTTGTGTGCAGCCGCTATCTTCTCCTGGGTGGTGGCCATCGCATTCACATCGAGGCTCCATGCCTTGAGCTCCCTGGCTGTCTTCAGAAGATTGTTCTCGTCAGTGGCGAGCATGAGCTTGCCGCGCATTATGGTGTTCTGCTCGTCGAACGGGAGACCGTACATGTCCTTCGAATATTCAAGCAGGGGAGCGGCCACGATGGGCTTGTGCGTCAGCGGGATGCCCAGGCACGAGCGCAGGTCGCAGTAGATTCCTGCGGCAATGGACTTGTCGCTCTCGGGGTGCAGTTTGTGTATGGCGCGGCACATCAGCAGCGTGATTGCGGTATTGGGCGTGGCGTCCGAGCTCTTGCAGAGCGACATGAGCTGCTTCTCGCTGATACGCACATGGTGGATCTGGGTCTTCGACTTGCGCACGAGTCCCATGGCGGGAAGATACATCACGTTCGATATGGGCGCGACATCGGGCAGCGCCACCTTGGGCTCGGGAATCTCCCTTGCATACGGATCCTCGTATTCGAGAGGATTGATGGGGCTGTCGGCAAGCATCACGCCGGGCATCTCCACATCCTCGCCGTACTTGAACTTGCAGTAGTAGTAGATGAGCGCGTGAAGTATGCCGCTGCGTCCTCTTCCGTCGAACAGGGCGTGTGAGTTGTCGAAGAAGATGGAATCGTCGAAATAGGAGATTGCAAACAGGTGGAAATTTGTCTGTGCAGCGCAGAGATGCACGGGCTCGCAGGTGTTCAGGACAACCACGGGAAGGTCGTTCTCTACCAGATGGAATGCGGATGTGGACTCGATCAGACGTTTCTTCAGATAGGGGAATCGCACCATCGCGGTGTCCAGCGCCTTTTGCAGCAACACGCCGTCTACGCTGTCCTTCATCTGAATCTCATAGCGTACGGACAAATCTATGTTGTAATACCAGAATGCTCCTGAAATGTATTTTTCTTCGTTCATGATGTGAATCTTTTTGGTCGGTTTGTGATGGGCTGCCCCATGGGAGCCCCCGCTTGCCCTATAACTTCATTATGCTGGTGTCGAGGTTGCCCAGGTGAGCTTCTTCGGAGGGAATGATCTCGACGCCATCCTTGATCTTGAGTATCATCTCGCCTTTGTGGCAGATGAGTGTGTAGTCGGGGTCTGTGTCTATTTCCATTTCCTTTACCTCATCTTCGGAAAAGTCGCAGATGCTCGGCTCCATCCATTCGGAATCCTCTCCGCTGGGCTTGCAATGGTAGAGGTCGCGTGGCGCCTTTGTTATCTCCAGAACTTCCGGAATGACGTCGTAGCGCAGTATCGCTGCGGCATCGGAGTCGGTGAATCCAACGGGAATGACCTTGATCTCGCAGTCCAGCTGCTCCGGGCTGAGGGTGGCCAGTTTGTCGTATAAATCTCTGAATGTAGGCATGTTGTTCTATTTCTTATTTGCGCTTCTTGGATTTGAGCTGTCCTCTGAAAATCAGCGAGACCAGGTAGATGAGCAGGCCGTAAGCCATGTCGATGCCGGCCGTATGCACGCTGGTCCATGCCGTTTGGGAGACGGAGACGCTGTCGTCGAGCCCGACAATCGTTGCGCTTGCGCTGATGAATGTGCAGGTCGCGAGGAATATGCTGATTACAAGGGCCCCGATGCCGATGTACTTGACCCAGGAATGGCTCTTGAAACGAGCAATGACCAGTATGGCAAGGACGATGGTGAGAATGGCCATCGGAATTATTCTGCCCTCGATGATGATGTTCTGTATAGACATAGGATAGAAGTCCGGTATTTTGCGGTTAACGCAAATATAGATACATTTGTCGTGACATAAAAAATTATGAAGAAAGATTTCATATGGCTTGCGGTGTCGCTTGCTGCAGTGGCGCTCACGTTTCTTGTCACCCGTATTCTGGTATATCCCACATATCCCAGGGTAAGCGGATACATCATCTGCGGCGTTGTGATAGGGCTCCTTGCATGGAAGGCATTCTCACGCACCGACAGCCATGAGATCCGTGAACTGAAAAGGACTGTCAGGCAGCTTGACCGCGAACTGGCCGAGAAGAACTCCACCCGCATCAATGTCACGGGAATCAACCCCATCCTGCATATCGCCACGATGAACGTCGACACTTCCTTCGTGCGCCCGTATGTGCGCGAGCAGGACAACCTGACCTTCCAGGGAGCCCTGCGTGCAGACATCGTCGTCGAATACGGCATCAGGCTGGAGGATGTGAAGTTCCGTTATTCCCCCGAGGCCAACGTGCTCGACCTGGCCAATTTCCATCCGGGAATCATCTCGTATTCCCGCAAGCAGCTCAAGTGGGAGTTCGCCAAGACGTACCGGTCCAAGTCGATATTGGGCCACGGCCTTCCGGATGTCTCCGACAGCAGGGCCGCGAAGTTCACCCATATGATGAGCGAAAGGCTGCGTGCCGAACTCGAGGCCGAGATCGACAGCCGCAACATAAAGGAGTTCGAATGGCTGTCGCCCGTCGTCAAGGAGCAGGTGACTGATGTGCTGAGGGCGATGATGGGGAACAACTCTGTCAGGATCCGCATCACCGAGGGGCCTGGAGACGAGTCCTTCCTACCCCTGAAGGACTTCCGCAAGAAGAGCGTGGAAGTGGGGGAAATACGTTCTGGCGTCTCTCTCGATGATAAGCGTCTTGAGGCCGGCGAAAGGTCGTAGTTTCCTGTCCATCTCGTCCGGGTCGCACTCCTCGCCCCAGTATTCCTTCGCGAAATAGTACCAGAACTTGCCTGCGGTGTCCGGCTCCATGTGGAAGGCCTCGCGCAGGAAGTCCTCCCCTTCGTACTTGCAGGTCAGCAGGACCATCCCCAGGTCGAACAAAGGCGAGCCGCATGCGAAGTCTCCCAGGTCGATGAAGAACTCGCCGCCATCTCCGAAGATGGCATTGCCGAACTGCAGGTCGCCATGGATGGCGGTATCCGCATCAGGGGCGGCCTTTATGAAAGCGGCCACCCTGGCTTTTTCCGATTCGGTGAAGTATGGATTCGATTCCAGCAGTTCAAGGTCGATCTGCTTGATGTCCCTGAACTCCCCTTCGGGGAGATGCGTGGAATGCAGTTCAAGACACATCCGTGCAAACCGGCGGGCATATTCTTCCACATGCCCGGGGTCGTCGCCGACCGCGCGTGCGAAAGATTTCTTGTTTCCGATCCGTTTGAACCGTATGCCTAGGCGCCCGTTCCCGTCGCTCACCATCTGTCCCGGCCTGGGAGTCGCAATTCCCAGAGCCCAAACCTTGTGCGCGGCTTCCAGTTCCGAAATGATAGCCTCGCATGGAGCCGACTCATTGTACAGCTTCAGCATCACAGACTCGTCCGTCCTGTGATTGTAGCTGGTTCCATTTGCGCCTTCTCCCGCGTGTTCGTATTCCTGAAGGTCTATCAGGACCGGCACCATCTGGGATCAGATGATTTTGATGATTGAAGAGAATCCGGTGATGTCGAAGACTTCCTTCACAGGGGCCTGCATGTTCGTGAGCACAAGGCTGCCCTTGTTGGCTGAAACCGCCTTCTGGAGCATCAGGAAAATACGGAGGCCCTGGCTTGATGTGTAGTCAAGCTCGGAGCAGTCAATCTCTATCGCTCCGGCTTCGGGAGCCATGAGGGGAGCGATGGCTTCGTTGAAACTCTCGGCTGTTGTAGTGTCGATTCTGCCGTTCACCTTTACGAGAGTCTTGTCTTCAGTCTTGTTGATTGAAACTTCCATTGTTATTTGTTTATCTTGATTGTCATGATTGTAATATCGTCATTCTGGACATTCCCTTTTGTGAATGCCAGCAACTTGTCTATTATCAGTTCGTTGCTCTTTTCAGCGCTCAGTCCGCCGGTTTCAGCCGTGCACTTGAGGAGCGCATCCTCGCCGAACTGCTGCTTGTCTTCGCGTTCAGCTTCGGTGATGCCGTCGGTGTAGAGTGTGATGCATGCTCCGCCGTCCAGCTGAACCTCCTGCTGCTCGTATGTGAAATCGCTGATCAGGCCGAGAGCCAGGTTGGGTTTCACATCCAGATATCTGCCGTTGACAATAATGGGGTTGTGCCCGGCGTTGCAGTATTTGAGCAGACCCGTGCCTAGGTCGAGCTTTCCAAGGAAGAAGGTCACGAACATCTGAGCGTCGTTTCTTGAGCAAAGCGACCTGTTCATGCCGGTCACGATATACTTTGGTTCCTGCTCGTAGTGGGAGCAGATGCGGAATGCGCACCTTGCAATCGACATGATCAGGGCTGCCGGCACGCTCTTTCCCGAAACGTCGCCAATGACGAAGTACAGGCAGTTGTCCCTGACGAAGAAGTCATACAGGTCGCCTCCCACTTCCCTGGCCGGCTTGAGGATTGCGTGCAGGTCTATGCCGTCATGATTGGGGAATTCCTTTGGCAGCATCGACATCTGTATCTTGCTGGCGATGCTGAGCTCGCTCTCGAAGCGTTCGTTCGCCGCCGTTGTGGTCTTGAGGTCGTCGATGTATTCCTGGAGGGAGTTCTGCATCATCTCGAAGGAGTCCCTCAGCTGGCGTACCTCATCATCGGTATCGATCTCGGGGAGTGCCATGTTGAAGTTTCCTCCTGCGATACCTTCTGCAGCCTCGCTGATCTGCGTGAGCGGCTTTGTCATCTTCCTTATGGTGAAGAAACTGATCAGGAACATGATGATCAGACCGAAGATTCCTATGATGCTGAGCAGGTTGCGCATGATCGAACTGCGCTCGTGCACGTCCTTGTAGTCGGTGGCAATGGTCGCGAGCCATCCGTTGCTGAGGGGGCCGTAGACGGCAAAGCACAGGTGCCCGTCGGCAGCATACTGCATGTGTCCCTTCTTTCCGCTCATTATTGCCTCCACAACCGCGTTGACGTTGTAGTTCTTTGCGCGGCTCGTGGAGTCCAGGGTGGCAAAGATCGATGTGCCGTATTTCTCGACGTTGGTTCTGGTCTTCAAGTAGTTGCCGTTACGGGTCATCAGCGAGACGACAGAATGTTCGTAGGGCTTTATGCTCTCGAGGACGTCCTCGATGAACTTGAGGGTGATGTCCGCGGTCATCACTGCATACAGGCCATAGTTTTCGTCGTATACAGGGAAACTGTAGGTGCACATGAGGTAGCCTCCACCGCCCTCGTCGAAGTATGGCTCGCTCCAATGCGGCTGGCCTGTCTCTGCCGGAATCTTGTACCACTCCATGTCAAAGTAGTCGTAGTCCTCGCTTCCAAGCTGCTTGGACTTGACCTGGGCGGAGCTTTCATCCACATATGAGAATGGCGCGAACCAGTGCTCCTTCCTGAAGTAGCCGGGGCAGAATGCGATTGCGCTTCCAACTATGTTTTCGTTCTCGGAGACTATCCTGTCGGTGATATGGTACAGGTATTCCTCCTTGTCTTTGTTCTCATTCACAAGCCAGGACGAAGCTTCAACGGCGAACTCGATGTTCTGGAGCGTCTTTTCCATGTCCTTGATTGTGGCATCTCGCAGGTTCTCGAGCGATTTGGTCGCCTCGTCGGTTATGAGGATATGAGATGATATGGCGGCCGCCCCGATGGTCAGGATGAAGACCACCGAAGTCAGAGCCAGGATGAAAAGGCTCAGTTTTGTGGAAAGAGACCTTGTCGCGTTCATGCAATCCTGAGCTTCATGGTGAGAATGTTGCTGCCGTTCTCGTGACGGTATTCTATGCTGTCCATCATCTGCTTGCAGAGGAAGATGCCCAGGCCGCCCACCTCGCGGTCGTCAAGGTTGGATGTTATGTCGGGGTCGTCTTTCGCAAGAGGGTCGAACGGGGTGCCTCCGTCCTTGAAGCAGATGACAAGCGAATTGCCGTCCTCCTCTGCCTGGATGGATACCCATGTGGTACCGGAATAGCTGAGGATGTTCTCTTCGACTTCCTCGACGCAAAGACGGACCTTGAACTGGAGCCCCTCATCTATGTTCTTTACCTCTTCGCAGTTCATGACTGCTTCGATGATTTCGGCATTTTTGCCTTCGACAGGATCAAACTTTCTGTACATCTCTGTAGTATTGTTTGGAATAACAAAGTTAGTGAAAATTTGTCTATGTTCGCACTCTCTTCGAAAGATGCCTCCCGAGAAGTGAAAAATCAGGATTTCCGTCTAGTATCCGTGCCTTGCGAAGAAGTCCAGCATGCAGCGGCCCCATCTGGGATTCCTCTTGATGTAGCTGCTGTGCGTGGCCTTGGGGAATATCACAAGCTCGGAATCCGGAATCGAATCCGCTATCAGTGTCGTGTGCTCCACGCTGATGAGGTCCTTGCTGCCTGCGGTGATGAGCGAGGGGCACTTGATGGCACCGAGGTCCTTCGGGTCAATCTGAGGTTCGTCGAGCATCATCAGGGCAAGCGGAGTGCCGTTTTCCAGAATCCATTTCTTGAATTCCTCGAAGCCGTCGCCGCAGTCGGGATAGAGATTCGCGCCGGCCGCCATTATCAGGCCGCAGGTGCCGGGATGTGCCATCTCTAGCAGCAGCGCGTTTATGCCGCCGTCGCTCCATCCGCCTACAGCGGGCTTCTCGAGACCGAGAGCCTTGATGAAGCAGTAGCAGTCCTCGGCCATGTCGGCATAGTGGTACTCGTCGAGCGGTGCGTTTGCCCCTTGCCCGCGGGAATCCGGGCAGTAAACCCTGTAACCCGCCTTGGCGAGCTGCAGGGACTGTGTCCTGATGCTTTCGTGCGAACCTCCGTTGCCGTGCATGAGCACCACGGGCTTCCCGTTTTCGGGACCGCGCACGGAGTACAGCAGTGTCTGTCCGTTCACTTCGATTGTGTCGAGGGTCTCCGGAAGGTTCCGGCAGCTGACCAGCAGCGGAATGAAGTAGAACGCCGTTGTGAATTTGCGGAAGATGTTCATGATTACCAGATGATTACGCGTTCCTCTTCAGGTCTGAACATCTTGTCTCCTTCCTTGATGCCGAATGCCTCGAAGAAGTCGCTGATGTTTCTTAGGCTGACGTTTACGCGGTGCTCGCCCAGTGAGTGAACGTCGATGAGCACGCGGCGCTGCATCTCCTCCTTTGTGATGTTCTGCGCCCATACGGCGGCATAGCCGAGGTAGAAGCGCTGCTCTGCGGTGAAGCCGTCGATGGGCTCCGGATGATTGCCGCCGAATGAGTTCTGCATTGCTGTGAAGGCGATGCGGAGGCCTCCCTGGTCGGCGATGTTCTCGCCGAGGGTCGCGCTACCGTTCGCGAATACGTCGGGCAGCACCTCAACCTGGTCGAACTGCTCCACAAGCTTCGCGGTCTTCTGCTCGAATGCCTTTGCGTCCTCCTCTGTCCACCAGTTGTTCATGTTGCCGTCCTTGTCGAAGAGGCGGCCCTGGTCGTCGAATCCGTGGGTCATCTCGTGGCTGATCACTACACCTATGGCACCGTAGTTGACTGCGTCGTCGGCGTTGGTGTTGAAGAACGGCGGCTGCAGGATTCCTGCGGGGAAGCAGATCTCGTTGGTGGTAGGGTTGTAGTATGCGTTCACGGTCTGGGGGCTCATGAGCCACTCCTCGCGGTCTACGGGCTGTCCGAGCTTGGAGAGATTGTCGGCGGTGTACCAGCGTGAGGCTGCAACGAGGTTCTCGTAGTAGCTCTTCGAGGGGTCGATCTCAAGTGTTGAGTAGTCCTTCCACTTGTCGGGGTAGCCGATCTTTATGGTGAAGTTTGCGAGTTTCTCCTGTGCCTTTGCCTTGGTTGCCTCGCTCATCCAGTCGAGGGCTGCGATGTGCTCGGAAAGGGATGCCTGTATGTTCTTGACAATCTGCAGCATGCGCTCCTTGTCCTCCTTGGGGAAGTACTTTGCCACATACATCTGGCCGACAGCTTCGCCGAGCAGGCCGTTGGGAACGGCCATGGCTCTCTTCCAGCGGGGCTTCTGCTCCTGCACGCCTGCCATCTGGCGTGAGAAGAAGTCGAATGATGCAGCGTAGAACTCGTCGCTCACCGCTCCGCATGCGTCCCTGAGGACTCTTGCCTGGAGGTAGTGCCTGAGGACCTTGGGGTCTACGCTGGCGACATAGTCGTTGATGGCCTTGAAGTACGAGGGCTGCTCGACCACGAGCTTCTCCTGGGCGGGGACGCCGAGGGTCTGGCAGTAGCTGTCGAGATGCAGGTTGGGGTAGGCTGCGAACATCTCCTCGCTGCTCATGGGGTTGTATGAGGCCATGATGTCGCGCTGCTGGACCATTGACCAGTAGGGAACTGCGATCGCCATTTCCACGTCATAGGCGTCGGTTGCCATCTCCTCGGCATTCTCGAATCCTGCGAGGCCGAAGACCTTCACGAGGAAGTCCTTGTAGCCTTTGCGGAGAGCCTCATGCTCGGGAAGCAGGTAATAGTCGCGGTTGCCCATGGCGAGGCCGCTCTCTGACATGTAGAATATCTGCATGTTGCTGTCGATGAGGTCGGTGCTCACACCGCCGCCGTAGATGCTGCCCACGCCGTTCATGTCGCACTCTGCGCTTGCGATGGCGAAGCTCTCGAGGTCGGCCACGCTCTCAAGTGCCTGGATTGCAGGCAGGACGGGGGCGATGCCCTGTTCGTTGAGCTTGAGGGAATCGAGTCCCATGTTGTAGAGGTCGGCTATCTTCTGCTCCACGGAACCGGGCTTGGTCTTGAGCTTTGCGAGGCTCTGGAAGAGCTCGTTGAGGCGTATCTGGTTGTTCTCGGCGAGCACGTCGAAGGCGCCGTATCTTGAGAATTCGGGCTTGAGGGGGTTCTTTCTCTTCCAGCCGTCGGTGGCGTATGCGTAGAAGTCGTCGCCGGGTTTGACAGAGGTGTCAAGGTTTGTAAGGTCGATTGCGGGGACTTTCTCCTGCTCTGACTTGCAGGAAGTGGCTGTGCCGAGTGCCACGAGGGTTAATGCAATACCCATCAGAACTGATTTTTTCATTGTATGTCTTTTGATTTATATCATTTGAAATAGGCGAGGAACAGATGGTCAAGGTCCGCCCAGCTGACATGGTCCATTGTGAGGTAGAACTTGGGGAAGGACAGGTCGATCTTCAGTGTGCCGTCGTCCAGGACCTGCTTGCCGGCATCTGCCTCAAGGAACTTCATCTCGTCATGCTCCTGCAGGCCTTTGCGCAGGGCAGGGTAGTACACCTGGCCTATCTCCCTTTTCAGCTTGCGTGGCATGAGTCTGTACAGATTGCCCACCCTGTTGAGGGTCATCTGCGTGTCGTACTTCGAGTTGCACTTGTGGGTGAATATCATCATGGCATCGGGCGAGATGCCCTCGGTCACCTTGCCGCGGCCTGCTCTGGCCATGTTCTTTGCCGTCGCGGCATCCCTGTCCTCCTGCTCCTGCCGGCTGAGTTCCGTGGAATTCTGCTGGGCCGATCGACCGCTGTACTGCCCCATCTGAGCGGCAGGGGAATGCTGCGTGCCTGCCGCCGCCTGCGATTGCGGCTGCGACTGTGCAAACGTCCACGTCGATACCAGTGTGAACAATATTGAGACGATGATGCTTTTTATCTTCATAACCTGCAAACATTGCTGTCCACTAAAAGTTGTGGACGATTATTATAAAGTTTAACATTTAAAACAAAGTTGGTTCACTGTAACCATCAAGTTCATTGACAATATTGTAGTTAGGTTTTGCAAACAGTTCTGTAAG
>JAGHSF010000030.1 GCA_018065985.1 Candidatus Cryptobacteroides choladohippi
ATCAAGCGCTGCGGGGAGCTCGCCACAAGGGCTCTCCTCGCGCTTGACTTTTGCCCGGTCCATCCTACTTTTTGTCCACCCAGCAAAAATCAGGAGCAAATCATCCTACTTTTTGTCCAGGTGACCCCAACAAATTGGTCAAATATGGTCAAATTGCCCCATTTTTTGTAAAAAGAAAAATGCAAGTAATTGAAAACCAATTACTTGCAAATCAATTTGTGCCTCGGGCGGGAATCGAACCCGCACGGACATTTCTGTCCAAGGGATTTTAAGTCCCTCGTGTCTACCATTTCACCACCAAGGCAGTGATGTGAGTGCAAAGATAATGAAAAATTGATTATCTTGCAGTGTAGCGGCAAATCCGCGATGGCTTAAACTATGTATGACTTCAATTTTCCCTACTCCGGGGATGCCGTGCGCTTTTTCCATGTGTGCACTGACGGCGAACTCAACGGAATCGTTCACACGTGTGACGATGATTATCGTCAGGCCAACATCATTTCGGCATTATGTGCCGAGAAGTCTGCCGTGCACATCGTGGCTTCAGTCCACATGTCGACCCACTCTCACTTTGTCATCTGGTGCGAGGCCCTTCAGCAGGCCCTGGAGTTCTCTTTATCTTACAAGCGGGATTACGCCCATTACGCTTCCTTGACACACGGCATGTATAAAGTGTATTCCGGAATACCTGCCGACCCAAAAGAGATATGTGACGTGCGTTATCTCAGGAACTGTATAGCCTATGTCCTGCTGAATCCCGTTATTGCTGGAATAGTCCGCCGTGCCGAAGACTACCGGTGGTCTTCGTTTGACGCCTATTTCAACAATGCAACGCCGGTGACGTATCCTGTATCATCTCTTCCGACGAGGAAGTGCAGGCAGATCCTGAAGTCAAGAGCTGATATTTCCAGCAGCAGACTGAGGATAATGGCGGATGGCTCAATATACCTCAAGTCCTTTATCGATTATTCTTTTGTTGAACGGCTGTTCGCTGGCAGAACGGAGTTCTACAGATGCCTGGCATTGACTGATTCAGTTGAGCAGGAATCCATATATGTCAGCCACGAGGTCAAGTATGATGACAATGAGCTCTATGCCGAAGCGGCGGCGATATCAAAGATGCGGTTTGGAAAGACAAGCTTGACGCTTTTGACAAAAGCGGAGAAGATATCCATGCTTAGATCATTGCGGAAGAAGACCGGGGCATCACCCCGCCGTCTGGCTCGCGTTCTTCGCCTTGATCCAAAGTTTGTCCTGGCCTTGTTCGGCGAAACTCCACCAGACATGCCTCAGGAAAAATAAACAAAGTGTGCGCAATGCCAAATATTTCGGGGTAGTGCGCACGCGACATTTCGTAATTTATTGAAAATCAACGAGGATATCCGGGAGGTGTGCTCACTGCCTCCAATATTTCGGTAGTGCGCACATAAAGGCGCTAAATTAGAAATAGATGCTCCCGCCAAGACCAAGGTTGATGCAATTGAGCCAGCCGTCAGCGGGGAAGGTTTCCCATTCGGCGATGACGCGTATCTTGGCGGACTGGGTCAGGGCGCAGGCTGCCGAGAGGCCGGCCACAAAGTCGAAGCCGCAGCCATCGGCGCGCCATGCGGAAGACAAGCCCTCGTCAGCCGATCCGGTGCCGGGGGCCTGGCCGCCGAGTCCCCGGGCATTGTTCCACCAACCCGCTCCGGCGAGCACATGTGCCCCGATTTCGGCCCTGGGTGCTGTCTGGCGGACATAATATGCGCCTCCCAGGGTCGACAGTATCGCCCTGGTATCGTCTATGTTGCTGGCCGCACCGCGCATTGCCAGGCCCCAGTGTGCGCCCAGCGGCGCCTGTACCTGCAGGCTGGCAGATGCTCCGTGCCGGCCGTCGAAGGCCAGCCGGCGGCTGTACCAGTAGGTCACGTCCCAGTATTTCAGAGAGGTATCGTAGCTGAACTCGTCGAAGAACCTGTAGCTGTGCCTTCCGAGGATGATGTCTGACAGCCAGTATCCCAGCTCGGCCGCCGCCACGCCCAGCACTGCGCCGGCCATGGTGTCGGTAGTCCAGTGCTTGTTCCGCAGTATCCTCTGCTGAGCCGTCAGAGTTGCCATGCCATAGCCTATGCCGCATAGCCAGGGCAGGCTGTCGCCGTACTCCTTCTGCAGCCAGGTGGCGGTGAGAAATGCCGTTGTGGTATGTCCGGAGGGGAATGAGTTCGCGCGGGATCCGTCAGGTCTCATCCTGTCGATCACCCATTTGGGGCCATGGTCGAGTATGAGGCTTGCCACCGCACCGCCGGCATGTGCCACGGCCATCTGGCCCCAGTCGTAGCGCCCGGTCACGCCGCAGGCCTTCATGCCCCAGACGGCCACTCCCGGGATATACTGGATATGGTTGCCGTAGTCATATGTGAACCCTGGCGCCAGCTGGTTCCTCAGCGCCCGCAGATCATGGTCGAAGCTGCCGGCACCTGCCCCTGTGCCTTGCGTGCCGGGCATCCCTTCGGCGCGGGCTCCGGGAACTGTCTGGGCCGTCATCGTGAGCGCGATGGCAAGACCTGCCAGAACAGCGGCGGGTCTCTTCATCAGAAGTACTTCTTGCCCTGTTTGTTCAGGGCGATGAATATGAACAGCATGGTCGTGAAGGCCCAGAGAGACGAGCCTCCGTACGAGAACAACGGCAGGGGAATGCCGATCACCGGCATCAGGCCTATGGTCATTCCAATATTGATGAACAGGTGCATGAACAGGCAGGACGCCAGTCCGTACCCGTATATTCTGGTGAAGCTTTCTCTCGCGCGGTCGGCGTCCTGTATGATCCAGGCTATCATCAGCGCATATATGAGTATCACAAACAGGCAGCCCACGAATCCCCATTCCTCTCCAACTGTGCAGAATATGAAGTCGGTGCTCTGTTCGGGCACGAAGCCGTATGTTGTCTGGGTGCCGTTGAGGTAGCCCTTGCCGAAGAATCCGCCCGAGCCTATGGCTATCATGCTCTGTCTGACGTTGTATCCCACGCCGGAAGGGTCTTCCTTCATGCCGAGCAGCACCTCGATTCGGGCCCGCTGGTGCTCCTGCAGCACATGGTTGAAAAGGAAGTTGGTGGCAAAGATCATCACCACTCCGGCGGCGAACGCGATTATCATGTTCCGCAGCGACACCCTGCGCACTCTGGCGGCCCTGCGGGAGTGCCTCAGCACATTGATGTAGTAGGCAAGGCAAACCACGCCCAGCACAAT
Organism: Candidatus Cryptobacteroides choladohippi; assembly: GCA_018065985.1. Lineage (GTDB taxonomy): Bacteria > Bacteroidota > Bacteroidia > Bacteroidales > UBA932 > Cryptobacteroides > Cryptobacteroides choladohippi. Next base: position 3,228 of record JAGHSF010000030.1, read on the forward strand.
CATCGATATCCACCAGTTGGTCACCAGCGTCAGGATGAACAGCAGGATGGCCATTCCCATCATGAAGAGGAACCATCCGCTGAAACCTTCACGGTAGAATACAAATATGAATCCCACATACACCAGGGCTGATCCTGTCTCGGATTCCGCCACGATGGTGAGCATGGGGAACAGTACTATCGCTGCGGCGATGAGGAAATCCCTGCGCCTGCTCATCTTGAAGTTCGGCCTGCTCATGAAGGCCGCGAGCACAAGGGACGTCGTGATCTTGCTCAATTCCGCCGGCTGGAACTTCACCGGGCCCAGTTCGAACCACGAATGCGAGCCTTTCACATCCTTGCTCAGGAAGATCACGGCGACCAGCAGCACATACACCACTGCGTAGGAAGGTACGGATATGACCTCCCACAGATGCGGGTTTATCACGAACAGGACAAATATGGCAAGGAGCACCGACGTGCCGATCCAGAGTGCCTGCTTGCCCGCATTGCAGCCAAGGTCGAAGATGCTGGTGGGGTCGCCGGAGCGGACTGCGGCGTAGATGTTGATCCAGCCGAACAGCACAAGCGCCAGCCAGCAACCGACCAGACGCCAGTCGACTGTCTGCAACAATCCGCGGCCGCTTGTATCGCCGCCTGCTGTGCCGTTTTCGATTATCATTGTTCCGTTTCTGCAAAGAATCTTGTGTTGAGCACGTTCTCCTCCATGCCGCGCCGGCTTTCCCGGATTTCTCCGGTGAGGTACTTCTCCATCATCAGCGAAGCCACAGGGAGAGCCCAGGTTGCACCGAAGCCGGCATTCTCCACATAGGCGGCAATGGCGATCTTGGGGTCATCCTTGGGGGCAAAGCAGATGAATACCGAATTGTCCTTTCCGTGGGGGTTCTGCGCGGTACCGGTCTTTCCGCACACGTCGAGTTCGGGCAGGCACGCGCGGAATGCCGTTCCGCCAGCCGTTCCGCCGCCGTTGACGGCCATGTACATTCCCCTGGCTGCAATGTTGAAATATGCGGTGTCGACCAGTGTGTACTGGCGCTCATGGTACTTGGGGTCGATTTCAACGCCCTCCGAGTCCTTCACGAGATGGGGTATGAAGTAGCTGCCCCTGTTGGCCACGATGGCGGCCAGGTTGGCAATCTGAAGCGGGGTTGCGCCGATCTCTCCCTGCCCGATCGAGAGGGAGACGATGGTGGTGAACTTCCATCCCTTCTTGCCGTAGACCTTGTCGTAGAACTTGGATGTCGGTATGTTGCCTCCCAGTTCGGAGGGGAAGTCGCTGCCCAGTTTGCGGCCGAAGCCGAAGCTGAGCACGTATTCGCGCCATTTGTCGAATGCCTGCTGTATGCTCTCGTACTTGGGATTGTTGAGTACGTTGCGGAACACGTAACAGAAGTAGCCGTTGCATGAGGTTGCGATGGCGTCCATCAGCCTCAGAGGCGATGAATGCCAGTGGCATCCCAGGTTGCGGCCGTTTCCGTAGGGGAAACCATGGTTGCAGGGATACGCGTCGGATGGCTTCAGCACTCCTTCCTGCAGTCCTATGAGTCCGTTGATGAGCTTGAACACCGATCCGGGAGGGTAGGAGGCCTGCACGGTACGGTTGAACATGGGCTTGCGCGGGTCCTTCATCAGGCGGCTGTAGTGCTTGCTGAATTCGGGAAGCACATCCACGTTGATTCCGGGGCTGCTGACCATGGCCAGGATCTCTCCGGAAGACGGCTCTATCGCCACCACGGAGCCCACCTTGCCGTTCATCAGCCTCTGGCCGTACTGCTGCAGGTTGGCGTCGATTGTGGTCACTATGTCGTGGCCGGGCACGGCGTCCTTGTCGTATGCGCCGTCCTCATATGCCGAACGGGTGCGGTTGCGTGAGTCGCGGAGGTAGATGTGGTAGCCCTTCTCTCCTCTGAGGTCGGCCTCCCTTGCCTTCTCAAGGCCGGTCTTGCCTATGTAGTCGCCGGGTTTGTAGACTTCGGGGTCCTTTGCGATCTCGTCCTTGTTGACTTCGGATATGTAGCCGAGCAGGTTGCCGCCGGCGTTGAAGGGGTACTCCCTCACGCTGCGGACCAGTGCCTTGAATCCCGGGTAGTAGAACTGCTCCTCCGCAAATTTCATGTAGGTCTCCATCGGGACCTGCTTCATGAACACGAGGGTCTGGTAGCCTATCTTGCTGCGGTACTTGCGGTAGTAGGCCATCTTCTCCCTGATGAATTCCACATCCACGTCCAGCGACTTTGCCAGTGCAAGGGTGTCGAAATCGCGCACTTCCCTGGGGGTTACCATGATGTCGTAGCAGACCTTGTTGCCCACCAGGATCTCGCCGTTGCGGTCGTAGATGACTCCGCGCGGGGGATAGATCCAGTCATAGACCATGGAGTTGTTCTCCGAACTGCGCTTGTATGATCCGTCAATGACCTGGATGTAGAACAGCTTGCCGAGGAGGATGGCTGCAACCACCCCCAGACCGATAAGAAGCTTGTTTTTGCGGTTTATCTCCATCGTCCCAGTTCGTCTTTGGTGAGAAGGTCGGCGGCAAAGGCGCCGATGACGGTATTTCCGGCCAGGGAGATGATCCAGCGCATGAGGCAGAATGACCTGGGCATCGTGCCTGCGCAGTCCACAAAGATGTAGATCGCCAGATAGATGCCGGTGACCATTGCGATGGCAAGCGTCATCTTGCCCAGTCCCTGGCGCCGGAACGAGATGTCCTCACCGCGTGAGAACACTTCGGAGCCGAATACCAGCTGGATGATGCCCTTGCGCATGAGTCCTATGGGAACAAGGGAGAGTATGGATATCCCGAGCATGCCGTCCTGCAGGAAGTCGGCAAGGAAACCTGTCACGAAGGCGGCGCCCATGCAGAAGATCGTGTCTCTCTTGATGGGGATGCACAGAATCATGACGGGCAGCAGGGTGAGCGTGAAGAGGCTTGAGAAGCTGCAGTAGACCCCAAGCAGGATGTTCGCCGTCAGCAGCAGAATGTAGAGAAGAAGGAATCCTGGCTTTCTCATCTGAGTTCCTCCCTTTTTTCCAGAGCCGAGATCTCGTCCCGCTCCGGGTTCTTGACTATCGTGACGTATCTGAGCGCACCGAATTCCTGGAACAGGATGACTTCGGTCTGGCTGGTTGAGCCGTAGACCACCTCGGTCTCCCCTGTGATGCCGACGGGTATGTCGGCGGGGAAGATGTTGGAGAATCCGCTGGTGACAACGGTGTCGCCCGGCTCTATGTTGTAGTGCAGGGGGATGTCCTTGAGCATGCCCCTGTTGCTGTTCTTTCCGTCCCAGATGAGAGGGCTCACCATGCCCGAGCGCCCTACGCGCGAACTGACGCTGACGTTGGTGTTCATCAGGGTGAGGCCGTAGCTGTAGTGCTTGTCGACGGCGCTGATGATGCCTACCACGCCCTTGCTGGTGATGATTCCGCTGTGGGTCGTGACTCCGTCTTCACTGCCCTTGTTGAGGATGATGTAGTTGTGCATGGAATTCCGGCTCATCTTGACCACGGTGGCGGGTATGTAGGTGAAGCGCCTGCCGGCCATCGACGCCGATTCCCCGGCTTCCACGGCCGCCTCGCGGGCGAGCTCGTATTCACGAAGACGCTCCCTCAGGGCAAAGTTCTCCTGGGTCAGCGCATCGTTCTGCCTGGAGAGGGAGAAGTGGTTCCGCACGGTCTCTCCTCCGCTCCAGAGCTTGCCCATGACCCGGTGCGACGCGCGGTTGAGCCACACGTCCTGCAGGGTGCTGCTGCTCTTGAGCATAGCAACTGCAGCAATCTCCATTGCGATGAAGATTGCTGCAGTTATGAGTGGAAGGAAAGCCTTGCTGTTCTTGGGCATCTATCGCATCAGGAATTGATAGTGGTCCGTATGCTTGAGGGCTTCGCATGTTCCGCGTGCAACTGCGTGAAGGGGATCCTCCGCAACGTGGAACTGGATGTTGACCTTGTCTGTGAATCTCTTTGCAAGTCCGCGAAGAAGCGCACCGCCACCTGAAAGGTAGATGCCGTTCTCGACAATGTCGGAGTAAAGCTCGGGGGGAGTGGTCTCCAGCACGTGGAGGATCGAACTCTCGATCTTTGCAATCGACTTGTCAAGGCAGTGTGCGATCTCCTGGTGGGTGATGGTTGCCTCGACGGGATGGGCTGTCATGAGGTTCGGTCCGCGTACGATGAACGGTTCGGGTTCCTCGTCGAGGTCGGGGATGACGGCTCCCACTGCAATCTTGATCTTCTCCGCGGTGATCTCGCCCACGCGGATGTTATGCTGCTGACGCAGGTAGTACTGGATGTCTGAGGTGAACACGTCACCTGCAGTACGGATGGAATCCTGCTGCACCAGACCGCCCAGTGAGATGACTGCGATCTCGGTGGTACCGCCGCCTATGTCGACAACCATGTTTCCCTGGGGCGCGAGCACGTTGAGTCCGATTCCGAGGGCTGATGCCATAGGCTCGTAAACGAGGAATACGTCACGTCCTCCGGCGTGCTCCGATGAGTCGCGCACGGCTCGGATCTCGACTTCGGTCGAACCTGAGGGGATGCCGATCACAACCTTGAGGTTGGGGGTGAACAGGCTGTGATGCTTCGAGTTCACCTGCTTGATGAAGCCGCGGATCATCATCTCCGCAGCGTTGAAGTCTGCAATCACACCATCCCGGAGGGGACGTACCGTCTTGATTCCCGGATTGGTGCGGTCATGCATCAGCTTGGCCTTCTGGCCTATGGCGATGCACTTTCCTGTATTGTTGTCCAGGGCCACGATGCTCGGCTCGTCGAGAACGATCTGGTCGTTCTGATAGATGACGGTATTGGCTGTACCGAGGTCGATCGCGAGTTCCTGATTCAAAAACCTGAATGCCATAATGATTGATAATGTGTATTGAAATACAAAAGTAAGCAAATTTAGTTAAATTTGTGGTATGGAAACCGCGAGTATGAAAAGAAATTTATATGGCATCTTTGTAGCCGGAGGCAGCGGCTCCCGCATGGGTGGCCCCGTGCCCAAGCAGTTCCTTGAACTGGGAGGCGTGCCGGTCCTTCAGAGAACCATCGGGAAATTTCACGCAGAACTGCCGGAAATGACCATCATCACAGTGCTTCCGCAAAAGCATTTCAGCAGCTGGAAGGCACTTTGCATAGAGCATGAATTCAATGTTCCGCAGATACTCGTGAGCGGTGGGATCACCCGCTTCCATTCGGTTCAGAATGCCCTTGCGCATGTGCCCGACGGGGCGGTGGTCATGATCCACGATGGAGTGAGGCCGCTGGTCAGCAGTGCCCTCATCCAGGCCGCGGCAGCCCGTGCCCAGGAGGTTCCGGCGCTTATCCCGGTAGTGCCTGTGACCGACACCCTGAAGTACAGGGACGGCCGTTATCCTGACCCGCAGCGCAGTGAGATAATGGGGGCGCAGACCCCTCAGTGCTTCTGGTCGGAAGTCATCAAAGATGCTTATACACAGGCATATGAGCCCAGCTTTACAGATGACGCATCGGTGGTGCAGGCCAAAAATATACCGCTCTCCACAATAGAGGGAGAACGGTTCAATCTGAAGATAACCACACCGGAGGACCTGCCTCTTGCGGACTATCTGATGTCTAAAGCGAATCTTTGATGTTCAGCTGGCGCTCGAAGGCGGTTTCCAGCGCAATCATGGTCTCAGTCTCCTGAACAAAGGGGATGGTCTGGATGTGGTGCAGAAGCACGTCGATGAACTGGTCGTTGTCTTTGCAGTAGATCTTCAGCAGCAGCGAGTACTTTCCGGTCACAAAGTGGCATTCCACAACCTCGGGCACGGCCTTCAGGGCGCTGATGACCTCGTGGTATTTGGTCGGTTCTGACAGTGAGACGCACACGAAGGCGCATACGCCCATCCCGATGGCACCCGGCTTCACGAGAAGCCTGCTTCCGGTGATCACTCCTGCCGCTTCAAGCTTGTTCACCCTTTGGTGTATGGCAGCCCCCGAGATGCCGCATTCCCGTGCAATCTCGAGGTAGGGCTTGCGGGCGTCATTCACCAGCGAGGAAAGTATCTTGCGGTCTACCGAGTCGAGTTCTGAGCGTGACATATGTTATCTTTTTTTTGAGAATCTGCGAGTCTTGCCTGCAGAGGGAGCCGGTGCCGAGTCGATGATCTTCTGGCATTCTGCCTCCGTAAGGGCGGCAGCATCAGTTCCGCGGGGAATCTTGTAGTTGTTCCCGGCGTGCTTGATGTACGGGCCGTAGCGTCCGTTGATGACCTGGATGTCCCTTCCTGCAAATTCCTTTATCAGAGCAACTTGCGAATCCTTGCTCTTCGTCTCCTCTATGAGGGTGACGCATTGCTCGATGGTGATGCCTAGAGGGTCGATGCCGCGGGGCAGAGAGATGTTCTTCTCGCCGTATCTCAGGTACGGGCCATAGCGTCCTTTGAGCGCGATCACGCTGATTCCGTCATATTCTCCCACGGTGCGCGGCAGCTGGAACAGACGGAGAGCCTCTTCGAGAGTTATGCTCTCGATGAGCTGTCCTTTCCCGAGGCTCGCGCAGACCTTGCCGGGGCCGTCGCCCTTCTGGACATAAGGACCGAACTGTCCGAACCTGGCAATCAGAACCTCTCCTGTTTCGGGGTCGGTGCCTATGGTCCTCTCCAGGTGGCTGTACTGCTTGTCCTGTATGCTCTCCTGCACCTTGTTGTGGAAAGGAGAGTAGAACTTGGATATGACGCTCTGCCATTCGAGTTCGCCTTCGGCAATCGAGTCGAAGTCCTTCTCGACGTTTGCGGTGAAGTCGTAATCCATTATGTCAGAGAAGTTTGCAGTCAGGTAGTCGGTTACCATCATACCTATGTCCTGAGGGATGAGCCTGCCTTTCTCCGCTCCTATGGTCTCTGTCTTGGAAGACTCGGTGATCTCGCCACCCTTGAGGGCGAGATTGCGGACCTGGACCTTCTGACCTTCCTTGTCGCCTTTGATTATGTAACCGCGTCCGGTGGTCAGGGTATTGATGGTGGGGGCGTATGTACTCGGGCGGCCTATTCCCAGTTCCTCGAGCTTCTTCACGAGGGAACCTTCGGAGAATCGCGACACAGGCTGCGTGTACTTGCAGTCCGCATTTATTCCCTTGCACTCGAGCTTGTCGCCGATGTGCATCTCGGGCAGCACGGCATCTTCCTGTGTGTCTTCCGAGGTGTAGAGCTTCATGAAGCCGTCGAAGAGTATCTGTGTGGCCTGTACGCCGAAGAGTTCCGGCCTTTTGTCCGAAGCCACCTTTATGCTTGTGTTCATCACCTTGGCCTCTGCCATCTGGCTGGCCACGGTGCGTCTCCATATGAGGCTGTACAGCTTCTGTTCCTGCGCCGTGCCTTCGATCCCGGTGTTGGAGATATATGTGGGTCTGATGGCCTCATGCGCCTCCTGTGCGCCCTTGGAATGGGTCTTGAACTGGCGGGCGTGATGATACTCGGGGCCGAAGTTCTCGTTGATGTACTGCTTGGCGGTGCCTATTGCCAGGCTTGAGAGGTTGGTGCTGTCGGTACGCATGTAGGTGATGAGACCCCGTTCGTACAGACTCTGGGCAACCCTCATGGTCACGCTTACCGGGAAGCGGAGCTTCTGTGCGGCCTCCTGCTGGAGCGTGGATGTGGTGAAAGGCGCCGCGGGCATGCGGGTGCCTTCTTTCCTGTCGATGGACTTGATCGAGTATGAGGCGCCCTTGCTGTCTTCCAGGAACTTCATGGCGTCCTCGATCCCTTTGAATCTGGTGTCGAGGGTTCCCTTGACCTTGTTGCCCGATGCGACGAAGTTTCCGTCCACCTTATAATAGGTCTCAGGGACGAATGCGGCGATTTCCCTTTCCCTGTCGACCACGAGTCTGAGGGCGACGCTCTGCACGCGTCCGGCAGACAGTCCGCGCTGTATCTTCCTCCACAACACCGGAGACAGCTCGAAGCCGACCAGACGGTCGAGAACCCTTCGGGCCTGCTGCGCGTTCACGAGCCCCATGTCTATGCTTCTGGGATTCTGTATGGCGTTGAGTATCGCATCTTTGGTGATTTCGTGGAAGACGATTCTGTGGGTGCTTCCGGTGTCGAGCCCCAGAGTCTGCGCGAGGTGCCATGAGATGGCCTCTCCCTCGCGGTCTTCATCGGATGCGAGCCAGACGGTCTTGGCATTCTGTGCCGCAGCCTTGAGCTCCGCTACCACCTTTTTCTTTGCTGCCGGTATTACGTATTCGGGGATGAAACCACCCTCGATGTCGATGCTCAGGTTCTTGTCCTGAAGGTCGCGTATGTGTCCGAAACTGGACTTCACGACGAAGCCCTCGCCCAAAAATTTCTGAATTGTCTTTGCCTTTGCAGGCGACTCCACTATTACCAGATTCCCCTCCATTTTTCTCAATCTTTGTTAAAACTGATTGCAAAGAAAAACACAAACTCCGAATTATTCAAAATTTATATGCTATTTTTGTAAACTGGAAATTAGGCCGTGATTTCATCACGGAAAATTATAGGTAAATTTACAAGATGAAAGAAGAGACCAGAAAAAAGATAATCAAATGGTTCTGGATATGCGTGGCGGCTCCGTTCGCGCTGGTGCTCGTGCTCCTGCTGCTGACGACTCTTTTCTCCAGGATTCCCTCATTCGAGGAGTTGGAGCATCCCGACAACAAGCTCGCAACCCAGATCATTGCCGAAGACGGAGAGGTTCTCACCACTTTCCACATAGAGAACAGGACATATGTGGGCTATGAAGATCTTTCGCCCAGCCTTGTCCAGGCTACGGTGTCCACCGAGGATGCCCGTTTCTACAAGCATTCGGGAATCGATTTCAAGAGTCTCGGCCGAGTTGCCGTGAAGACCCTTCTTCTTGGCGATTCCAGCCAGGGCGGCGGTTCGACCCTCACACAGCAGCTTGCAAAGACGCTCTATCCCCGAAAGGAGGGCGGAAAGCTGCGCATGGTGTTCACCAAGCTCAAGGAGTGGATCACCGCAGTCAAGATCGAGAGGGACTACACCAAGGATGAGATACTTGCGATGTACCTCAATTCCATCTTCTTCGGTTCGGGCGCATATGGCGTCAAGGCCGCTTCCGAGACATTCTTTGCCAAGGAGCCTTCATATCTGACGGTGGAGGAGAGCGCGATGCTCGTGGGAATGGTCAACAAGCCCACCCGCTACAATCCGGCGCTGCATCCCGAGAATGCTCTCCAGAGAAGGAATTTCGTGATCGGCCAGATGGCCAAGGCCGGCTATCTGACTGAAGCCCAGTGTGACTCCATCCGTGCCATCCCCATCACCCTCAAGTATGAGGTGCAGGACCACAATGCCGGTCTCGCCCCCTACTTCCGCGACATGCTACGCCGCGACATGAATGCCACAAAGCCCAAGCGCTCGAACTATCAGTACCCTGAGGAGTACACAGCCGATTCGCTGCGCTGGCGCGAGGATCCCATCTACGGATGGCTGAACAAGAACAAGAAGTCCGACGGCAGCTCGTACGATCTCGACCGCGACGGACTCCGCATATACACGACCATCAACTACCGCATGCAGAAATATGCGGAGGAGGCCATTGCGGAACATCTGGGCGGCAGGCTGCAGAAGGATTTCAACCGCGAGCTCAAGTACAAGCGCAACCAGCCCTTCGCCAATGACGTCGACGATGAGACCATAAAGATAGTCATGCAGCAGGCGCGCCGCTGGAGCGACCGCTGGCGTATAGGCAAGAAGGCCGGACTCAGCGACGAGGAGATACGCGCGCAGTTCAGCAAGCCCGAGAAGATGCGCCTTTTCGCATGGAACAGCAAGGGCTACATCGACACCACACTGACCCCCGACGACTCGATACGCTACTGCAAGAGCATCCTGCGTACCGGATTCGTGGCGATAGAGCCCGGAACCGGATATGTGAAGGCATACGTGGGCGGTCCCAACTACCGCTATTTCAAGTTCGACAACTGCCGTCAGGGCAAGCGCCAGGTCGGATCCACGATCAAGCCTTTCCTCTATACGCTTGCAATGCAGGAAGGTCTGCTTCCCTGCGACCGCGTGGTGTGCCGCCCCCAGACCTTCGACATGCCCACGGGTGGAACATGGACTCCCCGAAGCACCGACAAGGAAGAGTGGATAGGCCAGATAGTGACCCTGAAGTGGGGACTCGCACACAGTTCCAACAACATATCGGCATTCCTGATGAAGGAACTCGGCCCCTATGCCCTTGTGAAGATGGCTCATCAGATGGGTGTTTCCGCTCATCTTGACGAAGTTTACTCTCTTTGCGTGGGTGCCGCCGAAGTCGAGATATACAATATGGTTGCAGCCTTCAACACCTTCCCTTCCGGAGGCGTGTACATCACTCCTCAGTATGTGACCAGGATCGAAGACAGCAACGGCAACGTGCTCGGCGACTTCTCGACCCGCCGCAGGGAGGCCATCTCGCCCCAGACCGACTTCACCATGATCAACATGATGAAGGGCGTGGTCAACGAGGGTACCGGCTCGCGTCTGCGCGGAGTCTACGGTCTCACCGGAGAGCTGGCCGGCAAGACCGGTACAACCAACGACAACTCCGACGGCTGGTTCATAGGCTACAGCCCCAAGATCACGGCAGGTGTATGGGTCGGCGGCGAGGACCGTCAGGTCCACTTCAACAGCATCGCCCAGGGAGGCGGTTCCAACATGGCCCTTCCCATCTGGGGTATCTGGTACCGCAAGTGTCTGAAGGACGGTACTCTGGGTATCGGCAGCGACGACCGCTTCATCGCTCCTCCAGGGGTCACCCCTCTCAATATGGATTGCTCTGAAGGCGGAACCTTCCTCGGTGGCTATGGCGGAGACGAGGGCGGTGGCGACAACGTCGGAGAGCATGACTCGGAAGAAGATTACTATTTCAACTAGATATGGGAAAGTTCAAGGCAATAGCCGTTATTTATGGCAGCGATTCTTCTGAATGGGAAGTCGCATGCCGGAGCGGAGAGTTCGTCGCCTCGCGACTGGACTCCGCAGCATATGATGTGTATCAGATATTCGCACGTTTCGGCGTGTGGGAGCTCGTTGCATACCGCAAGCGCAATTCGATGCGCGTCACCTTCCCTGAAGGAGCCCGCCCTCAGATCGACAAGTCCGATTTCAGCGTGAGCGTTCTTGGCGAGAAGATAAAGTTCGATTTCGCATACATCGTGCAGCACGGCGCTCCGGGTGAGAACGGTCTTCTGCAGGGCTACCTCCAGATGCTCGACGTTCCTTTCAGCAGCTGTGATTCCTATGCCAGCACCATAGCTTTCGACAAATACGCCTGCAAGGCATACCTCAGAAGCAGCGACCAGGTGCGTTTCGCTCCCGATGCGCTGATCCGCAGGGGCCAGGACGTCGATGCTTTCTGCGCAAAGGTCAATGCAAAGCTCAAATATCCCGTTTTCGTCAAGCCGACCCAGGGTGGCAGCAGCTTTGGCGTCACCATGGTCAAGACCCCTGAGGAGCTCAAGGCGGCTGTGGAGTTCGGATTCACCGAATGTGCATCTGTGATGGTGGAGCAGGGGGTTACCGGACGCGAACTCACATGTGCGGCATATTTTGACGGCAAGCAGATCAAGGCCCTGCCCCTTATCGAGATCGTCAGCCATAATGAGTACTTCGACTATGACGCCAAGTACAACGGCAATTCCGACGAGATCTGTCCCGCTCCGGTTTCCGAGCAGGAGCGCGAGCTTGTGCAGAACACGACCTGCCAGCTCTATGCCGACCTCGGCTGCAAGGGTGTGGTCAGAATGGACTACATACTTGCCGGGGAAGGACTTTACTTCCTTGAGGTGAATACCATTCCGGGAATGACGAGTGCGTCTCTTGTGCCCAAGATGGTCCGCACTGCCGGAATCGACATCACCGACTTCCTGACAATGATAATCGAGAGCAACTAGGTGCTGCTTTCCGAATTCATACGCAAGAGCATCGGGGCTCTTGAGAACCTTTACCCTTCGCCTGAGGCGAGGGGTATGGTTTTGATGCTTTGTGAAGAGAGGCTTGGCGTCCGCAGCTATACTCACATCATCGAACCCCAGACCATGGTGCCCGAAGAAGCTCTTCCAGGCCTGGAATCTGACGTGGCAAGGCTTGCCAAGGCCGAGCCTTTGCAGTATGTGCTCGGCAAGGCTGAGTTCTATGGCCGCAGTTTCGATGTGAACCCTTCGGTGCTCATACCCAGGCCCGAGACCGAGCAGCTGGTGAAGGAAGCGGTCAGCTTCGCATTGAACCTTGGACGCCCCGCCCGGGTTCTGGACCTCTGCACAGGCTCCGGCTGCATTGCATGGTCTGTCCTCCAGGAGGCTCCCGGATGCGAGGTTGTCGCGCTCGACATTTCCGAGCCGGCTCTCAGGACCGCGGAAGGGCAGTTCCCCGGCAGTGAATGCTCTCCCAGATTCGTCAGGGCGGATGTACTCGATTTCCGCAAAGGGCTTGGCGTTGAGGGCAGGTTCGACCTGATCGTGAGCAACCCTCCTTATATTATGGAGTCCCAGAAGCAGGACATGCGTCCCAATGTGCTGGAGTATGAGCCCGGTCTGGCCCTCTTTGTCCCCGACGGGGATCCTCTGTGTTTCTACAGGGCGGTGGAGCACTGGGCGTCGCAGCTGCTTTCAGAAGATGGTGCAGGCTTTGTTGAGATAAATGAGGACCTCGGCCCCCAGACCGCCGCGCTCTTTACTGACGCGGGATGGAAAGAAGTTTTGCAGATTCAAGATTTTTACGGCAAAACGCGTTTTGTCCGTTTCTCAAAAAAGGCCACAGAATAAGCTCTGAGGCCTTTTTTATTATTTAATAGATTATTTTCGTTGTAATCTGCTGTTTTCTCTGTCACTTTGCAATGAGAAAAACGCGAACTATGACAAGACAGAGAAAATTCCATTTGTTGCTTGTGGCTTTGCTCGCCATGGCGTCTTGCAGAGGCACTGAAGATGCCGAAGTCATTCCTTCCGCTTCTGATATAGAGGCTGACCTGAGTCTTGGCAATGTGGCCAGGATATTGTCGTCGCTGCCTCTCGAACATGATCATCTTTCGGAAGTGCATGATGCGGTCAATTCGTCATTCGGCAACGGGTATGACGAGGAGTACATGATGTCTGACCTTTTCGAGAACCCGGGTGCCGGTGTCGGTTCCAACGGCGTTGCCACCAAGGCAGACGGTTACGCCTGCCCGCTCAGGCACCTGTTCGAGGACTACTTCGAGTCCATGCCCAAGACCAAGGCCGGCACATCGGCAAAGGCGTATATCGAGGCTCTCAGCAGCTCCGACATGCAGATATACTGGCCATATTCCGACGAATGGGATGGCGAACAGTATCCCATAGTGACCTTTGATCCCGGGTACGGAGCGGAGTCCAACTACGGCTATGAGATAAAGCTGGTCGATGGAGGTGTGCGTGTTGTGGACTCAGTGTATGTCGACGAGGCCATAGCCATGCAGCGTCCGGTCTGGGTCATCAACCGCAACGATGACAGCGCCTATTCGCCAATGGAACTGATCACCAGGGGTATGCCCACCAAGGCTGAAGGGTCGGAGAACGGAAAGACCTTGAAGATCAAGTCGTTCACCATGTTCCGCAATTACGACAGCTGGTTCGGCGGCGGCTCCGAGTTCTTCATCAAGTGCGGTGCCGTTGACGGATTCAAGGCCACCAAGGATGATGAGCTGAAGCACTACGTTCCTTCCGTAACCGATTTCGAGGTGAATGTGCGCAGGCGGGAAGTCAACGAGTCCCATGATCTGGACTGCCTGCTTCTCACCAACTTTACGCCCCAGATGGAGTCGCTTGCCTTTCTTGTGACGGAGGATGATGGGGGAGAGACCGTGTCCTGGGATGCGTCAGCCGTCGTGAAATACAATTCCAAGCAATATGGGTTCGAGATCAAGCTGCCGTACAAAGACAAGGACGACATAGTATGGCGGGGGCAGTTGCACAGGTCCTACTTCTTCCCGGAGGAGGCTGGAAAGAAGCCGCAGAACCAGATTGCCGCAAGGTTCGGTGATGTGGAGATCATTTTTGAGCTTGAGTGACGCTCATCTCACACTTGCCGCAGTCGAAGTGAAGCTCAAGCTTCCGCCCCGAGTTGATAAGGAAAAGAGGGCCGCTCTGTGGCGCATTCTGATGAACGGGACACATCCCAAGTTCATACCTTATGCAATATTTGCTTCTCAGTAAAGGCAATGATTTGCTTTCAGGCTCCGTCGCGAGATGCAGCCTTGATACCTCAGGGGCGGTTCCGCCTCTGGGGGTTTTCACTGTCTGCCCGCTGCCGAAAGGCTCCCTGCCGATATCGTCGGCGACGAGTCTGCGCATGCTGTTTATGGTTGATGCCGACAGAAGGGGCATGCTCTTGCCCGGTGTGCCTATCTCAAGGTTGTCCAGCCTGAAGTTGAGGTGGCCGCTGCGCTTGTTCAGGTTGTCCCGCAGCATGGCCTCGGCCCTGTCGCGGTTCTCGGCAGTGTCCACATCGGCGTTGAAGCTGGAAACGACCGTCCTGCCGTCCTCGGTGGTGGCTTTGATGTCTATCATATACTCCTTGTATATGCGTACATCCAGGCTCACGGAAATCTCCCTGTGGCACTGCTGGGTCTCGAGCAGCTTTTCAAAGTTTGAGTTTATGTTCCTGAAGAGCCTTGCACCTTTGTAGATGTCCGGCACTGTCTTGCAGAAGATTCTCAGGCCTTCGCATACATCGCCGCGGAAGCCGGTCACGCCGTCCCTGGTACTGAAGGCAAAGCCGTCACCGTTATGCAGCACCACGCTGCGGTTGGCCGGATCTATGGCGATTTCCATGTCATAGTTGCCTTTGCCTTCGGGTCTGGGCCTTATGCTCCTTATGGTTCCGATGAACTCTCCCATCGACTTTGGGGCGTCCATCGAGCTCCACCTGCCTCGCCTGCCGTCGATCCAGAGTTCCGTGTAACCGCGGTTGAAGGTCTTTGCACTGTCGGGTTCGAATCCGCCTTTCACGGTGCCGTACGAGGCCCTGCACCAGCGTTCCGGGTCTTTCTGGCAGAGAGCGTCAAGTGCAAGGGAGTAGTCCCTTGTTATGTTCTTTACATAAGAGGGGTTCTTGAGCCGGCCCTCGATCTTGAAGGATATGACGCCTGCCTGGGCGAGATCCTCCAACCTGTTTTTCAGGTTGTAGTCCTTGAGTGAGAGCAGGGCCTTGTTCCTGACGAGGACCTTTCCCTCCGAATCCACAAGGTCGTACAGGGATCGGCATGCCTGAATGCACTCCCCACGGTCGGCGCTCCGGCCGTCGAGGTACTGGCTCAGCCTGCATTCTCCGGAATATCCTACACAGAGCGCGCCGTGCACGAAGAATTCCACCTCGCATGACACGGCCGCCGATATCTCTTTCACCTGCTGGAGGCTGAGTTCCCTTTCAAGTATGATTCTGCTGCATCCCAGAGCCTCGAAGTGCCTTGCCCGCTGTATGTCGCGTATGGCACACTGGGTGCTGGCGTGCAGGGGAACCATTATGTCTTCCCAGCCGCAGATGCGCTCGTCCCTTATTATGAAGGCGTCCGCCCCGCATTCCTGCGCCCGCAGCATCTGGCTGTGAGCACTTTCGATCTCTTCGTCGTATATTATGGTGTTGAAGGTCACGAATACCTTCGCTCCGAAGCGGTGGGCGTATGCGCAGAGCTCCCCGATGTCCTCGAAGGAATTGCCGGCGGCCTTCCTTGCGCCGAAGTCGGGGCCTGCGATATACACAGCATCGGCACCGCAGTCGATGGCTGCGATGCCGGTCTGTACATTACGTGCAGGTGCTAAAAGCTCCAGCGCTGTCTTGCTCACTTCGTATTATTTGAGAGCGTCGATGAGTTTCTTTGCCTCAGGACCGAACTTGGGGTCGTTCAGGCACTTGGTGTAGTACTCCTTGGCCTTTGCGTTGTTCTTCTGGTTCTGATAGAGAGCACCTACCGTGTAAGCGATCTGGCCGGCGTTCTTTGCATCGGGAGCAAGCTCGAGGTACTGTGAGAGGTACTTGATGGCGTCTGCGTTCTTGCCTGCCATCTGGCTTGCCTGACCTGCGATCTGGATAGCCTGGGGATTCTCTGAATATTCGTTTGCCTTGAGAGCGTTCTCGACTGCGTCTGCGAACTTCTTCTCCTTGAGGTTTGCACTTGCCTTCTTGAGGAAGATGGTGCTGATCTGCTTGTTGGCCTGCTCGCCCTGGCCGTTCTCGGCTGCTGCCTCGAATGCCTTCACAGCCTCTTCGGTCTTTCCGAGAGCATTGTAAGCCGAACCGAGGCGGAGTGATGAAACGCCGTCAGTGGGGTCCTCGGCAAGAACCTTGGTGTAGGTCTCGACTGCACCTGCAAAATTCTTCTCCTTGATCTGAGATGCACCCTTTGTCTTGAGAACCTGGGGAATGAGACCGGTTGCCTCTCCCATGGTGTCGAAATCGTCATACTTCTCAGCTACCTGTGCAACGTAGTCGAGGTTGACAAGAGCTGCGTCGTAGTCACCGGCCTTAACAAGGTCCTTTGCCATTGAAAGGGAGATCTTGGGGATGATGGCCTGGCACTGAGCGAGAATCTCCGCTCCTTCTTCGCCAATCTCTGTTGCCATGGTGAGAGCTTTGTTGAAGTTCTCAAGTGCACCTGCCTTGTTGCCTTCCTCGAGAAGAGCGGCGGCTGAATTGTAAACTTCGGTGAGAGTTGCCATATCCTGGGCGAACGCTGCACCTGCTGCAAGCACGATGGCTGCGACTGTTGCGATAATCTTTTTCATATCAAAAAATGTTTAAATCCTTTGGTTGGGATGCAAATGTAATGTTTTTCCGCCATAAACGCAATTACTGTGCCGAATCCTCGACAAGGTGTCTGGCTGCAGCGTCCAAGGCTTCCCAGAAATCTTTTCCAAATGCCTGGATGAGCGGTTCTTTCAGGAACTGATAGACCCTGGTCCCTTCTGCCCTGCCCTTGATGAAGGCACCCTTGCAGATGTCCCAATGGTGCACATTCAGGGCCTTCCCGCCTCCGGTCAGCCTGGTGACCCTGATGGGGTAGAGCGAGCAGGAGATGGGTTTTGTGCATCCGCAGGCCTGCATGGCGCAGATGCAGCCTCCGTTGTCAAGGAAGTTGGCGTATGCGCAGACACCCGAGCCGGGTACCAGCGTGGTCACGATGTCGCCGTCCCTGTCGATCTCGAAGAATCCGTTCGCGTCTATTGCCTCGCGCCCGCATGCCCTCATGCCGGGGCTGTACCTTGCATATTCTCTCTCTATGCGGGGGAGTTCGCTCTCATCCACAGGTGCACCTGCGTCACCTTCGATACAGCAGATTCCCTTGCATTCGTCGTAGTTGCAGCTGAAATATTCCATCACGACATCCTCTGAAACGAGAATGTCGCCTATCTGGATGATGGTGCCGAAAGCGCTTGCGGGATTGCTCATAGCAGGACGGTCTCTATGCATCCGCCGGAAGCGAGTGCCTTGAACACAGATGCGACGCTCTCGGCTGTGACGGAGGCGATGCCCTGTTTGTATTCGCTGACTGTGTCCTTGCTGACGCCGTAGCGGGTCAGGACGGCATTTATCCTGCCAAGGTCTGACTGCAGCTCGGTCTCTTCCCTGATCAGGAGCTCATCCTTGCATGCGTTGAGGGTTGCAGGGTCGAGGGGTGTCGACGATACCTTGTCGATGGCGTTGCGTATGGCTGCAAGTATCTCGTATGGCCCGGCATAGCTTATGCCCTCGGGCAGACCTCTCTCCTCGCTGGCGGCGCCGTGAATCTGAACGAATATCCTTTCCTCGGGGAAGACCTCGATTCTGGAGTTGATGCTGGCGTAGGCTCCTACCGGTGCCAGGGCGCGGCCGAGTTCCTTCTGCAGTGCTATCATCGCCACCTTCACGCTCATGGCGTTGACCATGTTGTAAGGGAGGGCTGCAGTTGCTGAGAGATGGACGCTCTGGCTGCCGTCGCCAAGTCCGGCCTCCTTCGAATTCAGCGTGTACGTGCTGATTCCTGAGCGCACGGGCCTGCTGGCCTTGGGCAGGGCATCGAAGATCCTGGATGTGCCGAATCCTCCGAGGTAGTTGCAGAGAGTCTTCTTCAGATCTTCCGCCACAAGGTCTCCGGTTATCACCAGAACGCCGTCCTGGCAGCGGCTGAACTGCTCCTTGAAGAACTTTTCAGCTTTTGCAGGGAGGTCGTCCGACAGGCAGCCGGCCTTCTTGTATTCGGGATATGCGTATGACGGGCACAGCAGGTTGTACATGTAATTGTCCACTCCTTCCTGGCTGAGCCGCGACAGCTCGATTCTGAGCTCCTCGCATTTCCTGTAGTATGCCACGGCCTGCGGGTCCTGCCTGCGCTCGTTGGCAACCGACAGCAGCGAGCGGAGGACCATCTGCAACTTGGTCGAGGGAGCGGTGCCTTCGATCCGCAGATCGCTCAGGGACGTGCTTGAGTTCATGCTGATGCCGTTCGAGATCATCATGGTCAGGAACTCGTTCGGATGCATTCCGGAGATCTCGCTGTTCTGCAGCATGTCACCTATGAATGCGCTTTCGCCGGGCTTAAGGAACGGGACCTTGCCGGCTCCTCCGCGCAGAAGCATGGCGTAGTGGAACTTCCCTTTCTCGGCCGTCTTGCGGAATACCACCTTCATGCCATTGGTGAAGGTCCACAGCTCTCCTCCCGAAATGGGATCCTTGCTTTCCGACTTTATCTTCACGCGTGACTTGGAGTTGGCTTTCCAGAGGCTGAGGCTGTCGGGGTAGCTGGGCTTTGCCGGGCTGGCGTCCGGATTGGCTGCCACGCACTCCCAGGTGTTCCTGAAAGTGTCGGCAAGGTCGGTGCGGAGCCGCGCTCTGGGGGTATCGAAGCCTATTGTCAGGTTGGCCTGCGAGTCGAGCAGGGCCGATGCGAATCTGTTGAACAGTTCCAGTTCCTTCTCAAGAGGCAGCCTGCCGTTCTTGAAGAAGGCGTTGATGGTGCTTTCCGACGCCAGGGTCGAGCCGTACAGATAGGCTGAAATGCACCGGCGGACGTATTCGCTGTTGGTCAGGGGGGTGCCTGCGTCCCTTGCGGTCTCGTTCTGGAACCGGTCCTTGGCGTTCTGAAGCTCGGCCTTCACGGCACCGCGGCTGTCGAGGTCGGCAAGCACTGTCGCGACGCGTCTTACGGCATCGTCGTACCTGTCTTCAGCGGTGATCACGGTGATGGTATATTGCTCGTCGCCGGGGCCGCTGGCACTGTCGTAGTAGCGGAACCTGACTTCTGCAAGAGGAATGTCCTGCTCCCTGAAGTCGGCTCTGATACGGTTCTCGATGATGTCTCCGAGATAAGATGCGTATTGCTTGCTGACTGCTGGCTGCAGGGTGTTCATCTGGGCTTTCGGGGTCCTGGGCCCTGCAAAGGAGACGCGTATGGATGCCACGCCGTTCAGGGGATTGCTTGTGAAGTAGCAGCTGGGCTCGGTCTTGGGTGTCCAGCTGTAGTTGTCGTTGATCCCTTCGCCCATGCGCTGTGAAACGGTCATCGAGAACATCCTGATGCGGTCGTTGAACCTGGCGGGGTCCACGTCGCCGCAGACGATGAGCGCCTGGGGGTTGGGGCTCAGCTCTGCGATGTCGAAGAGCATCAGAAGCATGGAGTCGGCAACGGCCTGGCTGCTGACGGGCACTTTTCTGAAGTCATAGATGGTCGCGTTGTTCTGGAAGCTCACATATCCGCGCTCGGTGTAGCCGATGCCCAGTCCGGCGAGGAAGTCGCAGGGTCTGCGGTTGCCGAAGTGAGGCAGTTTGACGAGTGCCCTGCGTGCCTGTGTGACGGCGGCCTGCCTGTCGGATAACGGCTGCTGGACCAGGGCGAAGTCTGCGTGGCCCTTTGCCTCCTTGTTGGTGGTCACATAGCATGTTATGCCGTTCGGAAGCTGCGTCGTGGTGATCTCCGGAGCGGGTTGAAGTGTCGTCAGTTCCTGTGCCTGCATGGGTGCAAGCACAGCCAGAAATATGGCTGAAATCAGAAATCTTTTCATCATGGTCTTACAAAGTTACAAATTTCCGGCCAGTCTTATAAATAATTTATGTACCTTAGTGGAACAGTTTTTGATTACTTATCAAGTAAAACCATTTAACAGGTATGAAAAAGTATTTTGCAGAGTGCATAGGAACAATGGTTCTTACACTCCTTGGCTGCGGTACAGCAGTTTTTGTAGGATGCGGTGAGCCTGCCGGCGTTTTCGCTACAGCAGCAGCATTCGGTCTTTCAGTCATAGCCATGGCTTATACCATCGGCAGCATCTCAGGATGCCACATCAACCCCGCCATCACCCTCGGTGTAGCCCTTTCCGGACGCATGAGCTGGAAGGATGCATGCGGCTACTGGGTCGGCCAGTTCATCGGTGGCATCATCGGCGCCGCTGTCCTTTACTGGATCTGCTGCGCAACAGGCGCTCCCGGTGCAATGGGTGATCCCGCAGGTCTCGGAACCAACGGCGTGGCAAATGCCGGTGGCGTATGCGGAGCAATCCTCGTCGAGGTGGTTGCAACATTCCTCTTCGTTCTCGTTGTTCTCGGAACAACCGCAAAGAACGGCGCAGGCAACCTTGCAGGCCTTGCAATCGGCCTTACCCTCATCCTCATCCACCTCGTCTGCATCAACCTTACCGGAACATCGGTCAATCCTGCACGTTCATTCGGTCCTGCTCTCTTCGTAGGCGGTCAGGCTCTCAAGGACGTCTGGGTATTCATCGCAGCTCCTCTCGCAGGCGGCGCTCTTGCAGCAGGTGTGTGGAAGTGCTTCGAGTGCGAGTGCAAGTGCAGCAAGTGTGAGAAATAATATTAATAATCGTAATATAGAAAATGGATCGTAGAGACTTTATTGGAAAAGCCGCAACCATAGGCATAGGACTTACGGCAGCCCCCCTTGCCCTCAAGGCTGCATCACCTCTGGCTGCACCTCAGGGAAGACCCGAGGTGCCCATGAAGATTGCCAGTGACGAGACAAAGGACGGCGTGCGACGTGTGACGGTGACTCCCAGTTCGAAGGTCTGCTCGAAGCAGATCAATGTTGAGATCGACGTCAAGACGCGCACAATCAAGAGCGCAAGTTTCACGCGAGGCTGCGAAGGCAATGCCAAGGGCCTCTGCATGCTCCTTCAGGGAATGAAGGTTGATGATGTCATCAAGCGTCTTGGCGGCGTGGATTGTGCAGGCAGAGGGACTTCATGTCCTGACCAGCTGGCGCGGGCGCTCAAGAGCCTGAAGTGGTAGAATATCCATCATGAGACAGGAAGAGGCGGCTGGGAAGCCGCCTCTTTCATTTTCTTTTCAGATATTTACTTTTCAGCCCTGCACCTGTATTCCAGTGCGCTCACGACGCGGACAAGATCCTTCGTTATCCCTTCGACGTCATAGCCTGTCGCGGTGCGGGTGAGTGTGAGCGTGTCTTCTCCCATCTTGAGCAGGCGGCTCAGGGGCGCGCGCTTGCGGAACTTGAGGCTGCCGTCGGCACCCTGCTCCGTCATCTTGTAGCCATGGTCGTCCATGACCTGTCTTATGATGGGAAGCAGGTCTGCGGTCTCTCCCGGCATGAAGGCGCTGCGGGTGCTGAAGCCGAAGCGCGGGTATGCGGCGGCCATTGCGGCGAACACCAGTGCTATCTGCCAGAGTGAATCATAGCCGTTGACGAACATCTTGGAAAGGTCGGCCTCGACAATCTTGAATGCAAGAAGCACGAGGATGATTATCACAAGCAGGAAGACGTAGTAGAAAAAATACTTAACGGAACGTTTCAAATACTTCATAGGTACAAAATTAGCACAAAATTTGTTACATTTGCCGTCTATATCAATATAAGAGAATCAATATGTCAGAATTTGAAAGAGAAGACCCCCTCGAGAGACTCGAGCGCAGACAGGCCGAAGCACACGCCAACAAGCCTCTCAAGACCGTGATGATAGTCATGGCGGTGATCGCCGCAGCTCTTGCGGTTGCACTTGCGTACACCCTTTTCTCAAAGAATAAGCTCGTTGGCGAGCTCAATCAGGACAAGAAGGAACTCACTGAGCAGATTCAGGCTCTTCAGTCTGATTATGAGGACCTTTCAAGCGAATACGACAACATCAACCTGCAGTTGGACTCTTCACGTATCGAGATCGCACAGCTGCTCGAGCGCGCCAAGAAGACCGATGCGACCAACCGTGCAAAGATGCGCCAGTACGAGAAGGAACTCGGTACTCTGCGTACCATCATGCGCAGCTATATCGTGCAGATAGACTCCCTCAACACCCTCAACCACAAGCTTACAGCCGATGCGGCTGCAGCCCGCAAGGAGGCAGCACAGCATCGTCAGCGCAGCGAGGAACTCGCACATGAGGTCGAGGCACTCTCCGGCAGGGTCAGCGCAGGTTCCGTTGTCAAGGCCCGCGGACTCAGCATGAGTGCGTATGCCTCCACCGACAAGGTTACCGACAAGGCAAGCAAGGCAGTGCGTCTGCTCGTGAACCTGAGCCTCATCGAGAACGAGCTTGCGGAGCACGGTCCCGTACGTGTCTTCGTGCAGGTCACCGATCCCAACGGCAAACTCCTTAGCGACGGCAAGGGCACCATGTTCAACTATGGCGGACAGACCATGGAGGCAACCGCTTCCCGTGAGGTCGATTACGAAGGCCGCGAGGTTGATCTGGGCATCTATGTGAACAACATCCCCGTATTCGACAAGGGCGTTTACCAGGTACGCGCATACACTGAGCAGGCATCTCTCGGAATGTCCGAACTGCTTCTGCGTTAATGATCTACGTTCACGTTCCCTTCTGCCGCAGTTTCTGCACCTATTGCGAGTTCTATTCTGAAATCGCCTGCAGAGGCAGGGAGGCCGGAGCGCTTGAATCTTACATGAACTCTTTGCTGGAGGAGATCTCCTCCCGCCGCGAAGAGATACTCGGGACGCTTGACGTCAATACACTTTACATAGGAGGTGGCACCCCGTCGGTGCTGCCTCCCGCTGTTCTCGGGCGCATCGTGGACGCCCTCCCCGGCGCTCCCTACGACGAGTTCACAATGGAGGTGAATCCGGAGGACATAGTCCAGGGCGGCCCCGAATACGTGCGCAGCCTGATGGCGCTCGGTGTCAACCGGGTAAGCATGGGGGTGCAGTCGCTGGACGACGGCATGCTGCGCTGGATGAACCGCAGGCACAGTGCCGATGGTGCCAGGCAGGCCTTCAGGATACTGCGGGAATGCGGGGTGCCGAACATCAGCGTGGATATCATAACCGGTGTGCCCGGAATGGACATCGATATGCTGCAGCGCACTGTCAGAGAGGTGCTTGAGTGGAGGCCGGAGCACATTTCCGCCTACCAGCTGAGCGTGGAGGAGGGCAGTGCCCTGGCCAGGATGATAGAGGAAGGCCGCTGCGCCGAGGCTCCCGAGGAAGAGTGCCGCGCACAGTACGAGTACATGTGCAGGGTGCTTTCGGAGGAGGGGTACAGGCATTATGAGATATCCAACTGGGCCCTTCCCGGCCGCGAGGCCAGACACAACTCGGCATACTGGACCAGGGCTCCGTACGTCGGACTCGGCCCCGGAGCCCACTCGCTTTCAGCCG
The DNA here is from genome assembly GCA_018065985.1 of Candidatus Cryptobacteroides choladohippi. Classification (GTDB taxonomy): domain Bacteria; phylum Bacteroidota; class Bacteroidia; order Bacteroidales; family UBA932; genus Cryptobacteroides; species Cryptobacteroides choladohippi. The sequence goes on from JAGHSF010000030.1 coordinate 26,789, forward strand.
ACGGCCTGATGCGTTCATGGAACTCCCAGCAGCTCTCGGGCTGGATTTCCGGGTCGGAAACGCTTGGCGCTGAGGAAGTCCGGGAAGAGCAGATCATGCTCGGCCTGCGCACTGCCGGGGGCTGGAACGGAAAAGTGATTCCAGAGGCCGACTGGTTCATCGCAGACGAGATAATATCATTATATTTGTAAGTATGGAAAACACTTACGCACAGAGAATAGCATCGCTCCGCAGGATGATGCGCGAGCGCGGCTGGGATGCCGTGGTATTCACGGGTTCGGACCCTCACAGCAGCGAATATCCTTCCGACAGGTGGAAGCAGGTGCGCTGGCTTTCCGGCTTCACCGGAGAGTGCGGTGACCTGGTTGTCACCCTCGACCGTGCCGGCCTGTGGACCGATACCAGATACTTCATTGCCGCCGGCCAGCAGCTGCCCGGAACCGGGGTGGAACTGCACAAGACCAGGGTACCCGAGCAGGTCCTCATTCCCGATTGGATGGCGCAGACCTTTGCAGGACAGGACGAGGTCATTGTTGCCGTGGACGGACTGTGCGTGGGAGCGGAGTATGTCCAGGATATCATCGAGGCCGTGGAGGCCACCGGGGCCGACTGCCTCGTTGCCAGTGTGCCGGACCTCCTCGACAATTTCTGGCAGGACCGCCCCGAGATACCCCAGACCCCCATCATAACCGTCGAACTTGGCGAGAGCCGCTCCCGCAAGCTTGCGTGGATGCGCCGCCTGCTGGAGTCCAGGGAGTGCGACGGCATACTCCTGAACGCTCTGGACGACATAGCCTGGCAGCTGAATGTGCGTGGTGCCGACATAGAGTATAACCCTATGGTAATCAGCTATCTGCTGATAACCAGGGATGAGGTTTCATGGTTTGTCGTGAAGGATGCGGTCGAGGATGAGCAGACGCTCCGGACTTTTGCGTCGCTTGAAGACGAGGGGGTGCGCATACTGCCGTACTCCGACGTTGAACTTGAACTTTCGTCTTTCGACGGGAGGCTCATGATAGATTCGTCCACGCTCAACTACCACATGTTCAAGGCTCTTAAGTCCGTCGATACCGTAAATGAGCCCAGCCCCGTGCAGCTGCGCAAGGCTGTGAAGAACCCCGTTGAGATCCAGGGCATGAAGGATTGCCATCTTCTGGACGGACTTGCAATGGAGCGTTTCCTGTACTGGCTCGAGAAATCCGTGGATGCTCAGACCTGCCCCACCGAATGGGATGCCGCCGTCAAACTCGGCGAGCTGCGTGCCGAGAACCCGGGTTATCAGATGGACAGCTTCGAGACCATCTCCGCATATGGCAAAGGTGCTGCGCTTCCGCACTATGTCACTCCCAGGGATAACGCCCCCGTGCTGTATTCCGAAGGCCTTTATCTCTGCGATTCCGGCGGGCAGTACCTGGGCGGCACAACCGACATAACCCGCACCGTGCCTCTTGGACACTGCACCCAGCTGGAACGCGAGGACTACACCCTGGTGCTCAAGTGCCACATAGGCATTGAGATGGCAGTGTTCCCCACAGGAACTCCCGGCTGCCGCCTGGATGTTCTGGCAAGGGAGCCCCTGTGGAAGTTCAAACGCAACTTCGGGCACGGCACAGGCCACGGAGTGGGCAGTTTCCTTGGCTGTCACGAAGGCCCTCACGACATGCGCCAGAACATGAACGATGTGGCTCTGCGTCCGGGAATGGTCATCACTGACGAGCCGGGCATATACCGTGAGGGAAAGCACGGCGTGCGTCACGAGAACGAGCTGCTTGTTGTCGATGCCGGCACGAACGAGTTCGGCTCATGGCTCAAGTTCGAATCCCTGACACTCTGCCACTTCGACACCACCATACTCGTGCGCGATCTCATGACTGCCGACGAGATCGCATGGCTGAACGAATACAACGAAAAGGTTTACCAGACATATAAAAACAGTCTTCCGCGCTCGATGAGGGAATGGCTGAGGGAGAAAACTGCCGCCATTTGATTATCTTTGCAGCATGAAAATCGGGAATGTCGATCTTGGCGAGCGGCCGGTAGTGCTCGCACCCATGGAGGACGTCACTGACGTGTCGTTCCGCGTGCTCTGCCGTGAGCAGGGCGCAGCCATGGTAACCACCGAATTCATCCCCTCCGACGGCCTCATCCGCGATGCCGCAAAGGCCATCGCCAAGATGCGCACACTGGAGGAGGAGTCCCCCGTTGCCATACAGATATACGGGCATATTCCCGAATCCATGGTGGATGCCGCCAGAATGGCCGACAATGCCGCGGAGATAGCCGGAGGGCATGGTGCCGACATCGTCGACATCAACTTCGGCTGCCCGGTCAGCAAGAATGCCGGCAGGGGGCAGGATCCGGCATGATGCGCGAGCCCGACAAGATGGTGGCCATCACAAAGGCTGTGGTCGAGGCATGCAGGAAGCCCGTCACCGTCAAGACCCGCCTTGGCTGGGACGACAGCTCGAAGATAATCGTCGAGCTTGCCGAGCGTCTGCAGGACGTGGGCATAGCCGCTCTCACCGTGCACGGCCGCACGCGCTGCCAGATGTACAAGGGGTCTGCCGACTGGACGCTGATAGGTGAGATAAAGAACAACCCCAGGATGCATATCCCCATCATAGGCAACGGCGACATAACCACCCCCGAGGGAGCCAGGGAGGCCTTCGACAGGTATGGGGTCGACGGCATCATGGTAGGTCGTGCCAGCTTCGGCCATCCCTGGATATTCAGGGAGATAAGGCACTATCTCGATACCGGCACCCTGATGGAGCCCATGACAGTGGAGGAGAAGGTGGCTCTGGCGAAGCGCCATTTCGCCCTCTCGCTGCAGTACAAGGGCGTCAACCGCGGAGTGTATGAGATGCGCCGCCACCTGAGCTGCTATTTCAAGGGCCTGCCCGAGTTCAAGGCTACCCGCATGAAACTGGTTACATCGATGGACCCCGACGAGATAATGTCGCTGCTGGATTATGTGAAGGACAATTGGGGAGGGATCCAGCTCCCCGTTGAAGAAAACGTGTACGGTATATGATACATTGGTCGATACTCAAGATAAGGGACAGGTACTATAGCAGGGAGAAGCATGTCAGGAAGGCCGAGGTACCCACCATCTGCGTGGGAAACATCACCGTCGGCGGAACCGGCAAGACTCCGCATACCGAGATGCTGCTGCGCACTCTTCTGGAGAGCGACGAGTGGGGATTCAGGAACATTGCCGTGCTCTCCCGTGGATACAAGCGCCGGAGCCGGGGCTTCCAGCAGGTGACCGTTGACGGCACCGCCTCCCTCTGCGGCGACGAGCCCCTGCAGATGAAGAAGAAGTTCCCTGCAGTGACCGTGGCGGTTGACAAGAACCGCATTGAGGGCTGCGACTTCCTCGTCCATCCCGAAAAGCTGAAGGAATCCAAGAAGGCGAAGAAATGCGTCAGCAAGGAGATGCCTGCATCCGAGCTCATCGTGCTTGACGATGCATATCAGTACCGCAAGCTCGCCGCCGACCTGAACATAGTGCTGGTGGACTGGAACCGTCCCACTTCCAAGGACCATCTGCTGCCCTGGGGGCGCCTCCGTGACCTCAGAAAGCGCCTCTTCGAGGCCGATATGGTAATTGTCACCAAGTGCCCGTCATATATCGAGGACAGCGACAGGGCGGAGTTCGCCGCTCTTCTGGGCTATGAGTCCTACGACCCTCTGACACGCCATGCCACTACGGGCAAGGGCGTGGTGCAGCCCCTGCTGTTCACCACCGTGAAGTACGGCCGCAGCGTGCCCATGTACGAGAACTCCAACCCCAGATACATCTATTCGCAGAAGCTGGTGCTGTTCAGCGGCATTGCCAACGACACCCCGCTGCGCAACTACCTCAGCGACAGCTACAGGATAGTAAGGCACTTCAACTTCCCCGACCACCACATCTATACGTCTGCAGACATCTCGAAGATCTGCTCGTCCATCAGGCACAACCCCACCGCCGCCGTCGCGACCACCGAAAAGGACGCGCAGCGTGTCATGGACTACAGGGGAATGCCCGAAATCCTGCGTGAAAGGATGTTCATGGTGCCCATTGAAGTCGATTTCATGAACGACCTCGAAAGAGAGATATTCAAGGCAAAAGTATTGAGCTTATGAAAAAGTTGATTGTTGTCATCGCCGTCCTGCTGCTGGCATGCGGCACTGCTCCCGCCATCGGGTTCGATGTGCGCGGTGGCGTGAACGTGTCTGGAATGACTTTCAAACCGGTTGGCGGCTCGCAGTTCCGCCTGGCTCCCCAGGTGGGCTGGCATGCATCCGCCAATGTCGATTTCAATATCTGGAAGGGCCTGGGCATACAGGCGGGCCTTGGGCTTGAGGAACGCGGTGCCAAGGACAATGATCTGCTCTCTGTCTATTCTCTGAACTACCTGCAGCTTCCCGTTTCAGTTGCCTACAGGTACAGTCTCGATGACAACCTGACCGTCTATGCCGAACTGGGAGGCTGGGGCGCATACGGCCTCTGGGGCAATGTGCGTACGGAAGGAAAGGTCTATCCGGCCTTCGGCGATTTCGCCCGCAGGCTTGACGCCGGCCTTCTTGCCGGTTTCGGAGCCGAGCTATACGGTCACCTGCACTTCGGTTTCCGCTACAGCTACGGCCTTATGAATACGGCAACCGGGGATGTTTCGAGCACCCTCGGCAACTTCTACACCAACGGTATGTGCTTCCAGCTCGGCTGGAGATTCTAGATTCGTTACGAACATTTCAGACTACTGGTGCCGCCCCAGGCACTGCTCCGCCTGCCGGGAATGGGCTCCGGACACACTCGGTGAAACACTACCTCGGTGCCGTCGCCGAGAAAGGTGTATGTCATCGTGCTTGTCATATTCCCGACAGTGTCCCTTGCTATCATGGGCAAGTTAAGGACATTGTGGTTGCTGGTAAAAAGGAAGCGGTCAATAATTGTTGTTATCGACCGCTTCTTCCATATCATATCGATGTAATCTAGACCGTCATGATGTCCTTTTCCTTTGCAGATACGAGTTCGTCAATCTTCTTGATGAGCTTGTCGGTGAGTTTCTGAACCTCTGCTTCGGCTTCCTTCTCGGTATCCTCGCTCATGCCATCGTTCTTCTGGGCCTTCTTGAGAAGGTCAACGGCGTCGCGGCGGTTGTTGCGTACTATGACCTTGCCCTGCTCGCCGGCTGCCTTTGCCTTCTTGATGAGGTCCTTGCGGCGGTCCTCTGTGAGGGCGGGAACGGTGCAGCGGATGACTTCTCCGTTATTCGAGGGGGTGAGACCGATGTTGGCATCGATGATGGCCTTCTCGATCTTGGATATGAGACTCTTCTCCCAGGGCTGGATGGTGAGGGTCTTTGCGTCAGGCACGTTGATGGCTGCAACCTGCTGCAGGGGAGTGGGAGTGCCGTAGTAGTCGACCATTACAGGGTTGAACACTGAGGGATTTGCCTTTCCCACACGGTATGTCTTGAGGTCTTCCTCGAGAAAGTTGACAGCGTCGGTCATCTTTGACTCTGCTCCGCTGATGATTTCTTTTGCTCTGTCTGTAAGCATATTCTGTGGTTTTTGTTTGATTAAGCGTGTACTGTCGTTCCGATTTCCTCACCGTTCAGCAGGCGGGCCAGGTTGCCGGGCTCCTCGACGTTGAATACCACGATGGGGACCGGTCCCTGTTCACAGAGGGCGAAGGCGGTGGCATCCATGACCTTGAGGTGGTCGGCAAGGGCCTTGGTGAACGTGAGTTCCTGATATCTGGTTGCGGTCGGGTCCTTCTCGGGGTCGGCAGTGTAGACTCCGTCGACGCGGGTTCCCTTGAGAAGGGCATCGGCTCCGATCTCGAGAGCGCGGAGAGCTGCGCCCGAGTCTGTGGTGAAGAAGGGATTGCCTGTGCCTCCGGCGATCAGCGCCACGCCGCCTCTTTCAAGCACGGCCACAGCATCCTCCCTGCGGTAGTAGTGGGCGACGGGCTCCATCGGGGTTGCCGTGAAGACTTCGGCCTCAACACCGAGAGAACGGATGGCGCATGCAAGGCCGAGACTGTTGATGACGGTTGCCAGCATTCCCATGCGGTCGCCGTTGATGCGGTCAAAACCTTTGCCGAGCCCCTGAAGACCGCGGAAGATGTTGCCTCCACCGTTCACTATGGCTACCTGGTGCCCATCCTTCACTGCCTGAACGACTTCCTGAGCGTAGCGCATCAGGCTCTGTTCGTCTATACCTTTTCCGGCAGGGCCACCCAGGCTCTCGCCGCTCAGTTTCAATAATACTCTGTTGTACATAATATATTATTATAGAAAACAAAAGTACCCGAAAATTTTTAAACTTGCAATATTCGGATTATATTTGCAGACCCAAATGAATAAATTCTGACCCAATGTTCATATTCAATTCATCAATCGGCAAGAAGTTCATCCAGGCTGTTTCAGGAGCATTTCTCGTTATTTTCATGCTCGTTCATGCAACCATCAACTTCTTCTCAGTAATCGACTCATGCACCGGCAAGTTCGGTGTAGCAGGCATTGACGACAAACTCTTCACCGCAGGTGACGGACTGTTCAAGCTCGGCTGCGATTTCATGAGCACACCCGTGATCTCGATCATGGTTCCTGTTCTCGCACTTGGTTTCCTCGTACATATCCTGTACGGTATCTGGCTTACCATCAAGAACATCAGGGCCCGTGGCGGATACAATCGCTATGAGGTTGCAAGCAAGGCTGCCACCGATTCCTGGTCATCACGCAACATGCTCGTGCTTGGTATCGTGATCCTCGGATTCATCTTCTTCCACCTTACTCACTTCTGGGCCCACATGCAGATGCCCGAGCTCCTCAAGATCGCTCCCCAGCTCTATGAGGACAACCCGTACATCCTTCTTTGCAACTACTTCGGCCACTGGTGGATCACAGCCCTCTACATCATCTGGTTCGCCGCCCTCTGGTTCCATCTCACCCATGGCATATGGAGCATGTTCCAGACAGTGGGCTGGAACGGACAGACCTGGTTCAAGAGAATCAAGGTGATCGGCAACATCGTTGCCACCATCATCTGCCTCATGTTCGTTGCAGTTGCAATCAATGCTTTCGTCCAGGCCAACTTCTTGGCATAGGCAGATAGTTTTTGATTTGAGAAATATTTTTGCTACATTTGCGACCCCTATTATGTGTAGGGATCGCAATTTTTTATATTAACTATTTAAAGATCAAGACAGTGGACACACAAAGCTACAAAACAGTATCGCTGAACAAGGCGACTGTAGACAAGAATTGGGTTGTCATTGATGCGACAGGTCTCGCTCTTGGTCGTCTCGCTTCCCGCGTTGCTCTTGTCCTCCGTGGCAAGACAAAGCCCGGCTTCACTCCTCATGTTGACTGTGGTGACAACGTCATCGTAATCAATGCCGAGAAGGTGATCCTCAAGGGAAAGAAGATGACTGACCGTGTTTACGTTCGCTATACCGGTTACCCGGGTGGCCAGCGTTTCAGCACTCCCAAGGAGATTCTCGAGAAGAGACCCACAGAACTTGTCAGGAGAGCAGTAAAGGGTATGCTCCCCAAGACACGTCTTGGTGCAGACCAACTCGTGAACCTTTATGTATATGAAGGTCCCGAGCATCCTCACCAGGCTCAGAACCCTAAGACAATCAAGTTGGACGAAATTTAAACAGAGCAAATGGAACAGACACACGCCCTTGGAAGACGTAAAGCAGCTGTAGCTCGCGTTTATCTCTCAGCAGGAAAAGGTAACGTTGTCATCAACGGCCGCTCAGTAGAGGAATACTTCTCTCTCGAGTCACTCCGTTACATCGTTAACCAGCCGTTCGCCGTAACAAGCTCAGAAGGCCAGTTTGACGCTAAGATCACCGTCGTAGGCGGTGGTATCAAGGGTCAGGCTGAGGCTATCCGTCTTGGTATTGCACGCGCTCTCTGCGAGGTTGACAAGGAAGCTTATCGTTCTACTCTTAAGGCAGCAGGATTCCTCACCCGCGACGCTCGTGAAGTTGAGCGTAAGAAGCCGGGTCAGCCTGGTGCACGTAGACGCTTCCAGTTCAGCAAACGTTAGTTATTGTTTTTTTACGGTACAGTTGCAGTTTTAAACTTTTTTAAGCGTGAGCTTGGGCGAAAGTTGCTGCACTGCGGAAAAGAATGCAGACCGGCAAGGCCGCTACTGCAATCTTGAAGAAAAGAGCCTGAATGGCTCGACAAGCCAGACAGGAAAAATCAACAATTAGATTAAAACAGAAAATGTCACGCACAAATTTCCAAGAATTGCTTGATGCAGGCGTTCACTTCGGACATCTCGCCCGCAAGTGGAACCCTAAGATGGCTCCGTACATCTTCGATCAGAAGAACGGAATCCACGTTATCGACCTGCACAAGACTATCGTCAAGATAGACGAGGCAGCTGAGGAGATGAAGCAGCTCGCAAAGAGCGGTCGCAAGATTCTCTTCGTTGCAACAAAGAAGCAGGCTAAGGAAGTTGTTTCTGAGAAATCCGCTGCCGTCGGTATGCCTTCCATTACCGAGCGCTGGGCAGGTGGTATGCTCACAAACTTCCCCACTATCCGCAAGGCCATCAAGAAGATGAGCACAATCGACAAGATGAAGGAAGATGGTACATTCGAGAAGCTCGCAAAGCGTGAGCGTCTCCAGATCGACCGTCAGCGCGCCAAACTCGAGAAGAACCTCGGTTCTATCCGCGACATGAGCCGCCTCCCTTCTGCACTCTTCGTGATCGATGTTATGAAGGAGGCCAATGCCGTCAAGGAGGCCAACCGTCTTAACATCCCGGTATTCGCAATGGTTGATACTTGTTGCGATCCTACACCTATTGATTATGTAATACCGGCAAACGACGACGCTACAAAGTCAATCGAGTGCATAATGAACATATTGTGCGCAGCTATCCAGGAAGGTCTTGACGAGCGCAAGCTCGAGAAGGACAAGGAAGCACCTGCAGACGAGGCTGAGGCAAAGGCAGCAGCAGCAACAGGCAAGAAGCTCCGTGCCCGCAAGGGTGCACGCCCCGTTGATGTAGAGGCTGAGGCTGAGGCTTAATCAAGTTCCATAAAATAAAGATATACGCATTATGGCAATTACCGCAGCAGACGTAATGAAGTTACGTAAGATGACTTCTGCCGGCATGATGGATTGCAAGAAGGCTCTCGAAGAAGCTGAGGGCGACTTCAACAAGGCAATGAACATCATCCGCGAGAAGGGCAAACTCGTTGCAGCAAAGAGGTCTGACCGTGAGACTTCAGAGGGTGCAGTCAAGGCACGTATCGAGGGAAACAAGGGTATCCTTGTATGCCTCGGCTGTGAGACTGACTTCGTATCTCGCAACTCAGATTTCCAGAACCTTGCAGAGGCCATAGCAGATATTGCTATCGCCAACTGCCCCGCTGACCTCGAAGGTCTCAAGGCTTGCAAGATGGCTGATGGCTACACAGTGGCAGAGGCTGTCGAGGCTCAGACCGGAAAGACAGGCGAGAAGCACGTTCTTGCATACTATGCATATGTTGAGGCTCCCTACGTAAAGGAGTACATCCACAAGATCACCGGCAAGCTCGGCGCAATCGTGGGCTTCAACAAGGAAGTTCCCGAGGATATCGCCAAGGGTATTGTAATGCAGGTCGCCTCAATGAACCCTGTATCCATCTCCGCAGAGGAGTGCCCTCAGTCCGTTCTTGACAACGAGTACAATGTGGCTGTCCAGAAGACCAAGGAGGAGCAGGTTCAGAAGGCTGTAGACGCAGCTCTCAAGAAGGCTGGCATCAACCCTGCACACGTCGATTCAGAGGATCATATCGAGTCTAACACTGCAAAGGGATGGCTTACTCCCGAGCAGGCAGCTCAGGCTCGCGAGATCATCAAGACCGTCGGTGCGGAGAAGGCAGCTAACCTCAACCCTGCAATGATCGAGAACATCGCCAAGGGCCGTGTACAGAAGTTCCTCAAGGAGAACACCCTTATGGAGCAGGAGTACCAGATGGCAGACGACAAGAAGATCGTCAAGGACGTTCTTGCCGCAGCCGACAAGGAGGCTAAGGTCGTAAGCATGAAGCGTTTCTCACTCAACGACTAATTTCAACTCATTCATAAAAGAATGGCTGCCCGACCGGGCGGCCATTTTTTTGTTATCTTTGTACCCATGAACTTGAAGTCTCTTGCAAAGGATACCGCAATATACGGTCTTAGCAGCATAGTCGGTAGATTTCTCAATTATCTGCTTGTCATTCTTCATACCAGGGTCATTCCCATGGAGAGTGGCGGATATGGCATTGTGTCCAACCTTTACGCATGGACGGCACTTCTGCTGGCATTCCTGACCTTCGGAATGGAAACGACCTTCTTCCGTTTTGCCAACAAGGAGGATGAGAATCCCGAGAAGGTTTATTCCACTGCACTGAAGATGGTGCTGGGTGTGGCTCTGGTCTTCCTTGCCGTCGTGTTCGGGTTCCTGAAGCCGATTTCCGGCGCGCTTGGATATTCGGCGCATCCTGAGTATGTGGGCTGCTTTGCCATCATCACGGCGCTGGATGCCTTCCAGGCTATCCTGTACGTCCGTCTGCGCCAGCAAAGGCGGCCTTTGAAGTTCCTGAGCCTGAAGATGACCTACATCTTCACAAGCATCATCCTCAACCTCGTCGCATTCCTTGTGCTGCCCAAGTTTTTCGGCAGATTCCCTGCGCTCGAGCAGACGTTCGTCAAGTATGATTACGGCGTAGGCTTCATCTTCCTCATCAACCTCATCTGTACGACACTGGTTACATTTGCCTTCATCCCTGAGATGAAAGGCCTTGGGGTGAAGTTCGACAAGTGCCTCTGCCGCAGAATGCTCAAGTATACCTGGCCTCTGCTTCTGATGTCGGTCGTGGGCATGCTCAATCAGGTTGCCGACAAGATCCTTCTTCCTCAGCTCATGCCGGGTAGGGAGGGTATGGTTCAACTCGGCATCTACGGTGCATGTGTGAAGATAGCGATGATAATGTCAATGCTCGTGCAGGCCTTCCGTTATGCGTATGAGCCTATCGTTTTCGGGGAGGCAAAGAATCGTAACAGCGACAAGACACTTGCGGATGGCATGAAGTGGTTTGTAATCTTCTCGCTTCTGGCGTACCTCGCCGTCATGTTCTATCTTCCTGTTCTGAAGTACATTATAGGCAGCGGATACTGGGAGGGCCTTGATGTGGTTCCTGTGGTCATGCTCGCCGAGCTTTTCATGGGCATCTACTTCAACCTGTCTTTCTGGTACAAACTGACCGACCAGACATGGTGGGGTGCCATCATCAATGCCATTGCCGTTGCCGTGATGATTGGCATCAATATCATCTTCGTGCCCAGAATAGGTTACTGGGCCTGTGCCTGGGGTGGATTCGCCGGTTATGGCATTGCCATGCTCATCAGCTACTTCCTTGGTCAGAGAAAATATCCGATAGCATACGACCTCAGGACAATCTTTACCTTTGCGCTCATTGCCTGTGTCTACTACTTCCTGTATACTGAACTTCAGGGCTTTGGCGCGAAGACGTGGTTGCTTCTCATCGCCGGTACGGTTTTCCTTGCCAGCTACGCATATTTTGTATGGAAACACATAAAACAGTCCAGATAATGAAAAGAACTCTTACCATTGCGCTTTGCTTCGTTCTCGGAGCGGCGCTCCTGGCGTCCTGCGGTTCCAGGAAAAAGACCGCAGAGCAGACCTCGGAAGACGGGCAGATGGAAGCTGCTGCCGAGGTTGCTCCCGCTATCGACTCGGCCAAGGTCGCATCGCTGCCTGACGAGCCCAAGTTCGACATCGTGACCAACTTCGGTACCATTCGCGTGAAGCTCTATTCCGACACTCCGAAGCACCGTGCCAACTTCATCAAGATGGCCATGAGCGGATTCTATGACGGAATACTTTTCCACCGCGTCATCAACGGATTCATGATCCAGTGCGGCGACCCTCTCACCAAGGACGCCTCCCAGAAGGACAAGTGGGGAACCGGCGGCCCCGGTTACACGATCCCCGCTGAATTCGTTCCCGAACACCATCACATCAAGGGCGCTCTCGCGGCTGCCCGCCGTGGAGATGCCGCCAATCCTCTCAAGGAATCCAGCGGCTCCCAGTTCTACATCGTGCAGAATGCTGCCGCATGCGCAGCGCTCGATGGCGAGTATACCGTGTTCGGCGAGACCATCGACGGATTCAAGGTCATAGACGATATTGCAGCCGTTCAGGTCGGCGCCCGCGACTGTCCCGTCGAGACTGTAAAAATTATTTCGGTAAAATTGGTCGAGGAGTAGTGTTTTGGCACGAAGCTTGCAAATTGATAAACCGAATAGTTTTTTCATAGGTTAAATTTTTAGGTTAGAATTGCGTAACAACCCCGATGTGATATCGGGGTTGTGATTTTTTATGTAACTTTGCTTGCAGAACTTCGAATTCAACAACAAATCAATACAATGAGAGTAGTTATCAAAAATGGTTCAGCTGACGGATCAATCTGGGCAGCACATTACATCGCAGAGAAGATCAAGGCCAAGGCAGCAAAGACTTCGGAGCCTTTCGTAATCGGTCTCTGCACCGGTTCAACCCCTATTCAGACATACGCGGAACTTGCACGCATGGTCAAGGCTGGTGAGCTTTCATTCAAGAATGTCATCTCCTTCAACATGGACGAGTATGTAGGACTCCCTGAGAATCATCCCGAGAGCTATCATTCATTCATGCACAAGTATCTCTTCGACCTTATCGACGAGCCCGCAGAGAACATACATATCCTCAATGGCAATGCTCCCGACCTCGCAGCCGAGTGCGCCGCTTACGAGCAGGCAATCAGGAATGCTGGCGGAATCGACCTCTTCCTCGGCGGAATAGGCGAGGACGGACACATCGCATTCAACGAGCCTTTCTCATCGCTCAGCTCACGCACCCGCGTTGTCACCCTTACCGAGGACACCAGAATCGTGAATTCACGCTTCTTCGGCGGCGACATGAACCTGGTGCCCAAGCAGGCTCTTTCGGTAGGTGTTGCCACCGTTACGGATTCCGAGGAGGTTGTAATCCTTGCTTTCGGTCCCAAGAAGGCCCGCGCTCTCGCAGCCGCCATCGAAGGACCTGCCAGCCACTACTGCACCGTCTCTGCCCTCCAGCTCCATCCTGCAGGCACCATCGTGTGCGACGAGGCAGCCGTAGGTGAGATCAAGCTCAATTCCTACAAGTACTTCAAGGCTGTAGAGGAAGCGGAACAGAACTGCTAGAGAAGATAATACAGCACAAATCCAGCAATAGCGCCGGCTCCAAGCAACAGCATGGGGCCGGCTTTCAGGAATGTATAGGCCGCGAATGCCGCTGCGAAGAGCACCCATGACTTCCAGTCGGGGAAGTTGGACGCCACGATGCCCGCGCTGATTCCGTCGCCGAGCTGCAGGTTCACCATGAGCGCCACTGCGGCCGCTCCGATAAGTCCGGCAACCGCGGGCTTGAGACCGGAGAGCACGCTTTGGAATATGGGGGTCTCGTGAAATCTGGCATAGAACTTCACTATCGCCAGCATTATGATGAAGCTGGGCAGCACGATGGCGAGCGATGCCGTCAGCGAGCCTATGGACGAGAGAAACTCGCCTGCGCCCGCCTCTCTGAGCACCTCGTAGCCCACATAGGTGGAACAGTTGAGCCCTACTGGTCCGGGAGTCATCTGCGAGATTGCCACGATGTCGGTGAATGCGCTTTCGCTGATCCATCCGCGTGCTATCACAAGCTCGCTCTGGATGATGCCTATCACCGCATAACCCCCGCCGAAGGTGAACATCCCTATTATGAAGAAGCGCCAGAAAAGCTGGAGAATCAGAGCTGTCATCTGCCCGAGGCCCTCCTCTGCCTGAAGAATGCCAGAACTGCCGCCAGGACTATGGTCGTGAGCAGGATGTAGATGGCAGAGATCTTGAGCAGGGCGATTCCGGCAAGAGTCGCGAGCGATACCGCCCACTGCCACCATCTGCCCTGCCTGCGCATGAGCTTGACCGTATAGGCGGCTATGATTGCCACCGCTACGGGGCGGACACCTGTGAATATGGCTTCCACCACTGCGCTGTCCTTGAAGTTAGTAAAGAACATTGCGATGGCAAGGATGATCAGGAATGGTGCCATGATGGAGCCCAGAGTTGCCGCGATGCTGCCGGGAATGCCTCTCAGCCTGTATCCGGCGAAGATGGACATGTTCACGGTCAGAAGGCCCGGAGCGGACTGCGAGAGTGCCACTATGTCGGGCAGCTCTTCATCTGAAATCCATCCGTACTTCCTGATTTCAGCCTCGATGGCGGGTACCATCATATAGCCTCCTCCGATGGTGAAAGCGCCGATTTTTGCGAACACGGCGAATATCTTCCAAAGCGAAACCATGTGACAAAGTTACTAATTGAGATATTTTTAACAAAAAAAGCATAAAAAATTTGTGAGTTAAAAAAAAGTGCGTATCTTTGCCGTCCCTTTCGGAAACGAAGGAAAGATCATTGACAATATTGTAAAGATAAGTACAAGCAAGTACCGAAATTTAATAATTCGAGAGCGTTAATTCTTTTAAAAAGGATTTAGGCGTCAGGAGTCAAGCTAGAATTTGAAAATATACAAAGAAGAGTTTGATCCTGGCTCAGGATGAACGCTAGCGGCAGGCTTAACACATGCAAGTCGAGGGGCAGCGGGGAGTAGCAA
>JAGHSF010000021.1 GCA_018065985.1 Candidatus Cryptobacteroides choladohippi
ATCAAGCGCTGCGGGGAGCTCGCCACAAGGGCTCTCCTCGCGCTTGACTTTTGCCCGGTCCATCCTACTTTTTGTCCACCCAGCAAAAATCAGGAGCAAATCATCCTACTTTTTGTCCAGGTGACCCAGAATTTGGAAGCAAATTGCCGGAAAATCAGATAGTTGCAGAAAGCCAGGCAAGGGTCGGAAGACCGTGGCCTGGCTTGGTGCCCGAGGCGGGGATCGAACCCGCACGTCTTTAAGGGACAAAGGATTTTGAGTCCTTCGCGTCTACCATTCCGCCACTCGGGCCGGGTGTGCGGAGGTGTCGTGACACCTTGGTTCTGCTTCTGCAAAGGTAACGCAAAAACGTGATTTATCAAATTTTTGCTGTATATTCGCCAGATATGTCTAAAATCAAGGTCAGCAGCGGTTTCACGCAACTCAAGTTAAGCCTTTTGCTTTACAGCAAAGTCTTTGTGGTCTATGACCGCAATGTTCAGCAGTATGTAGACAAATTCGCATCCGGCAAGCCTTGCTTCGTCATCGAGGCAACCGAGGAACAGAAGACCATGACCACGGTGATGTCGATCTGCCGCTGGCTGTTGAGTCAGGGCGCAGACAGGAGCGCGCTCGTGCTTGCAGTGGGTGGGGGAGTCACCTCCGACATGGCCGGCTTTGCTGCAAGCATTTACAAAAGGGGCGTCAGATATGCCAACATACCTACGACCCTGCTTTCAATGGTGGATGCCGGAATAGGCGGCAAGACAGGCGTGAACCTCGACGGTTTCAAGAACATGCTCGGCGTGATCAGACAGCCTGAGTTCACCTACATCTGCCCTCCCGTACTGCAGACTCTTTCCGCCCGCGAGTTCCGTTCAGGCGCCGCCGAGATGCTCAAGACCTTCATAATCAAAGACGAAGACAACTACGCCAAGGCCCTCAAGGTGCTTTCCGAGCCCTTCGACGCCGATGCTCTGAAGCCTCTTATCGAGGCTGCCGCAAAAATCAAGGCGGGAATAGTGAAGAAGGATGAGAATGAGACCGGCCTGCGCCGCGTGCTCAATCTGGGCCACACATACGGCCACGCGATCGAGTGGTGGCAGAAGGAGACGAAGCAGCCTGATCCCTACACCCATGGTGAGGCTGTTGCCATAGGAATCATCCAGGCCGCCATCAAGTCCGAGGCGCTGGGCAAGTCCAAGCCCGGTCTGACCGAGAAGCTGCGCTCCGATTTCAAGTACTGCGGGCTGCCCACCGAGCTGCCCTGCAGCGACGATGAGCTCCGCAAGGCCATCCTTCAGGACAAGAAAGCCGAGGGCGACAAGCTGAATTTCGTGTTTATCAAGGATATAGGAAAAGTCACGGTAGAAAAGATATGATCTGTACCAGCATAAGCGGGAAGAATCTCGCACAGATATACGAAGTGCTCGCCCGTCCCGAGGTGGAGATGGCGGAGATACGCATAGACCTCTGTGAACTCTCGGACGACGACATCCGTGAGCTTTTCGGGGAGAGCGATACCCCTCTGGTGGCCACCTGCCGCGGCAATGCCGACAGGCTCGCACTGGCCGTCGAGGCCGGGGCCCGCTATGCCGACCTGGAGCTCGAGGCTCCCGCATCGGCCAGCCGCCACATACAGAAGCTCTGCCGCCGCTGCGGCACCGAACTCATACGCTCGTATCACGACTACGAGGCCACTCCCGACATGGAGATGCTGCAGATGGCTCTGGCCCGCTGCTTCCGCTACGGCGCCGACATCGCAAAGGTCGTGACAATGTGCAATTCTGCCGAGGATGCCGCCCGCCTGGAGTCGCTGTACAGCGTGGTCCTGGAGGGTGTCGACAGCCTCGAAGGCCGCCTTGTCGCCTTTGGAATGGGCGAATTCGGCAAGGCGAGCCGACTGGAGTGTCTGCGCCGCAGCGCTCCCTTTACCTACGCAGCCCTCTCGGATGAAGAGGCCACGGCCCCGGGACAGTGGACCCTGGAGGCCATGCGCAAGGCGGTCTACGGAGACTTCAGGGGCTTCCATGCCTCAGGCATTCCCATGCCGGCATCCAAGAGCTTCGCCCAGCGCGCCATCATTGCCGCGGCGCTGGCACAGGGAACATCCCATCTCGGCGGATATTCGCCCTGCGCCGACTCCGAGGCCGCAATTGCCCTCGCCAGGACGCTTGGCGCAAAGGTGGAGAAGTCTGCCGACATGCTTGCCATAACGGGAATCGGCCCTGTCAGGGAGCCGCTGCATCTTAAGTCAGTGTGCGTAGGGGAGTCCGGCCTTCTTGCAAGGCTCAGCATCCCCCTGCTCTCAGCCCTCAACGGCGAACCGTTTACCGTCGATGGTGTGGGGACCCTGCTCAAAAGGCCTCTGGGCGAGGCCGGAGGCATAATGGCATCGTTCGGCGTGCTTCTCGGCAATGCCGTCGAGAAATCTGGTGCACGCGAACTGTATGTGCCCGTGAGCGCGAAGGGCCAGCTCATTCCCGGTACGGCCGAGGTGTCCGGCAAGGGCGGATCCCAGCTCATCAGCGGTCTGCTCATGGCGCTGCCTCTATGCAACAAGGATTCCCTGATGCTGGTCAGCGAACCGCGCAGCATCCCCTATATGTACATCACGCTCGATGTCCTGCGCCATTTCGGCGTCAACACACGCTCCGAGATGGAAGGCGATGCCGAGATGCTGGAGGCTCAGGACTGGACCTGCTGCACAGGTGTCAACTTCAAGGTGAAGGGCGGCCAGACATACCATGCCGCCGATTTTGCCATCGAGAGCGACTGGAGCGCAGCGGCCAACTTCCTGGTTGCAGGTGCACTCTTCGGCAGCGTCGAAGTCAGTGGCCTGGACATGAGAAGCCTCCAGGCCGACCTGGCCATAGTCGACATCCTGGTTGAGACGGGGGCGGTCGTGTCTCAGATGGAGGACGGGACTGTGGCAGTGAAGCGGGCTCCGCTCGAGGCGTTCAGCACCGACCTCAATCACGCGCCTGACCTCTTCCCCATAGTATCCGTTCTGGCGGCATTCTGTGCGGGCGAGAGCCGTATTTCCGGAATCGGCCGCCTTGCCGTCAAGGAGTCGAACCGTGCCGAGGCGATTGTGGGGATGCTCACCCAGATGGGTGTGGAGTGCGCTGTCGAGGGCGATGAGCTCGTTGTGGAAGGCGAACCTCTGACCTCGCGCATACTGCACGGCCGTATGCTGAAGGGCGGCAGCTACACCACCCACCACGACCACCGCATGGTGATGGCCCTAAAGGTTGCCTCCATAGGAGCAGAAAGCCCCATCGTCCTGGACGATGAGGCCTGTGTATCAAAGTCTTTCCCGGGATTCCCCGACCTTACAGCTCTGGCTTGAAAGCCTCGGGCATGTACAGCTTGAACAGATTGTTCCTGTGCATGCGGTCGATCTTTTCCCTGACTGCTTCGTCTTCGCACACCCCGGTGCGGATGTAGCGGTCGAGAACCTCATAGGTGAAGCCGAATTTCTGCTCGTCAGAGCAGCTGTGGGGCAGACCGTCGTCTGGGGTCTTGTCGACCCACTTCGAGGGGATTCCCATGGCGTGGCCTATTCCCCTGATTTCCTGGACGGTAAGGCTTCCGAGAGGGCTGAAGTCGCCCACACTGTCGCCCCAGCGGGTGGCATATCCCACCCAGTCCTCGGAAAGGTTGCAGGTGTTGACCACTCGTCCGTTCACCGACTGGGAGATGGCATAGAGCACGCACATCCTCACACGCGGCGGTATGTTCTGCTCTGTCTGGTTGGAGAAGCCTTCCTCCACCACGGCGCGCACGTCGTCGAAGCCCCTGATGATGCCGGCTATGGGGGCGCAGATATATCTGATGCCGAGGTACTCACAGATTTCGTCGGCTCCGTTAAGGCTCTGGCCCTCAGCGGGCATTGCCACGCCAACGACGTTCTCCTTCCCGAGTGCTTCGACGCACAGGGCTGCAGCCACGGTGCTGTCTTTGCCACCGCTCATTCCGAGCACTGCACGGCAACCTTTGCCGTTGCGTTCGAACCAGTCCCTGATCCACTGGACACACTGGTCCTTAAGTTTGATGTAGTCCATGTCTTATCCTATTGCGCCCTCCAGCGATACGGAGAGCAGTTTCTGCGCTTCTACTGCAAATTCCATGGGCAGGCGCGAGAGTACCTCGCGGGCATAGCCGTTCACTATCAGGCCGACTGCCTCCTCGGGACCTATGCCCCTCTGGTTGCAGTAGAAGAGCTGGTCTTCGCTGATCTTCGAGGTGGTTGCCTCGTGCTCCACGGTAGCCGTGGGGTTGGAACTCTTGATGACCGGGAAGGTATGCGCTCCGCACTCGGAGCCTATGAGCAGGGAGTCGCACTGCGAGAAGTTGCGTGCCCCTGTGGCTCCGCTGTTCACCTGCACGAGACCCCGGTATGAGTTCTCGCTGTGGCCGGCGCTGATGCCCTTGCTGACTATACGGCTCTTTGTGCCTTTGCCGATGTGGATCATCTTGGTGCCGGTATCGGCCTGCTGGTAGTTGTTGGTGAGCGCGACGGAGTAGAATTCCGATGCGCTGTAGTCTCCTTTCAGGATGGTGGAAGGGTACTTCCATGTTATGGCGCTGCCCGTTTCGACCTGAGTCCAGCTGAGGTGCGAGCCACTGCCCTTGCATATGCCGCGCTTGGTGACGAGGTTCAGGATCCCGCCCCGTCCCTCGGCATCGCCGGGATACCAGTTCTGCACGGTGGAGTACTTCACGTCGGCGTCCTTCTCAACAACGATCTCCACCACTGCGGCATGCAGCTGGTTCTCGTCGCGCATGGGGGCGGTGCATCCTTCCATGTAACTGAGCTGCGACCCTTCGTCGGCCACGATGAGCGTGCGCTCGAACTGGCCTGTGCCGCTGGCGTTGATGCGGAAGTAGGAACTCAGCTCCATAGGGCATTTCACGCCCTTGGGGATGTAGCAGAACGAGCCGTCGGAGAAGACGGCGGAGTTGAGTGCCGCAAAGAAGTTGTCGCCCACGGGAACAACGCTCGCGAGGTACTTGCGTACCAGGTCGGGATGCTCGCGGACTGCCTCTGAGAAGGAGCAGAATATGATTCCTTTCTCGGAGAGGGTCTTGCGGAAGGTCGTGGTGACGCTTACGGAGTCGAATACGGCATCCACTGCGACCTGGCTCTCCCTGCCTTTCACACCGGCAAGCATTTCGCGTTCCTTGAGGGGAATGCCGAGCTTGTCGAAGGTCTCGAGCAGTGCCGGGTCGATTTCGGTGGGGCGCTCGCTGTCTTTCTTGGGGGCGGCCCAGTATATGATGTCCTGGTAGTCTATCTTCGGAAGCTTCAGATGGCCCCAGCCGGGCTCTTTCATCTTCTGCCAGCGACGGAAGGCGTCCAGGCGGAACTCGAGAAGCCACTCGGGCTCCTGCTTGCGCTCGGAGATGTGACGTATGATGTCCTCGTTCAGTCCCTTCGGGGCGAACTCCTGCTCAACGTCCGTCACGAACCCTTCCTTGTACTCCTGGGAGGTTATGTCTTTCAGTATTTCATCCATGACAGATGCAAAGATAATCATATTATCATTATCTTTGGAGACATGAACACATTCGGAAGAATATTCAGAGTATCTATTTTCGGCGAGTCGCACGGTGCACAGATCGGTGTGCTGCTGGACGGCGTGCCGGAAGGACTCGCCCTCTGCGAGAAGGATTTCGAGGCCGACATAGCCCGCCGTGCCCCTGGTGCGCCAGGCACTACACCCCGCCGCGAGGCCGACAAGCCTCAGATAGTCAGCGGAGTATATGATGGCCATACCACAGGTGCACCATTGTGCATCCTCTTTGCCAACGAGAATACGCGATCCCAGGATTACGCGGACTTCGATGCCGTACCCCGTCCCGGCCATGCCGATTATGTGGCAGCCGTGAAGTGGGACTGGGCCAACGATCCCCGCGGCGGCGGACACTTCTCAGGCCGCCTCACGCTGCCCGTTGTGGCTGCCGGTGTGGTTGCGAAGAAAGTTCTCGACGGAATGAAGTTCTCCGCCCGCCTGACGGAACTTGGCGGAAGCACAGACTCTTCGGAATGGGAGTCTCTCATTGCCGCTGCTTCCGCTGACGGAGATTCTCTCGGCGGAGTGGTGGAGTGCTCGGTAGATGGCGTCCCGATCGGCCTTGGCGAGCCTTTCTGGGACAGCGTCGAGAGCCTGCTGGCCCACGCGATGTTCTCCATCCCCGGCGTGCGTGGCATAGAGTTCGGCGACGGCTTCAAGGCTTCCGCAATGCGCGGGTCGGAGCATAACGACCCCTTCGGGCCAGAAGGACCTCTGAAGAACGGTTCCGGCGGAGCCAACGGCGGAATCACCAACGGCGCCCCTCTGAAGTTCCGCGTGGCCTTCAAGCCTACCTCTAGCATCAGCAGGCCCCAGCAGACCTGGAACTATGCCGAGGAGCGCATGGACACGCTCTCGGTCAAGGGCCGCCACGACGTATGCTTTGCCCGCCGCACTCCCGTGATAGTCGAGGCAATGGCGGCAATAGTCCTTGCAGATCTCGTTTAGATTCAGTTGATATGGTAAAGATAATGGGTATTATCAACCTGACGCCCGACTCCTTCTGGAAGCCGAGCCGTTATGGTTATGACATTCTTTCGTCCAATGCCGACATCATTGACGTCGGCGCGGTGAGCACCCGCCCGGGAGCCGACCTTGTCCCTCTTGAAGAGGAATGGAACCGGCTGGAGCCGTTCATGAAGTCATGGGCATCCGGCGAGTTCTTCGATTCCTTTTTCCAGCCACAGCTGTCGGTCGACACCTTCCGGGCCGAGATAGTCCGTCGCGTCTATGACTGCGTGGGACCTTTCATGGTTAACGATATTTCCGCGGGTGAGGACGATCCCGACATGCTTTCTCTGGTAGGCCGTCTGGGCCTGCCTTATGTGGCCATGCACAAGCGTGGCACGCCCAAGACCATGGATGGCCTGACCGGGTATTCCGGTGATGTCGTAGGGGATATCATAGAGTATTTCCGTGAGTTCGAGCGTCGCGCAGCCGACAACGGCATCGCCGACTGGATACTTGACCCGGGCCTCGGCTTTGCCAAGACGGAGGAACAGAACTGGCAGATTCTCGAGGAGCTGGAACGCTTCAAGGTCTTCGGCCGCCCCATACTCATAGGCGCTTCCAACAAGCGCTTCACGCACGGCGACACCGCAAAGGCCAACAGGATTGCCGTCGAGCATGGCGCAGATATCCTGCGTGTCCACGACGTGGCGAGCGGCTTCGCCGACGCAACGGCAAAGCCGTTGGCGTAGGCGACTGTGTCGCCAACACTATTTAAATCCTCTATATGCACAAGTGCCTTCGCTGGCGGCTGTCTCCTCCGGGACCTGTGGCCGCCCATGGCCACATGAATGGGAGGGGCCCGCAAGCGTAGCGCAGCGGGAGGGATGGAGCGAAGCGGAAGGTCTCCGGAGGAGACAGCCGCCAGCATCGGCGGCATGCAGTTGCCTCTGCGAAGCTCAGCCTATTGCAAGCCGGCTTGCTATTCGTATTCTATGGTGATGGAATCGAGATAAACGGCGTTGCCGGACTCGTTGGCCAGTTTGAAGAATGTGCAGTTCTGGCCAGAAAGGTCGAATTCAAGTCCCTCGCTGTCAGATGACGATATCCTGCCTGACGGCATAACCGCGCTTCCGCCATATAGGGTAAGGCAGGAACTGGTCCATGTCTTTCCTGCTCTGCAAACGAGCTTTATTGACTTGATGCTGTTGAAGGCATCCTTGTTCGCAACATAGCCCACGCCCTTCTTCATCTGAATCCCGCTTCCGAAATCTGCTGTCTGGTTGAGGTAGAATACGGTTCCGTCGACGGTTGCCTCGTAATTATCGTCATAGGCTTTGGGCAGAATGGCCTCGGTGAGGGTGAGAGTCTTTACTTCGCCCTCCTTGACCTCGGAGAAAGTGAACTTGTCTCCCTCGCTCCAGTCGCTGACTGTGCATGTGAATGAAACCTCATCCTTTACCGGAGCGTCTTTCTTTATGGTCAGTTCGATGGTTCCCCTGGAGCCTGCTGCAATGTCGACTGAACCGGTGAACTTGTATTCTCCGCCGGTGGTTGAAACCACTATCTTTGGTGAGCTTGCCTGGGGGGCCACTATCAGTTGCCAGTCGCTGCCGCTTGCGCAGGCATTCACGGTTCCTGCATTGGAGGCGCTGCCGTCAGCCTTCAGGGTCTGGCAGATTTCTGTCATCTTCACCGCGCTGACCGCATAATCTGTCTCGTTTGTGATCTTGATCACGAGCTTTGCCATCGCGTGCCTGAAGGGAAGTACCACGGCACCCTGTGAAGGAGCGGAGCTGACGCTGGCCGTCATGAAATCGGATGCCTTGAGGCCTTCCGATGTGCTCTGGTCGGCGGCTACGGTGAAATCGACTCTGGCACTTGTGTATGCCTGGTTGTAAGGATAGATTGCCTCGAATGTGCTTGCGGTTGTCTGACCTGCTCCCCAGTAGATTGTATGTGCGGGAGTCAGTGCGCTGCCGTTGGCGGTGAGTTTCGCGTTGACCTCGTTGATGGGGCTGCCCGCAAAGAGACTTATGGCGTCACCGCTCTCGAAGGAGGTGTCTGTCGCCTTGGTCACATACTGTGCCAGACCTGCCTTGAACCTGATGGCCACGCGGTCTGTATCCACCTTGTTGTTACATGCAGTTGCGCAAACCAGCGCAACTATCGCCAATGTCTTGAGTTTCATATCTTTATAGTTTTTTTATAATCCCCAGTCTGCCGGATTGTACGTATCCTTCGGTGCGTTGGGCACATTGCTGAAATATGTGAATCCGGTTATCTTCTCCAGGTCGCTCACGCTCATCATCTCCTTCTGGCTGACCCTCTGACCCTTGAGGCCGTTGTTGTGCGAGCGTACGAATGCGGCGCACTGCAGTTCGCTCGCGCTGCAGTCCCTGACCGACTTGCCGCTGTTGCCTTTCTTTGTGCGCAGCAGCAGATAGTAGAACATCGTAGGGCATGCCACGTCGCTGCGGCTGCCGAATGATATGGTTGCGGGCGTGCCGGTGAAGCCGTATCCGTCGGTGAACTGCTCGTAGTAGCAGCCGACAACCTCATAAAGGGTGTCTCTGCAGACCTGACCGTCCACCCAGTCCTCGAGTGTGTTCCAGCCGCCGCCGCCCGTGTTGTATCCGCTGGAGAACTGCGGCGCGATGTTCGAATAGTAGAACACCTGCTGGTTTGCCTCGGTGCAGCAGGTCCTTTCGGCTGAGCCGAGAAGGTGGCCCTTGTTGCATCCGTCGCCGGTGCTCTTGCTGCTGTACTGGTATTTCGCGGGAATATCGGGATCTGCCTTGTATGCATCGGTCCTGCCGGACGATCCCACGTAGCAGCTGTGCCTGGGTGCGGCCACCCACATCGCACAGTGCCTGTCGGCGCTGAAGCAGACCGTGTAGTTGCGCCACTTGCTGCCGTTCATGGTAAAGCGGTGGTATGCGTAGTGGAGCGAGCTGTCGCCGTCGTCGATGCCGTTGCCGTCGCTGTCGCGGATGACGGGCAGTTCGAACCAGGCGGGAATGTCTCCCGACGGGTGCGGGTCTTCTTTGCCGATGGTGATAGCGGTGCTATGGTTCCTGCCTGCGACGAAGGTGGTGCCTTCTCCCGTTGTGAACTTGTAACTGGTTCCGTCAGAGGTTGTTACGGTGATCTTTGGCTCCGCCGTCTGGGCGGGGACTATCACTTGCCATCCGGGGGTGCCGCAGTTGTAGGCGCTGACGCTGCTCCTTTCTCCAGATGCCGTTCCGTCAGGCATGCTGCAGCTTGTGAGCAGGCCGGCCACTTCGACGCTGATGATGTCTTTGCCGGTCTTGTTGCTTATGCTGACGGTGAGCCGGCTGAGTGCATGGGTGAACTTCAGCGCAACCGCATTGGAAGAGGGCGCGGCGCTGGTCACGGCTGTCATCAGATCTGATGCGCAGTGTGCGCTGCGGCTGCTCTGGTCGGTGCTGACGCTGAATGTGTAGCTGTCGCAGGAACTGCGTCCGGCATCGTAGGGATAGATGGCGGTGAAGGTGCTTTCGGTGCGCTGGCCTTCTGCCCAGTAAATCGGGCTATCCGTGCTCAGTTTGCCTCCGGAATAGTTCAGGGGCATGTTTGTCACAGCTACCGGGTCGGACACGAAAAGGCTGATGCAGTCGCCGTTCTCGAACGAGGTGTCGGTGGATTTTACGGTGAATCCATCGTTCTGCAGCACAAAGCGTATGGGTTCCCTGACTCCCTGGCCCGGCATGTCCTCCTTGTGCGAGCAGGCTGCCATGGCGCACAGGGCCATGATGATGCAGGATATTCTCTCGACCGTTTTCATCATTCCCCCCTTTTCATCTTCTTTCTCCAGCTCAGAAGCGAC
Source organism: Candidatus Cryptobacteroides choladohippi (assembly GCA_018065985.1). GTDB lineage: Bacteria > Bacteroidota > Bacteroidia > Bacteroidales > UBA932 > Cryptobacteroides > Cryptobacteroides choladohippi. The sequence goes on from JAGHSF010000021.1 coordinate 10,357, forward strand.
CAGACTCCGTTGGTCAGGTACAGCAGGCTTACGATTGGCATGATGTACAGCCCTGATGCTATGTACAGAATTATGTTGGCCACATTCACAATCAGCCACACTATCCAGCATTCCCACTTCTTCTGGGCGCTGAGGTACTGGGCCAGGAACGTGAACATGAGAACATACGAATCGAGCCAGGGGGCCGGATCCTGCGTGAAATGCTGCAGGCACAGTGCCCATATGCAGCCGCCGCTGAGTACGATTGCAGCTGCCGCGATCCATTTGCCGCGGCTCATTGCGCTGACTTTCAGGCTGCTGCTGTCAGCTGCGCTGCGCTCTTCCTCCTTGGGGTGAGTCCAGCGCCAATGTCCGAAGGTGTTGATGGCGAAAGCCACGGGCTGCAGTATCATGGCCGCATACAGATGCTGGTGCCAGAACAGGCAGAAAAGGAAGATGTTGTAAAGGTATCCTACCCAGAAATTGTACTTGGACCCGCGTCCTGCAAGGAAGACGCAACTCAGTCCCAGTAAAGCCGAAATTATTTCTACCCAAGTCATATGAGAGCAAAGATAGCAAATTAATATTGTAAAGATGAAACTTTTACTTAACTTTGCCGTCTGCCCTCGGGTAGGGCATAATTCAAGTTTAACTTTTTAACAAAACAGATTCACAATGGCTGTTAAAATTCGTCTTCAGCGCCACGGTAAGAAGAATTTCGCATTCTTCCACATTGTAGTGGCAGATTCACGTTCTCCGCGTGATGGTCGTTACATCGAGCAGATCGGCTCTTACAACCCTAATTCAAACCCTGCAACCATCGTTCTCAACTTCGAGCGCGCACTTGCATGGATCAAGGTTGGTGCTGAGCCCACTCTCACCGCACGTCGTATCCTCTCTTACGAGGGTGTTCTCCTCCGCAACCATCTTGATGGTGGCGTTGCAAAGGGCGCACTCACCCAGGAGCAGGCAGACGCAAAGTGGAATGCATGGAAGGCTGCTCAGGACGCAAAGGTAGAGGCTAAGAAGACCGGCATCAAGAATGCTGCAATCGAGGCCAAGAAGCTTGCCAAGGCTGAGGAAGTCAAGGTAAACGCTGCCCGCGCAGAGGCAATCGCAAAGAAGGCTGCTGAGCTTGCTGCACAGCAGGCAGAGGCTGAGGCTCAGGCCGAGGCTGAGGCCGCTCCCGCAGAGGAAGCTGTTGAGGCATAATGCTCCAGATTGCCAAGATTCTTAAATCCAATGGCACAGATGGAGGTATCCTTGTGGGCCTCTATGACTGCTGCACAGAAGATTTTGATCTTAAGGAACCGGTGTACATCGAATTCGATGGACTGCCGGTTCCTTTCTTTATCGAATCGATCCAGCCGAAAGGTACCACGAAGGCTATCATGCACATAACGGATGTGTGCAGCCTTGAGGACGCCGAGGAGATTGTCGGGCGCCCCATGTACCTCGATGCCGAGCTGGAGGAGGAAGACGTGCAGGACTTCACGGGATGGACTGTCTATGACCGCGGCAGGCTGGTCGGAGAGGTGTCCGGCGAGGAGCCGATTCCCGGCAACTTCTGCATATACGTGGGCGAGATAATGATCCCGCTTCACGAGGATTTCGTGATCTCCGTCGATCCGGAATCGCGTCGTCTTGACCTGGATCTTCCCGAAGGGCTGTATTGACAGCCGGCTTCGTCTATTTTCCGGCTACTGCGTCTATTTCCACCAGGGCACCCATCGGAAGGGCTGCCACCTGGTAGCATACGCGTGCGGGCTTGCTGTCGGGGAAGTACTCCGCATAAACGGCATTCATTGCGCCGAAATCCTTGATATCGCTCAGCAGGACGGTGGTCTTGGCTATGTCATCGTAGCTGAGGCCGGCCTCTTTGAGTATTGCTCCTATGTTGGCCAGGCTCTGGCGTGTCTGGGCTTCGATGCCTTCAGGGATGGTTCCGGTAGCGGGGTTCAGGGGGAGCTGTCCTGACAGGAAGAGTGTTCCGTTAAGATCGATTGCCTGTGAATAAGGTCCGATGGCCTTGGGAGCGTCCGGAGATGCTATTGTCCTTTTCATGATGTGTACGTTTTGAATTTCTGGTGCAAGATAGTAAAAAAAACAGAGAGGCTGACTCTTACCTTTGCAAACGACTATAGATGTTGTGAGTGAAGGTAGGAGTTTCTCTTTTATTTCTTTGCATGCAACAGCGGTCATAGTTTTGTAGTTTTGCTAGAGATTATGGCCGTGGAGGACGAGGCTATGGGTGACTAGGTAAACAGTTGTTATACCGTTTTTTAGATATTCCCGTCCTCCTTTTTATCTTTAGAGTCTGAACATAGTATCAAAGGACATCGTTGGATGATCCTGAGTCTTGACCAAGAGTGAAGTCGATGAAGATTTGGTCTATAGTCATA
>JAGHSF010000019.1 GCA_018065985.1 Candidatus Cryptobacteroides choladohippi
AAACTCATGAAAAACTTCCGGGGGTCTGCCTTAGCGGCAGGGGTCGGAACCCCTGAGAGCGCTCCTCATGAGCTTCCCCGAAGCTCACTCCATTTTTATTTGGGTCTCAAACATAGGGACTATTTAACATACAAAAATACGAAAAATTATCATGATAATGACTAAATTTGCCCCATATGGAAGCCAAAGCATCCAAGGCCCTCAAATACGCTCTGTCGTTCATTCTGGCAGCATTTTTCATCTGGTTCGCCTTCAGCAAGGTGGACTGGCACTCTTTCATGGAGGGCCTTTCGCAGACCCGCTGGATATGGGTTCCCGCCTTCTTTGCGGCATCTGTCGGTGCGCTCCTTTTCAGGGCACTGCGATGGAAACTTCTGCTCAAGCCCCTCGATCCCGATGCACGGACTGCGAATCTGTGGAACGCTGGCAACGCTGGCAACCTGGCCAATGCCGTGCTGCCGGGAACCGGAGAATTCGTGCGCTGCGGCTATGCAGGCACACGATGCGGTTATGACAAAGTCCTTGGAACGGCTGTGATGGAACGGCTCTGGGACTTCCTGGCGATAGCCCTTCTCTTCGCGCTGGCGCTGCTGCTTGGGAAGGACAGGTTCGGCACCTTCTTCCAGCAACAGATAGTGCAGCCCCTGTCGGGCCGCTCGGAAATATCGTTGTGGTGGGCTGTGCTCCTCCTTGTGGCAATCATGGCAGCAGGCTGCATGGCCATCTTCAGGTTCAAGGACCGCAACCGCCTCTGCGGAAAGATAGCCGGAGTCCTGAGCGGCATGTGGAAAGGGATGGGCAGCATAGCCGGAATGGAGCACAAATGGATGTTTGCGCTCTGTACTATCGCCATCTGGGCCATGTACGTTATCATGAGCTGGTGCATACTCAAGGCCGTACCGGCACTTGAAGGCCTGGGATTCGTGGACGCCCTGTTCATATCGGCGGTGGGCAACATCGCCTCCGTGATCCCTGTTCCCGGAGGAATGGGAGCATACCACTATCTGGTGGCCCTCACCCTTTCATCCATTTACGGCGAAACGTGGGACACAGGTATTCTGTTCGCCACCCTGAACCACGAGCTGCATCTGCTGCTCGTCATCGTACTCGGGGCAATTTCATACGCAATACTGACGCTGAAAAAGAAATAGTTGGCCCAAGAGCGGCCCGAAGTATTCTTTTTGACTGAAATTATGCTATATTTGCAGTCTCAAATCACAAATGATGGTTCCGTAGCTCAGCTGGATAGAGCAACAGCCTTCTAAGCTGTGGGTCAAGAGTTCGAATCTCTTCGGAATCACAACCAAGCTGCAAAAGCAGCAGCATGGTGCGACAACGCCTGGCGAAAGCCAGGCGTTTGCTGTTTCTGGCCCGCGCCGTCAGATGCCTGCATCTGTAAGGAGCGGGGCGGGAACGGCAATGGTCGGAGAGGCTTGCTTCGACGGCTTAGCGCCATGCTGCCGCTTTGCAAGCGGCCCGCGGAGGGCAGTGATGTGGTCGCCGTCAGGCGGGCAAATCACATCGAGAGAAACGCCTGATGGAAATCGGGCGTTTTCTTGTATATTTGCACCATGGGAGCATTCAAATGGATAACAGGCATTCTCGGATGGGCCACAGGCGGGCCTATCGGGGCATTGCTGGGATACTTCATAGGTTCTACCATTGAAAAGGCGCTGGACGGAAAGATAAACATCGAGACATCCGGCAGTACAGGCACGTACCGCAGGCCGGGAACATACACCGCCACCGAACAGAGGAACAGTTTCATGGTGAGCCTCCTGGTACTTTCGTCTGCAGTGATCAGGGCCGACGGCAGATACCTCCAGCAGGAATATGACTATGTCCGCGCATTCATACGTGCAAACTTCGGAATCCAGGCGGAACCGGAAGCGATGCGCATACTGAACGAGCTGAACGGCAAGCAGATAAACATCTATGAAGTAGGCGAGCAGATAGCCCGGAACATGAACTATTCGCAGCGCCTGCAGCTGTTCCACTACCTTGCCGACCTCGCCAATGCCGACGGAAACGTCTGCAAGGAGGAACGGGACATCCTTACCGCAATCGCATCGGCGCTCAGAATCACGAGTTCCGATGCCAATTCGATTCTTGCAATGTTCTCCAAGGCGTCCGAGTCCGCTTACACGGTTCTTGAGATCAGCCCCGATGCCACCGACGAGGAGGTCAAGAAGGCCTACCGCAGCATGGCCATGAAGAATCACCCGGACAAGGTTGCTAACCTTGGCCCCGAGGTACAGAAGGCTGCCCAGGAGAAGTTCCAGAAAATCCAGGCGGCCTACGAGACCATCAAACGCGAACGAAACATCAAATAATATCATGAAAAGATTATCAACAATCCTATTGCTGGCAGCACTTTGCTTCAGCAGTTGCCAGACAGGACAGGATTCCTGGGTCATCGGTCCGTTCTACCGTCCATCCGACCAGCCGGTGATCTCCCCGGACGCCACCAAGGAGTTTCTCTGCCCCATGCGTGGGGAAATGGTAAAATGGCAGGAAAGTGACACTTTCAACCCCGCCGCCACAACAAAAGACGGCAAGATCTGCGTTCTCTTCAGAAGCGAGGACAACAGTGCAACCGGCATTGGCTCAAGAACTTCAAGAATAGGCTATGCCGAAACTGAAGACGGTCTGAACATGACCATCGCCCCGGAGCCCGTGCTCTTCCCTGCCGACGACGACTTCAAGGCGCTCGACTGGACGGGAGGATGTGAGGACCCGCGAGTTGCAGTGACCGAAGACGGCCTGTATGTAATGATGTACACATCCTGGAACCATGACACCCCGCGCCTGAGCGTGGCCACATCCAGAGACCTCAAGACATGGCAGAAGCACGGCTTTGCATTCGCTGATGCCGAAGGCGGCCGCTACGCCGAAATGCCCTGCAAGTCAGGCTCGATCGTAACCAGACTCGACGGCGACAACCTCACCATCGAGAAGATCGGCGGCAAATATCTGATGTATTGGGGCGAGGACTTCGTCAACCCGGCAACCTCAGAGGACCTCATCCACTGGACACCCATGCTTGATGAGAACGGGGAACTGCTTGAGGTGATCAAGCCCCGCGAAGGGATGTTCGACAGCGGACTTACCGAATGCGGTCCTCCCGCAGTTCACACGAAGGACGGCATAGTCCTTATCTACAACGGCAAGAGCGATGAGACCGGTGCGTACAGCGCAGGACAGGTACTCCTTGATGCAAAGGAGCCCACAAAGGTGCTGGCACGTCTGGACGAGCCTTTCCTCAAGCCCGAGCTCGATTTCGAGAAGAGCGGACAATACGTCGACGGAACCGTGTTTGTCGAGGGCCTTGTACGCTACAAGGGCAAATGGTTCCTCTATTACGGCTGCGCCGACTCATTCGTAGGCCTTGCCGTCAGCGACCAGACTTTGTAATCGGACCGAACAGAAAGTCGACCTGCCTCCTTATATCCGTAGGATCGAGGGGGCTTCGACTTTCATTGGTATTGAGTGTACTGTTGTAGTACACCGCCTTGTTCTCCCGAGAATCGTAGATTATCGCGAACATCCTTGAGACGTTCCTGGCAGGAGCGCCATAAGTGGTGACTCCGCCTCCGAGAAGCACAGCAAGTGTCGTGGTGACAGCTGCAATGGTAACATCCTTTGCAAGTTCCCTGCGGTAGCCTTTGATATCCCGGACAAAACCGGTATTGAAAACCATCACTCCGTATCTTTCGCCATTGGCTTCAAGAAGCCTGTCGATCTCGGGCGGGATCGTCAGGTAAGGCACCTGCTTTGGCTGTATCTTTTCAAATGAAGCCACCGTCGCCTCGAATGACGTACCCAGAGAAAGATAGTCGACAGGGATAAACCTGCTGACAGGCAGTTTTGACGCCATCAGAGTCTCTGTCAGGATATCCTGGGACATGGCGGAAAGGGAATCGTCGGGATAGAACTTGTTGTCTTCCGCATAAAAGTCGATGTACGACAGCGGTGCCAGAACGGCGACCCTGTCCATGCTGGCAGCCAGATCCTTGGGCACGTATTTCGTCGGCGCACATGATACGGCCGCAAAAAGAACGCAGGCAAGAGCCAGCAATCTTGATCCTTTCATGATTGGAAACGTTTAAAGTGTCTGGCCTCCGATGAACTCCCTCATGATGGAGGTGGGAGGGATGGCAGCTATCTCGGCCGGCTTGAGTGCTGTGATATGACTCAGGAACTCTATCAGCTGATGTGCCTTCTCATAGGCCGGGGATGCCTCGGTGATACCAAAGAGAAGGGGCTCCGCGTAGTATTTCAGCAGAGGGATGTCGTACAGCATCGAAGAGTTGAACACCACATCGGCATTCTCCTCATAGGGGAAGATGTTCAGAGTCTCGCCCTTGCGCACGTTGGGCCACATGAGTATGTTGGTCTCGGGGCTGATGCCGCGTGTGCGGTTGTCACGCACGATACGGCGCAGAAGCCTCTTGTCGGTCGTGCTGTTGTGGACTTTCTCGCCACCGGGCAGCGCAGAGAGGGCTGATATGTATATGCGGAAGATCCTGTCCTGGTCGACGGCCGGGGTCAGCGCGGGGTTCAGCGCGTGGATCCCCTCCATGAAGAGCATGTCAGAAGGCTGCAGACGCATCCTGCGGGATTCCTCGAACACGGGCTCGCCTTTCTTGAAGTCGAATCTCGGTATGATGACCTCCTCCCCTGCCAGCAAGGCATTGAGGTTGTCGTTCAGCAGCTTGATGTCCATTGCACCAAGAGCCTCGAAGTCATACTTGCCATTCTCGTCCTTGGGAGTGAGGTCGCGCGGCACGAAGTAGTTGTCGAGCTCTATCACCTTCGGGGTGAGACCGAGAACGCGGCTCTGCTGGGCGATGCGCAGCGACGATGATGTCTTGCCGCTGCTGGAAGGGCCGGACATCATAACGATCCTGTGCTTTTTGCGGCCCCAGAATATCTGATCGGCCACAGCAGCGTACTTGCGCTCCTGACGGGCTTCACAAAGGTTGATGAGATCTATTCCCTGACCATTGCCAAGGATTGCATTCACATCGTCAAGCGACTCTATTCCAATGGCTGAGCACCAGTCCTTATACTCCTGCCTTGCAGCTTCGATCTTTGTCATAATATCTCTTTCAAATATTTTCCTGTAACAGATTCCGGATTGTCCGCTATCTCCTCGGGGGTGCCCGTGGCAATCACATGCCCACCTTTTCCGCCACCTTCGGGTCCCATGTCCACAAGATAGTCGACACTCTTCAGGACATCCAGGTTATGTTCTATCACAATCACTGTATTTCCCTGGTCCACAAGCTTCTGCAGCACTGTCAGCAGGACCTTTATATCCTTCGCATGCAGGCCTGTAGTCGGCTCGTCGAGCATGTACAGGGTATTGCCGGTAGCCTTGCGGAAGAGTTCGGCAGCCAGTTTCATGCGCTGGCTCTCGCCTCCCGACAGGGTTACCGCCGACTGGCCCAGACGCACGTATCCGAGGCCCACGTCGACCATGGCCTTGAGCTTGGCTGATATCCTGGGCTGGGCCTTGAAGAACTCGTATGCCTCAGCAATCGACATCTCCAGCACATCGTTGATGTTCTTGCCACGGTAGCGCACCGCCAGGGTGTCTTCCTTGTAGCGCTTTCCTCCGCACTGGTCGCAGACGACGTTCACGCTGGGCAGGAAATTCATCTCGATGACCTTCAGGCCCGCGCCCTTGCATTCCTCGCAGCGGCCGCCGGGCACATTGAACGAGAAGTGTCCGGCCTTGAAACCGCGCACCTTCGCGTCCGGCGTCTGCTCGAAGAGCTCGCGGATGTCGGAGAACACGCCGGTAAAGGTCGCGGGATTGGAACGCGGCGTGCGTCCTATGGGGCTCTGGTCTATTTCTATGACCTTGTCGATGTTTTCGACACCGACCACCTCGGAATACGCGAGCGGCTTCTCCTTCAGATGATAAAACCGTCCCTTGAGTATGGGCATGAGAGTCTCATTGACAAGGCTGCTCTTGCCGCTGCCGCTGACTCCGCTTATGCCCACCAGGCATCCAAGCGGGAAATCGACATCCACATTCTTGAGGTTGTTGCCTGCGGCGCCGCGTATGCCCAGGGTCTTCCCGCTGCCGGGACGGCGTGTCTGAGGCGTCTCAATGGTGCTGTCGAAGTCGCGGTGCGGGCCGGAGTACATGACCTCGCCACCGTTCTCTCCGGCTCCGGGGCCTACATCCACCACCCAGTCTGCCGACTGTATGGTCTCGGTGTCGTGCTCGACCACAATCACGGTGTTTCCCTCGTCGCGGAGCTTCTTCAGAGACGCGATGAGCTTGCGGTTGTCTCTCTGATGCAGGCCGATGGACGGCTCGTCGAGTATGTATATCACGTTGACCAGCTTGGAACCGATCTGGGTTGCAAGCCGTATGCGCTGGCTCTCGCCTCCCGACAGGGTAGCGGTGGGGCGGTCGAGTGTGAGATAGTCAAGGCCCACATCGAGCAGGAACTCCACACGGTCGGAAAGTTCCTTGAGTATGTCGTGCGCGATCGCATTGCCGCGTCTTGTCAGCTTGGCGGGGAGCTCCATTATCCACCTGGAAAGATCGCTGATCTCCATCGAGCTCACCTCGCTGATGGTCTTGCCGTCGATACGGAAGCACTCGGTCTCCTTGCGAAGACGCGTTCCGTTGCACACGGGGCAGACAATCTTGTCTTCTATGTCTTCCACCACGCCGGGCCAGCTGACCATCTCGGCAGTGGGGCCATCTCCTATGCGGAACAGCTCGTCCGAGCCGTACACGAGCAGCGACACCGCCTCGTCCGGGAGATCCACGATGGGATCGTATAGCGAGAAGTCATACTTGCGCGCTATGCTGCGCACCACTTCGAACTTGCGGTTGTCCCTGAGCCGGCCAAGCGGCACTATGCCTCCTGCGGCGATGGAGAGGCCGTGATCGGGGATTATGAGTTCCGGATTCACGTCCACAACCGTACCCAGGCCCTTGCAGTGCGGGCAGTAGCCCTCAGGCGAATTGAAGGAGAAACTGTGAGGGGCAGGTTCACGGAGCGACAGACCGCTCTCCGGATCGACGAGATGCTTGCTGAAGAAGCGTACATCGCCGTCAGGCACCAGCACGGCAAGCGAGCCTTTTCCGAGCCCGAGCGCCTTCTCCACCGAGCTGCGTATGCGAGCCTGGTCGCCATCGCCCGGCTTCAGCTTGTCGACCACAAGTTCTATGAAATGTGCCTTGTAGCGGTCGACGCTCTCGACCTCGGCGAGTTCCTGTATCTCTCCGTCTATGCGTATCTGGGTGAAGCCTTTCTTGCGCATCTGCTCGAACAGATCGCGGTAGTGGCCCTTTCGTCCCATCACCAGCGGAGCAAGGACCATGCACTTGCGGCCCTCGTACTCCTTCATGATGAGGTCGACTATCTGAGAGTCAGTATAGCGCACCATCTCCTTGCCTGTCACGGGAGAGTACGCCGTACTGGCGCGCGCGAAGAGAAGACGCAGGAAGTCCGAAATCTCGGTTATGGTGCCAACCGTGGAGCGGGGATTGTTTCCGGTGGTCTTCTGTTCGATGGCGATGATGGGGCTGAGGCCGTCGATGCTCTCCACCAGGGGCTTCTCGAGCACACCCATGAAGTGCTTGGCATACGGCGAGAGGGTGTTCATATAACGGCGCTGGCCCTCGGCATATATGGTGTCGAAAGCCAGAGAAGATTTCCCACTGCCGGAGATTCCGGTTATCACGATGAACTTCCGACGGGGAATGTCCACGTCGATGCCCTTGAGGTTATGGGCACGTGCGCCACGTATCTCGATATATTCGCCCTTGTCTTTCACAATGGACAAATTTACGAATAATTAATATATTTGCACCCAATTAGCTCGATTGTATTATGTGGCTTTGGATGTCTGTCTGCTCAGCGATGCTTCTGGGCGTATACGATGTAGTAAAAAAACAATCTCTCAAGCGCAACAGCGTTCTACACGTGCTGCTCGGGGCAACTGCACTCACCGCACTTTTCCTGTGCCCCTTCCTCAAGGCAGGAACGCTCCAGGATCACCTTGCCCTCATATTCAAGGCCGTGCTCGTAACGGCATCATGGATCAGCGGCCTGCTCGGAATGAAGTATCTTCCCCTGACCACCGCCAGCACCATCAAGGCATCGCGTCCCGTGTTCGTCGTGGCCTTCAGCATAATCCTCTTCGGCGAAAGGCTCAATGCATGGCAGTGGGCCGGCGTCTTGCTTGTGATAGCCGCACTGTACCTGCTGAGCGTTTCAAGCAGGAAGGAGGGCATAAGGTTCAACAGCAGCAAAGGTGTAGCCTGCATGGCCGTCTCGGTCTTTGCCGGTGCAGCCAGCGCCCTGTATGACAAGCACATACTCGGCTACATGGAGCCTCTCTTCGTGCAAAGCTGGGCGAATTTTTACATCACCGTCCTGCTCGCATTGTGTGTGCTTGTGAAGGCGCTGAAGGACGGTCCCGAAAAGCGCGAGAGATTCAACTGGGACTGGAGGCTTCTGCTCATAGCCGTGCTCATCACGGCGTCTGACGCCCTCTATTTCTTCTCGCTCAAGGACGAAGGCGCGATGCTCAGCGTCATTTCCATGCTCCGCCGCTGCTCAGTGGTCATCACCTTCGTGCTCGGTGCCATTCTCTTCAAGGAAAAGCGCATCAGGGACAAGGCCGTGGACCTGGCGGTGCTTCTTGCCGGCTTGATAATATTGTTATTCGGCTCCGCCAAATAACAATTTGACGGGGGCTCTGCCCCGTAACGCCCCCCGGCTCCCTTCGGTCGCAGTACGCTAGCGAGCAGTTGTAAACGGCAGCACTATCTGGCAAAAATTTTGCTATCTTTGTCTATAATGAAACGCAATATCGCAATATTGGCGCTGCTCGCACTCTGCGCGGGTGCAGGCGCACAGTCAAAGGGCTTCACCCTTGGCAAATGGACAGAAATCCAGAGTTCGATTCTCAAGGAGCTCAACCGCTCATACGTTGACTCCCTCCCCATAGACCGCATCGAAAGGGCTGGCGTGAATGCCATGCTCGGCAGTCTCGACCCCTACACCGTATACATCCCGCAGGAAGAGAACGAGAATCTCGAGATGATGATCAAGAACACCTACGGAGGCATAGGCGCTGTCATCTACAAGCCGGACACTGATGGGAACGTGATCATCAACGAGCCTTACGAAGGCTCCCCTGCCGCAAAGAACGGCCTGCAGTGCGGAGACGAGATCCTGGCGATCGACGGCGTGAGCGTACATGGCCTGACGTCATCCCAGGCAAGCGAAAAGATGCGCGGCGAGGCCGGCACCAAGGTCGTGTTCACGGTCAGGAAGCTCCGCACCCAGGAAGTGCAGGACATTACAATAGTGAGGGAGAAGATACATCTGCCCGATGTCCAGTACGCCGGAATGCTCGACAAGGAGAACGGATACATACTCCTGAGCGGATTCTCCGAGGGCGTGGCCAAAGAGATACGCAGCGAGGTCATGCGCCTCAAAAAGGAATGCGGCATGAAGAAGCTCTACCTCGACCTCCGCGGCAACGGCGGCGGCCTGCTTGGCGAAGCTGTGGACATAGTGTCCATCTTCGTGCCCAAGGGAACGCTCGTGGTGACAGCAAAGGGCAAGGACAGGAGCTCCAACTACGAATGCAGGACAGGCAAAGACCCCGTTGACGTCAAGATACCCCTGGTCGTTCTCATCGACTCATCATCCGCTTCAGCTTCCGAAATCGTATCCGGCGCGCTACAGGACCTCGACAGGGCGACCATCATGGGCACACGGTCCTACGGAAAGGGTCTGGTGCAGAGCATACGCGACCTGCCTTACGGCGGTCAGCTGAAGGTCACCACAGCGAAATACTACACACCTTCGGGTCGCTGCGTGCAGGCTATCGACTACAGCAACCGCAACGAGGACGGATCTGTCGGTCACATTCCCGACTCTCTCACCCATGAGTTCAAGACAGCCGGCGGCAGGATCGTCAGAGACGGCGGCGGCATCACTCCCGACATAGAGATAAAGCCCCACGAGTACAGCAGGCTGACATACTCCCTTGTTGCCTATGGCGTAATCGAACAGTATGCCCTGGAATATGTGCGCGGCCATGAGAGCATCCCGGCAACAAAGGACTTCCACTTCACCGATGCAGAGTATGAGAACTTCATCGAGTTCGCAAAGGGGAAGGAATTCGACTATCGCAGTTCCGCACGCGCCTATGTGGACCAGGCACGCGCCGAGCTGAAGCGCGACGGACTCGAGGAATCCGTATCTGCCGAGCTGGAGGCCCTGAGCAAGAGTCTCGACATGGACAAGGAGACCTTCCTGCGCCTCAAGAAAGACGAGATCATACCCTTCATCGAAGAGGAGATCGCAGTGCGCTACTACTTCCAGAAAGCCGGTATCGAGATAGAGATACGCTACGACAGTCAGCTCAAGGAAGCCCTGAACAAATGATAGTCTCTTCCCGCCTGCTCATTCTTCAGACGACCAAGGTCGGAGACAAGTCATTGGTGCTGCATACGTTGAGCAGCCAGTGGGGCAGGCGCAGCTTCATAGTCAGCGCCGGAAAGGGGATGGCCATGTATCTGCCCATGAACATTCTCGATGCAGAGATCATGCAGAACGAGAAATCGTCGCTTTGGCGGCTTCGGGGCATGCAGGCGGTTCACCCGCTGAACGGAATACGATCCAGCATAGGAAAGAACAGCATCACGCTCTTCATGAGCGAGGTGCTGTATCGCATTGTACGCGACGGGGCATTCGAGGAAGGGCTTTTCGAATGGTGCGAGAGGAGTGTACTCACTCTCGATGCACTGGAAAGCGACTGGGCGAACTTCCACATATGGTGGCTTCTGGAACTCTGCGGGGCTCTGGGATTCAGCCCATGCTCCGAGGACCTGGTCCCTTTCGCAGGGCAGCACTTCCCGAAGCTGCAGAGGCTCCTCGGGCTTGGCTTCGGCGGATTCATGCTCGAGCCCATGAACGGCGAGGAGCGGAACACAATGGCCCAGATACTTTTGGACTACATTGGATTCCACTCCGACTGCAAGGTTGAGATACGTTCCCTCAAGGTGCTGAGGGAACTTTTCTCGTAAATTACTGTTTGTCTATCTGTGCCAGTGCGTAGGCGTATGCTCCGAGCGAGATTGCGGTGCTGGTACCTATGTGGGTGAATGTCACGCCCGTCTTCATCTCATTGAAGTAGCGGACCTCCCGTCCCGTTCCGAGCACAGTCACCATCTTAGAATTGTCTTTCAGGAATTCGTCCATACCCTCCTTGGTGGTAAGGTCGAAGGCCTTCATCTGCAGGCATGGGAACTGTGCGCCGGAGAATGCACCGAGCTTGGAGTTCATCTCCTCCACCATTGCGGGGAAGATATACTTCCAGTTGTTGGCGATGCCGCCGCCCACAACCACGATACCGTCGACGATGTCGAGTGCGTGAATGACTGCGTCTGCAGCCACGCGGCCGAGTTCGGCGAAAGCCGTGCGTGCAGCGAGCATGTTGCCTTCTGCCTTGCCTTCAGCTATGACGAAGATGTCCTTGGGGCTGATGTCCCGGTTGTCTTCAGGTGCGTTCTCGTGATATACGCGCTTCACAGCGCGGATGCTGACGCTCTCCTCGGTGATGAGCTCAGGGTACTTGACATTGCGCATGAGCCACACGTCGCCGCCACAGCCGTTGTCTCCCGTAAGAAGGTTGCCGTCGATGACAACGCCACCGCCGAAGCCTGTTCCGAGGGTAAGGCCGAGAAGGTTCTTGTATCTCTTTGAACTGCCGGACTCGGCAAGCTTTGCATTGATCTCGGGCAGAGCACCTGCAAGGGCCTCGCCATAAGCGAAGAGGTTGCCGTCGTTGTTGATGAAGACGGGAATGTCGAAGGTGTCGGCCAGGAACGGACCCATGGCCACGCCACCCCTGAAGCAGGGGAAGTTGGGAAGGTCGCCTATGATTCCGTGCTCATAGTCGGCCGGCCCGGGAAATGCAAAACTGATAGCGACCGGCTTCCTGTCGCCAAGAGCGGCCTCAACCTTTCTGAAGCCCTCGACGAGGACCTGCAGACAGCGTTCGATATTGTCATTGACTGCATCCAGACGGATGGGCTCGACCACCTCGCGGCAGCCTTGGATTGCAGAGAACACGAAATTGGTTCCACCTGCATCGAGGGTCATCACAACCCTGTCGTCATGTTCGTACATAGTGTTTTATTTTTGCTGTTTCTTGTGGTGTTTCTGTTTGTGCCAGAGGCCATAGACCTCGCTGACGTTTCCTGCGGTGATGAATGCATTGATGTTGTTGTCCTTGACATACTTCATCACATACGAGAACTCGTCCTTGGTAAGAAGGCTCTGTATCTCCATTCTCCTGTCGCCGCTGTAACCGCCTGTAACCTCATACAATGAGCATCCGCGACCCAGTTCCCCGACAATGTATTTCCTTATCTGTTCGGTATCGTCGGCGATGATGCATACCCGCTTGCGACGGCTGATGCTGGCCATGAAATGGTCCACGATGAGGCCGTTCAGCCAGGTTCCGATAAGGCCGATCACAACCATACGGAAGGGGTTGATGGCAAACGCGGTACAGCAGATTATGACGCCTGCGATAGAAACTGACACGCCTATGTCGAAGTGAAAGTACTTGTTCACTATCTTGGCAAGGATATCCAGTCCGCCCGTGGATGCGTTGATGCTGAACATGATGGCCTGAGAGGCGCTGAGGATCAGAACGAAAGCAAGCAGGTCGAACCAGAGGTCACCCATGACGGAGGTCTGCCCCTCCTCCAGAAGCCTGGTGTACGGGCATATCTTCTCCCAGACATTCATGAGGGGGCCCAATATCAGCGCAGTATATACTGTCTTTGCGCCGAATTCACGGCCGATCAGGAAGAATGCCAGGACAAGAAGCAAGGCGTTGATGATGAGCACCACCGTCGAAACCCTGATGACAAAGCCGGCTTCCTGCAGCACGGTGCCTATCACGATGGAGAGTCCGGAGATGCTTCCTACCACCAGCTTGCTGGGTACCAGGAAATAGTAGACGGCAGCGGCGGCCACGAACATTCCCAAGGTCATGATGAAAAGCTCCTTCCAGAACTTCCATGTCCTCAGAACATTCAGACACGACAGAATGTTCTCCATCAACTGTTCTTCAGATACTCATCAATGGCTTTGGCTGCGGCACGGCCGGCACCCATTGCCAGGATCACGGTAGCCGCACCTGTGACTGCGTCGCCTCCGGCAAAGATTCCAGGGCGTGTGGTTGCGCCATCCGGGCCTGCTGAAAGGCAGCCGCGGCGGGTTGTCTCCAGACCGGCTGTAGTCTTGGCTATCAGCGGGTTGGGGCTGGTACCAAGAGCCATGATCACGGTGTCGGCATCTATCTCGAACTCGCTGCCGGGTATGGCGACGGGACTGCGGCGGCCGCTCTCGTCAGGCTCGCCAAGTTCCATCCTGACGCACTTGAGCGCACGGACCCAGCCTTTGTCGTCGGGAAGCACCTCGACGGGATTGGTGAGAAGGTCGAAGATGATTCCTTCCTCCTTTGCATGGTGCACTTCCTCACGGCGGGCCGGAAGCTCGGTCTCTGTACGGCGATAGACGATATGGACCTCGGCGCCAAGGCGAAGCGCTGTGCGCGCCGCATCCATGGCAACGTTGCCGCCACCTACGACACAGACCTTGCGGCCTGCATGGATGGGGGTCATATAATCGCTCCTGTATGCCTTCATCAGATTGTTTCTGGTAAGGAACTCGTTGGCGGAGAAAACACCGTTGTAGTTCTCGCCGGGGATGCCCATGAACTTGGGGAGTCCCGCTCCCGTGCCGATGAACACGGCCTTGAAACCTTCATCGTCCATAAGCTGGTCGATGGTGACGGTACGGCCGACGATGACATTCGTCTCTATCTTCACGCCCAGAGCCTTGACCGATTCGATGGCGGGCTTGAGCACCTTGTCCTTGGGAAGACGGAACTCGGGGATACCATATTCCAGCACTCCCCCAGCCTTGTGCAGGGCCTCGAAGATCGTCACGTCGTAACCCATCTTCGCAAGATCCGATGCACATGCCAGACCGGCGGGGCCGCTGCCGATAATGGCGACGCGGGTCGCCGTAACGGCTGCGCCGTTGGCATCTGACGGGGGTTCTACCCCCGTAACGGCTGCGCCGTTGGCTTTTGACGGGGGTTCTACCCCCGTAACGGCTGCGCCGTTAGCATCTTTGATGGGGGCTCCGCCCCCATAACGTCCCCCGGCGACCTCCGGTCGCTGTTCTCCGAGGGAACGGTCTGCAATTTCATCTCCGACGAAGCGCTCGAGCTTGCCGATTGCCACGGCTTCTCCCTTGACGCCGAGTATGCAGCTGCCTTCGCACTGGGTTTCCTGCGGACAGACGCGGCCGCACACAGCCGGAAGGGACGAATCCCTGGCAATCACCTCGGCTGCCCCGGGAATGTCTCCCTGGGCAATCCTCTCGATGAAATCAGGAATCTGGATGTTCACAGGGCATGCGCCCACGCAACGAGGATTCTTGCAATGCAGGCAGCGTGATGCCTCCAGCATGGCTTCCTCCCTGCTGTATCCGTAACAAACCTCTTCAAAATTGGTGGCGCGGACCTTGGGGTCCTGTTCGCGCACCGGCACTCTTGGTATTCTGTTAGCCATTATTTTCCCCTCCCTATTCTGCACACATGGTGCTCCTTTTCTTCAAGTTCCTCGGCCTTGTACTGCCCCTGACGGCGCATGGCCTCATCAAAGTCGACCTCATATCCATCGAACTCCGGACCCTCGACGCATGCAAAGCGGGTCTTGCCGCCAACGGTGACGCGGCATGCGCCGCACATTCCGGTGCCGTCGACCATGAGGGTGTTCAGGCTGACCACAATGGGAATGCCCAGTTTCTTGCAGGTCAGAGTTGCAAACTTCATCATTATCATGGGTCCGATGGCAACGGCCTGCGTAAACTTCTCCCCGGCTGCAACAAGGGCTTCCAGCTTTGCCGTTCCAACGCCATGGAATCCGCAGCTGCCATCGTCGGTGCAGATATGGAGATTGTCGCATACCGCGCCAAGTTCCTCGGTATAGATGAGGAGGTCCTTGGTGCGGGCTCCTATGATCACGTCGACCTTGGCGCCATGCTCATGAAGCCACTTCACCTGAGGGTACACGGGAGCTGTTCCCAGTCCTCCGGCAATGAATACATAATGCTGAGCGGAAAGTTCCTCCGCGCTCTTGGTCAGGAATTCGGACGGGAGCCCCAAAGGACCGACCACGTCGGCAAAGGCCTCACCCTCTTCAAAAGATATGATGTCTGCGCTGGACGCACCGATCTGCTGAGTTACAATGGTCACGCTGCCCTGTGCAGCGTCGTAGTCACTGATTGTGAGAGGAATACGCTCGCCCTTCTCGTCAGCCCTGACGATGAGGAACTGGCCGGGCTTCGCAGATGAGGCAAGGCGCGGAGCCCTGACCTTCATGCGGCAGATGTTCGGCGTGAGCATTTCCTTCGAAAGAATAGTATACATATTTAAGAATGTTTATCATTCAAATATACAAAAAAAGGGTTGACAAAAAAAGATTTTTGAAGTTATCATTCAAGTTCTCCGGCAACTGCCTGCCAGGCCGCAAGCGCTTGGAAATCTGCCCGAAAGTCCTTATCAGGACAATGACTTTGCCCGTTCTGGAGTTACACATCAGGATGCCAACATCTTTTGGGGAACAACGAGACCGGCAAGGGTGGCTATGATTACATATCCGTCATCCCCATGGGTTCATGCTATACAATCTCAGCAACCGTTGATGAGTAAGGCATAGAATTGCATACTGTTTATCGGCTGGCCAGATCGGTCAGCCGATTTTCTTTTACCACAGTAATCCGAGGACGCTGATGCTGTTCCTTTGCACTCCATCCGCAGCATGCATCAGCAGGACGTACCGAAGGCGGAAAGTAAAAAGCCAGAGACTGTGCCATGGCAGAATCTCCGACTCTATTGACGAAAAAAGGAGGCAAACAGCTCGATATGAAGCCGTCGCCTCCTTTATTGCAAATTCATTCAGAATTAGAATCTGTAGCGGAACGAAAGCGCTGCGCTGCTCCAGTTTGAGTAGCCGACGAAGTTCCACATAGGACGGTAGTCAACAGAAATGTTGAAAGGAATTCCGCTGAACTGATACTCGATACCTACGTTGCCGCCGATGCCGAGACCGACCTTCTGCTCTGCCTCCTTGAAAGTGTAAGCGCTGAACTGTGCGCCAGGTCCTACGAAAAAGTTGAAACCATTCTCGATGGGGAAGAGGAAGTCATAGATTCCTGATACAGTGAAACCAGAGTGGTTGCCAAGAGCCATACCGAGATCGAACTCAGCGAAGTTTGAGCCCAGGCCGTGCTGATAAGAAAGTTCAGCACCATAGGTAAGACGTGCACCGATAGCCCTAGGCTGTGCAACTGCAACTGAAGCGAAAGCTACGAGAGCTGCTGCGATAGCAATGATCTTTTTCATAAAAAAACAAGTTGTTTTAAAGTTTCAATTTGAATTGACTAAACAAAAGTACTAAACAATTCCTGAAAAACCAAGGAATGCCATTGCCATGATGCTGACCGTGATGAGCGCGATGGGAAGGCCCTTGAATGCCTTGGGAACGTCATTCATGGCAAGATGCTCGCGGAGTCCGGCAAAGAGGCACATGGCAAGACCATAGCCCAGAGAGGTGGCAAATGCATATACGGTAGCCTCACCGAGGTTCATCATATGGGCGGGGCCGCCGAATGCCATCTCCTTTGTAACCACGGTAAGGGCAACGCCGAGCACTGCACAGTTGGTGGTGATCAGAGGAAGGAATATGCCGAGAGCCTGATAGAGGCTCGGGCTTATCTTCTTGAGGACGATCTCGACCATCTGCACCAGGGCTGCGATCACGAGGATGAAGCTTATGGTCTGCAGGAACTCAAGGCCGAAGGGAACGAGAAGGTAATTGTTCAGAAGGTATGTGACTACCGTTGCCAGGGTGATGACGAAGCATACCGCACCTGACATGCCGGTAGCGGTGCTGAGCTTGTTGGAAACGCCGAGGAACGGACAGATTCCGAGGAACTGGGCAAGCAGGATATTGTTTACGAATATCGCTGAGATTATGATAAGTATATATTCCATGACTTCCTACTTTTTAGCCAGATACTTGTTGAAAAGAACCATGAGATAGCCCAGGACCATGAAGGCGCCGGGAGCCATCACGAACGCGAGTATGCCGTCGCCGGGAATGAACTTCCAGCCAAAGACTGACCCGCTTCCGAGAATTTCCCTGACAATGCCGATGACAGTCAGCGACAGTGTGAATCCGATGCCGATGCCGATGCCGTCAAGAGCCGAGTCGACCACGGAATTCTTGTTGGCGAAGGCCTCTGCACGGCCGAGTACGATACAGTTCACCACGATGAGAGGGATGAACAGGCCGAGGGTCTCATAAACGTCCGGGACAAAAGCCTGCATCATGAGCTGGAGAACAGTCACGAATGTGGCGATGATGACGATATATACCGGAATGCGCACCTTGTCGGGCACCATGGGTGCCACGAGCGAAACCACGATGTTCGAAAGGATGAGGACGAACATTGTCGCAAGGCCCATTTCAAGACCGTTCATGGCCGATGTGGTGGTTGCCAGCGTAGGGCACATGCCCAGAACCAGCACGAAAGTAGGGTTGTCCTTGACAATCCCCTTGGTGATAAGACCGAGTTTACTCATTGTCCTGTCCTCCTTCTTCGTTTGAACCGGCGATTGCCTTGTATGCCTCGACGGCGTTGGCTATCGCAAGAGTGTATGCACGTGAAGTGATGGTGGATGCGGTGATTGCGTCAACGTCGCCTCCATCCTTCTTTACCTGAAGTTTTTTTGCTGCGGGATCCCAGCCCCTGAACTGTGCCGAGAAATTCTCGGAAACGCACTTTGCGCCGAGTCCGGGAGTCTCCGAATGCGAAAGGACCACCGTGTTGAAAACCTCGGGAGTCTCACCGGCGATACCTACCATAAGGCTGAGAGGACCGCCGAATCCGTTCACGGTAGAAAGTACGGCGATGCCGCTTTCTGTCTGATAGTAAGGATATTCCACGCCTCCGACGGTAATTGAGGAAAGCTTGGGATTTCCGTTGAATTCAGGCAGCACCCTTGCAATCGAGGCATTGGTCTTGGCCTGTGAAGCCTCGGCGATGGGAGCCTTGGTGACCGCATAGGTCACTGCAAGGACCGCCGAGCAGAAAAGGCAGACTGCCGTGAGGCAGAGCACCATGTTTTTGAGTGTAGATTTTGCTGCCATGACTAAGCCCTCCCGTAACCGTATTTGCGCTGGTGGAACCACTTGTTGAGAAGAGGCACGCAGCAGTTCATGATAAGGATAGCGAAGCTCATTCCCTCAGGATAAGAGCCGAAGTAGCGGATCATCATGACGATGAAACCTATGCCCACACCATAGATGATGCCACCAACGGTGGACATCGGAGAGGTGACATAGTCGGTAGCCATGAAGCAGGCGCCGAGGATGAGACCGCCGGTGAGCAGATTGAAGGCTGCATCGGTATAGACCTCAGGCGAGCAGAGGTTGAAGATTGTGGCGACAATGGCCACGGTGGCAAATATGCTGAGTGTGATCCAGGGCTTTATCACCTTGCGGATGAGCAGATAAACCCAGCCGGCAAGGAGCGCAAGCGCCGAAATCTCTCCGGCAGAACCGCCTATGTTCAGGAAGAGTGTCTTCAGGTAGTCTACGTTGGCAACGGCTGCGATGCCGCCCTCGCTGAATATGCCAAGAAGAGTCGAACCCGACACGGCGTCAACGTTCTGGATGAATCCCTGGGGAACGGTCCAGTCAGTCATCTGTGCGGGAAATGATATGAGGAGGAACACTCGGCCTACGATGGCAGGGTTGAACACGTTCTGTCCGAGGCCGCCGAAAGACATCTTGGCAACACCGATTGCAACCAGAGCGCCTATGACGACGATCCACCATGAGATTGTGCTGGGCAGGTTCATCGCAAGCAGAAGGCCGGTGACCACCGCTGCAGAGAGGCAGTGAGGACCGTCCATCTTCATGAGGAACTTGGAAATGGCCCATTCGATGAGAACGCAGGACACCACGCTCACTCCGAGTATGAGAAGTTCTGACCATCCGTAAAAGAGGATGGACACTGCTATCGCAGGGATCAGCGCGATACACACGTCAAGCATGAGCTTGGATGTGGACACATTCGCGTGGATGTGCGGGTTGGGAGATACCAGATATTTTTCCATATTCGTTTACTTTTTAGCTTCTGCCGCAGCCTTTGCCGCAGCGGCACGTGCCTTTATTGCACCGAGTGCCATGCCTTTGGCCTGGCGTATACGGTCGAGAAGGGGAATGTATGCGGGGCAGCTGTACAGACAGCATCCGCACTCGATACAGTCCTGAGCCGCGTTCTTCTCAAGAGCTTCGACATCTCCGGCCTTGTAAAGGCGCTGAAGCAGGAAAGGCTCGAGACCCATGGGGCAGGCATCGACGCATCTGCCGCAGCGGATGCAGTTGCCCTCGGAGTGGCGCCTGGTTGCAGCTTCACTGAGGAAAAGCACTGAAGATGAACCCTTTACGGTAGCAGCATCGAGATTTGCGATGGCACGGCCCATCATGGGACCGCCACTGACCATCTTTGCGGCCTGCTCCGGAATTCCACCCGCATATTCCACTATGTAGCTCAAGGGCATGCCTATGCGGAACAGGTAGTTGTGCTGACGGTTGTCAGGCAGGCAGTCACCGGTGATCGTGAGGGTGTTGGTGATGAGAGGCCTGTTCTTCTGAACTGCCTCGTACACTGCGAGAGCGGTTGCAACGTTCTGAACCACTGCACCCACGCTGATGGGCAGGGCTCCGGACTTCACCTGGCGCTTCATCACAGCATCGATGAGCTGCTTCTCACCGCCCTGGGGATAACGCTTCTTGAGAACCTGCACCATCATGTTCCCATATCCGAGTTCGGCCACAGCCTTGCTCATTGCCTCGATGGCTTCGGGTTTGTTCTCCTCTATGCCTATGACACACCTGCAGCCGCCGAGAACCTTCTGCATGATGGCAGCGCCGACGACTATCTCCTTCGTGCGCTCAAGCATGATGCGGTAGTCGCTGGTGAGGTAGGGCTCGCACTCTGCGCCGTTCAGGATCAGGCACTCTGCAACGCTGCCCGGTGCGGGATTCAGCTTGACATGAGTGGGGAACGTGGCACCGCCGAGACCTACGACTCCGCAAGCCTTGACCTTGTCAAGAATCGAGTTCCTGTCTTCAGGGATAGTGGTGACAAGGGTGTCTGAGAGGTCAATTCCGTCAGCCCATACCTCCTCTTCGCTGAGGGCAATCTCCACATGCATCACATTGTTGCCTGCAATGTCCTTGCGGGGGGCGATGGACTTGACCGTGCCTGTTGCGGGAGAATGGACGAAAGCGGAGATGAATCCGCCCGGCTCCGCGATGACCTGGCCTGTCTTGACAAAGTCCCCTACTGCCACAATGGGCTTTGCGGGAGCGCCAAGGTGCTGGGCCATGGACACATACATGGTCTTGGGGAGAGGAAGGACCTCTATCGCGCACTCGCGGGCGCGCTTGTTGTCATTGGGGTGAACACCACCAATGCTGAATGTCAGCTTATTCATTTGCAGCCTCCTTCTTTACGGGTTCAACGCTCTGTGCCGCGGGTTTCGGCTCGATCTTCTTAGGCTCGAAGTTCACTGCGTGTATTGCGCCTGTGGGGCACTCGAAGACGCACTGTCCGCAAGCCTTGCACTTTGCATGGTCGATGTAGCACAGGTTGTCCTGGATGGTGATGGCGTCGAATTTGCAGACCTTTGCACACTTTCCACAGCCTATGCAGGCAGCGGAACATGCCTTGCGTGCAACTCCGCCCTTGTCCTTGTTCACGCATGAAACATATACCCTGCGGGTGTTGCGTGGAGTGGTTCCGGCATTGCGGATCTCGATCACATGCTTGGGACATGCCTTGGCACATGCGCCGCATGCGGTGCACTTGGTCTCGTCGACCTCGGGAAGGCCGGTCTCGGGATTCATGCTGAGGGCACCGAACTGGCAGGCGTTCACGCAGTCGCCGCAGCCGAGGCAGCCATAAGGGCAGCCTGTATCTCCGCTGTAGAGGGCAGCCTTCACACGGCAGGACCTGTCGCCGTCATAAGCGTTGACCGTGGGACGGTTGGCACAACTTCCGTTGCAACGCACGACAGCCACCATCGGAGCCTTCTCGGAAATCTGATAACCGAGAATGTCGGCCACTTTCTTCATCACCTCATTGCCTCCGACAGGGCAGTAATTGTTGTCGAGATTGGGAGCGTGCACTGCAGCATCGGCGAAGGCACGGCAGCCTGCGAATCCGCAGCCGCCGCAGTTTGCGCCGGGCATCACCTTCTCAACCTCGTCGATTCTCGGGTCCTCCTCGACCTTGAACTTCTTCGCAACCCAGAAGAGGATAAGCGAAAGCAGCAGACCAAGGACTGTGAGAATCACGATAGTCCAGATGATTGTACTTGTCATTATTGTTTGATGTTAAATATATACTCGTTCTTGAGACGCTTTCCGAACAGTCTGATGAACAGATAGTAGACTGCGACGGCGCCTAATGCCCACAGACCTGACGCAAGTTCGCCGACTCCGCATCCCGAAAGGATGAGGAGCACGGCAATGAGCAGTGCCAGGGGAATCATATAGGCAATCCACACGGCCTTGTGGCCCATGCTTGCCTTCAGTGTGACAGTGACTTCGTCTCCGACCTGATAGTTGTCCCATCCGCGGGTGGGAACCTGGATGGCCTTTGTCTTGGACTCTCCAAGGGAACACAGGCCCTTGGCATGACAGGAACTGCAGGCCGACTCGGAAACAATCTCCACCGTGGTGAAATCGGGGGTTATCTCCACGATCCTGCCTGCATGAAATATTTCTTCTGCCATAATCCGTTAGAAATCTGCAGGTGTGGGGAATCCGCCGTATGCACCGGCGTCATAGCCACCATCGAAGGGAGCATTGTTCATTGCCGACTCGACGGGACGGGCAGCCTGTACGTCAAGCGCGTCATCGATCTCCATGAAGCGTATCTGTTCGCTCTTGAATACCATGTCGATGTCCTTGGTTTCACCGTTACGGTGCTTGGCTATGATGATCTGAGTCTTCTCACGGTCTTCGGGATTCTCCGAAAGGCCCACGAAGTCGGGACGGTGGATGAACAGAACCATATCGGCATCCTGCTCGATTGAACCTGACTCACGAAGGTCGCTGAGCACAGGCTTTCCACCGCCGCCCTGCCTCTGCACGGCCTGACGGGAAAGCTGCGACAGTGCGATGATAGGCACGTTCAGTTCCTTTGCGGTAGCCTTGAGGGTACGGGAGATCGCGGCGACTTCCTGCTCGCGCATGCCTCTGAGTTCCACGGGGCCCTGCATGAGCTGAAGGTAGTCCACGACTATGAGGCGGACGCCCTTGTTCTTGACAAGGTTCTTGGCCTTGGTACGGAATTCCATCAGCTGGATGCCTGGGGTGTCATCAATGTAGAGAGGGGCATTTGCCAGAGCCTTGAGCTTGTATTCCAGCTGCTCCCACTCGTACGGTTCAAGCTTGCGTCCGCCCTTGATCTTGTCGGCGCTGAGGCCTGACTCGCTGGTCATCAGACGCTTGGCAAGCTGGATGGATGACATTTCAAGGGAGAAGAAGGCAACCGGCATATGGTGGTCAACGGCGGCGTTGCGGACAAGGTTGAGCGAAAACGCTGTCTTTCCGACTGACGGACGCGCGGCCAGGATGATGAGGTCGGACTTCTGCCATCCCTGGGTGATGATGTCTATGCTCTTGAAACCGGAGGGCACACCGTTGAGACCTGTCGTCTTCTGAGCATCCTCGATGTCCGCCATGGCCTCGTTGATGATGGAGCCGATGTCCTGGACATCCTTGCGCAGATTGGACTGCACTGCGTCATAGATTCTGGACTGGGCCTTGTCTATGAGTTCGTCCACCTTGATGGACTCGTCATAGGAGTCCTTCAGAACATCGTATGAGGCCTTTATCAGGTTACGCTGTATGGTCTTCTGTTTCAGGATCTTGACGTAGTACTCGATATGTGCGGCGGAACCCACCTTTTCAGAGAGGTTTGCCAGCACGACCGGACCTCCGACAGTCTCGAGGTCCCCCTTTTCCTTGAGCTTGGCGCTCACGGTGATGATGTCCACTGAAGTGTGGTCCACCACCAGCGAGGACATTGCCGAGAAGATCAGACGATGCCTGGGGTCGTAGAAGCAGTCGGCTGTGAGTTCCTCCATGGCCTGGTCCACACAGGACGGTTCAAGGAGCATTGCACCAAGGACCGCCTCCTCGACATCAATGGCCTGAGGCGGCTTGTTACCGATCTCCAGGCCTATGTTCTCGAGGTCCGCTTCCTTGTCTTTGCGGCGCTGTGACCGCTGCTTCTGCTGTTCGGGCATGATTATTCGGCGGATGTTTCAGATGCTACGATGATACGGCCGCAATGCTCGCAGATCACAAGCTTCTTGCCTGACTGGATGTCAAGGATGCGCTGGGGTGTGATGGTGCTGAAGCAGCCTCCGCATGAATCGCCGTTGAATACGGGAACGACTGCGAGATGGTTGTGGACACTGGCGCGGATGCGGTTGTATGCGCTCATTGTACGCTCGTCGATCTTTGCTGCACAGGCATCCCTGCGAGCCTGAAGGGTTGCCTCCTCCTTGGCTGTGGATTCCACGATATTTGCAAGTTCCTCGTTCTTTGCCTCGAGGTCCTGCTCGCGGATTGCGAGATGCTCGCTGATGATCTCGGCGTCATTCTTGCACTCTTCGATGCGCTCGCGTGACTCGCGGATCTTCTTCTCGGCGATGGCACGCTCAAGGTTCAGGTTCTCGAGTTCCTTGTTGATGGAATCATACTCGCGGCTGTTGCTGATATTCTCGAGCTGCTTCTGATATTTGTCGATGTCGGCGTCACGGTCAACGATATCCTGCTTTGCGTCCTCGATGGAAGCGTTGAATGATGCGATGACCTCGCCTACGCGCTCGATCTTGCCCTTGAGAGTAGCAACCTCCGCCTGAAGTGCCTCGACCTCAGAGGGAAGTTCGCCGCGGAGCTGCACGAGCTTGTCCAATTCATTGTCTGCCTGCTGGAGTTCATAGAGAACCTTGAGCTTTTCCTCTACGCTCTGCTCGGTCTCTGCGAATGATTTCTGAAGGGACACGAATGTCTCCCTTTCGTCAATGGGTGTCTGAACTTTTTTTGTCTTAGCGGTTGCCATATCTATAGTATTTGTTTTCGTTTAATAATAAGCTTACAAAGTTAGGAAAATTTCTTCTAAAGAGACTTCTTTATTTCCACAAGTTGAGCACGAATTTCCTTCAGCGAATCAAGGGCCTTCACATTGTGCTGCACCTTGCTCCTGTTTGCACCCAGCACACCGGCAGCTCCTTCCAGGGTCATGCCCTTGTCCTTCACCAGAAGATGGATCTGCTTCAGGGTCTCGATGTCGGCTGCGGAATACAGCCTGTTACCCTTTGCGTTGCGTCGGGGCTTGATGTAGGATTCGAAAGAATTAGACCAGAACCTTACCAGGGAGACGCTCTCCCCTATTATCCCGGCCGCTTCACTGATTGAATAGAATAGTTTTTCCATATTTTGGTTAATCCATTGATTGCAAAGTATTTACCGACATATACAGATAGTTCGCGTAATCCAGCGGCTCCACCGTCGAGAAGAAGTAGTGCACAGGATCCACAGCAAGGCTGTCCTTGTGCACCTCGTAATGCAGATGAGGGGCGAATGCCTTTCCCGTCATTCCCACGGTACCTATCTTCTGCCCGCGCTTCACCCTCTGCCCGCGCGACACGTTCACATTGTCAAGATGCGCATACACGGTGGAATAGCCTCCGTCATGCCTTATGACCACGGTGTTGCCGCCCGTCTTCGACCGTCCGGTGCCTTCCGCCACAACGCCGGCGGCAGTGGCATACACGTCCGCACCTCTGTTGGCCACCAGGTCGATGCCGTCATGCTGGACAAAGACCTTCAGGAAAGGATTCATCTTGCTGCCGCAGGACGCGCCCACCTGAGGATAGCTCAGGTCCTTGACAGGCATGCTCATGGGAGGCATGACAAAGGACGAGTCGGCGATGGCACGGATAATCTTCTCGAAGGCGGCGTCCACCTCTGACACACGGGACACGAGAGCGTCGGACTTGTCCCTGGTGTAGCTCACGAGCTTGCTGTCGGGAATGGTGTCCGATGCGAACAGGAAATCCAGGCTCGACATGGGATCGACCGACGGTGCCTGCGCATGGAACATCCTGTCATATATCCTGTCGTCCTTGTCCGTGAGCACGTCTATGGCGTCGGAGAGCAGCTGCTCGCGAGGCTCCAGTTCCGGAAGGAGTTTCTCGTACACCTTGTTCTCACGATGAAGCCTGCGTTCGACATCAGTGCTGAACACAAAGGCGAAGATGGCATATGCAAATGCCGTAAGCGCCACGGTCCCGATGAAATACAGGACAATGCCGCGAACGAGATGCCACACGGTGTGCGTAGCCTCCCCCACTGCATGCGTAAACTGGTCAAGTTCCCTTTTCTTCATCAGCGCGCCCTCCTTCTGTTCAGAATGTCACTTGTGCTGGACCGCTTGCCGCGAGGGCTTTCAGAAGCCCTTTCCGACACCATCGCCTTGAATTCGGACACCGGCATCGACATGTCCATGAAACTCATGGGATTCACGAATGAGCCTCTGTATATCACCTCATAGTGCAGGTGGCAGCCGGTCGACTTGCCGGAATTGCCCACACTGCCTATGCGTTCCCCACGTTTCACCTTCATGCCCGGCACAACCTCGATGGTGTTCAGATGTGCGTAGTGGGACTTGTATCCGTACCCGTGGTCGATCAGAATCTCGTTGCCATACCCCCTGAAATTGAAGTCGGCAATCTCCACGACGCCGTCGCCGGTCGCATAGACCGGGTTGCCGCGATGGGTGGCGATGTCCTGCCCCGAATGGTACTCGCCGCCACCGTAGACAGGGTCGGTGCGGTGCCCGAACGGGCTGGACAGATGATACTTGCCGGGCTCGGGGCAGATGGGCGGAACCGAAGGCACGCAGGCTATCATGTCGCCCGCATCGCGGGCCAGGCCGCCGACCTCGTCGAGCGACTTGCTCTGGATATAGACGCGCTTGGTGAGCTGGTCCATCCTGCGCATGGTCGACTTGAGGTTGGCATTTGCGCCATATTCATCCAGATGGGCATACCTGTTTTCGCCTACCAGACCGGAATATTTCACATCGTCGGGAATTTCGCCCAGACCGTATATCGACCGGTAGACGTGATCATCGCGCTCCTCTATCCCCTGGAGGGTCTCCTCGTAAAGGTCCATCTGCCTGTTGAGGAGTTCGAGCTTTGCCTGATATCTGGCGTTGCGGCGACGCAGCAGGGCCGTCTTGGGAAGTTCGAAACCGAACACCGTCGTGTAGAGCCAGAAGTAGAGCCAGACAAGGGCCGGGGCCACAATCACAAGCACACAGATTCTCAGAACCTTGGAACGTTTCGACTCGTTCTGAGGCTCATAGAGAAGTGTTTCCGGATTATAAACCCACTTTGCCATAGACGGCAAAGATACTCATTTTTTGGAAATTACGCGCAGTTATCTAAAGTACGCCAGTTCTGCGGGTCACGGAATCCCAGAAGGAAGGCCTTGACATCCATCCTCTTCTTTCCGCTGAGCTGGAGATCCTTTATGCTGATGGCACCGTCCGAGGTGGCGATGGCGAGGTATGTCTTGCCGTCAGACAGGATTGTGCCCGGTTCGGCATGCAGGTCGGAGCGCTCGGAAGTGAATATCTTCAGCTGCAGGGCGTTCCCGTCAGGGCCGGCGATCTCCGTGAATGCCGTGGGGTACGGACTGAGCCCCCTGATGAGGTTGTAGATATGCTCGGTGGTGTCGTTCCAGTCGATACGGCAGGTCTCGCGGGTGATCTTGGGTGCCGGCTTGAGGACCTCGCTGCCCTGGATGAAACTCCTCTGGACGCGGGTCTCGACATTGCGCTGGATGATGCCTTCGACGGTCTGGACGACGAGTCCGGCACCCATCTCCATGAGCCTGTCATGCACGTCGCCGGCAGTGTCGGTATCGCTGATGCGGCACTCCTCGCGCAGGATGATGCCTCCCGTGTCGATGTTCTTGTCTATCATGAAGGTGGTGACACCTGTCATCCTCTCACCGTTGATCACAGCCCAGTTGATAGGAGCGGCGCCGCGGTACTGGGGCAGCAGTGCAGCATGAAGGTTGAAGGTGCCCAGCCTCGGCATCTTCCACACTTCCTCGGGAAGCATGCGGAAGGCAACCACCACGAACATGTCGGCATTCCAGGCCTTGAGGGCCTCGAGGAATTCCGGGTCCTTGAGCTTGACGGGCTGAAGGACGGGGATGCCATGTTCCACTGCGTACTGCTTCACGGCGCTCTGGTTCACCTTCAGGCCGCGTCCTGCGGGCTTGTCGGCAACGGTTACCACGCCCGCTATGTTGTAGCCCTTCTTGACAAGGGCATCCAGAGGTGCCACGGCAAACTCAGGGGTACCCATGTACACTATGCGCACGGGGCGGAAGAAACGGGATATGCGGCTCTTTGTCATTCGCCACCAGTTTGAGATAGAATCCATATTGAAAATTTCCGAGTCATTGACGGCCTTCCACGTCAGGAAGGCTCCTATTGGAATCAGCACCATGGAGGCTGAGAAGGCACCGGCTACAGCGCTGATGTTGCCGTCTCTCGAAAGCTTGGTGCTGGAAATGTCCACGATGTAGTACAGCACAAAGAACAGCACGCTCACTATGGCGCTGGTACCAAGTCCGCCCTTCTTGATCAGGGCACCCAGAGGAGCGCCGATGAAGAAAAGGATGAAGCATGCGAGCGCCTGCGCGAACTTGACAAGGAGTTCCGTGTCCGACTTGTACACATAATAGTAGAACTCATAGACGTTGTGCCCGTAAGACGTCACGTCCTGAACCAGCCTGTCGGCAGAGAACGAAGCATTCTGATAGGCCTTCGCCCTTTCGGCGAGAGTCTTCCAGTCCCCCATGCCTTCATATTCGAAGGGCAGGGTCGCCCCGCTGTGCACGGAAGTGTCCAGCTGCCTGTGCATATAGATGGAAGGGCACTTCACAAAGGCGGCAAGGTTGTCGTCGTGCATTCTCTGGATCTGGGTGTCGAGAGAGTCGGAGAAGAACCTGAGGTCGTCGATGCTCAGGCACTTGACCTGGTCTCCGAAACGGCTGGAGTCCGACTTCTGGAAGGAATAGTTCTCCAGCGGGATGATCAGTTCCTGCCTGGCAAAGGTGATGTGCTGCAGGTCCAGGGTCGTGTCCCGGTATGACCTGTTGTTGGTCTCCTGATAGTTGGACCCGTTGTAAAGGGTGAACACAAGATAGTCCTTGGCCTTGCTCATCTTCATGGTGGCGGAGTCGGCAAGGGTCACGACGGTGTTGCCCTTGTTTCCGGTATGGTCATAGACCATCACGCCATACATCATGCCGTTGTCCTTGTTCTGGTCGTCCACCCGGAGGATATAGCCCTCGATTCCGTCATAGAAGGTTCCCCTGGGGATCTTTATCTCGTCCTTGGTACGGCCGATGTCATCCCTGAGGGTGAATATCTCGTTATAGGCGTGAGGTACCAGCTTGGAGCCGGAGAAGAACGCGCCTATCGCGATGAAGAACGCCGCGACGGTCAGAGGGGCCATGATCCTGGCAAGTGAGATGCCGGAGGCCTTGAGAGCCATAAGTTCCTTGTTCTCAGCGAGATTGCCCACCACCATCATGGAGGCGAGCAAGGTCGCAAGGGGCAGCGCCATCGGAAGGATGGTGCATATGCCCCACATGAGGAACTCGAGTATGATCTTCAGACTGAGGCCCTTTCCGACAAGTTCGTCGATATAGAGCCAGAGAAAGTGCATCATGAGGACAAATATCACGACAATCAGTATCGCGAAGAAAGGCGCGATAAACTGCTTGAGGAGAAATCTGTCCAGTTTCTTCATATGCTAGAACTTTGCCAGCAGCGCATTGAGTGCATCCTGAAGGCCTGCAGGGTTCTTGCCGCCTGCAGTTGCCATGCCGGGCTGTCCGCCGCCGCCACCCTGGATGAGCTTGGCGGCCTCGCGTATATCGGCACCCGCATTGCGGCCGGCCTTCACGAGGTCGGATGAGTACATGACCATGAGGTTGGGCTTGCCCTCATACTCGAATGCGGCGAATGCTGCGGTTGCAGTAGCCTGCTTCTGGAGTATGGTGAGCGAGTTGCGGACGATAGCAGGGTCCACATCGCCCCTTGTGAAGGTGGCGATCCTGATGCCTGAGACCTCCTTCGCCTCTTCGAGCATCTTCTCGGCGTAGATTGCCGCGCGCTTTGCAGCGGCCTCCTCTGCGGCCTTCTTGTAGCCTGCGTTCTCCTCGATGAGCCTGCGGATTGCGCTGAGAAGGTCCGGAGCATTGTTGAACTCTGCCCTTGCCTCCTTGATCGTGTTCTGGAGATCGGCAACATACTTGTCGGCACCGTCGGCAGTGACGGCCTCGATGCGGCGTATTCCCGCTGCGATAGCCGACTCGCTGAGGATCTTGAACATGCCTATCTTTCCTGTGGCTGCGGTGTGGCAGCCGCCGCAGAGCTCGACACTGGGACCGAATTTCACCACGCGTACGCGATCGCCGTACTTCTCGCCGAAGAGTGCGATTGCGCCCATCTCCTTTGCCTGCTCCATCGTGGCGTGACGGATCTCCTCCAGGGGATAGTCCTCACGGATAAGTTCGTTCACGCGCTTCTCCACTGCAGCAATCTGCTCGTCGGAGAGCTTCTCGAAGTGTGAGAAGTCGAAGCGGAGGGACTTGTCGGTGACATATGAGCCCTTCTGCTCGACATGGCTTCCGAGAATCTCGCGGAGGGCCTGGTCGAGAAGGTGGGTGCAGCTGTGGTTGTTGGCAATCATCTGCCTGCGCTCTGCATCGACGTGGAGTTCGAACAGACCTGTGCAGTTCTTGGGAAGGCGCTCTGCGATGTGTACGGTAAGGTTGTTGTCCTTGATTGTATTGAGGATGGCGATCTTCTCGCCGTCTGAGCTGAGGATGTAGCCGGTGTCTCCGATCTCGCCGCCCATCTCACCATAGAAGGGGGTGTAGTCGAATACGAGCTGGAGCATCTCCTTGTTCTTCTGGACCACGGTACGCTGCTTGAGCATGTGGCAATCGTGTGTGACGAGCTTGTCGTAGCCCACGAACTCGCATTCGCCGGGATAGTACTCGGTCCAGTCGCCGAACTCGTTGGCGGTGGCGTTGCGGGCACGCTCCTTCTGCTTGCCGAGCTCCACCTGGAAGCCCTCGAGATCGACCTTGTAGCCCTTCTCGGTAGCGATGAGCTCGGTGAGGTCGATGGGGAATCCGTAGGTATCGTAGAGCTTGAATGCGTCGGCACCGGAGATGGTCCTGGAATCTCCCTCGGCCGCCATGCACTCGTCGAGCAGCTTGATGCCGCGGTCAAGGGTGCGCAGGAATGCCATTTCCTCCTCGCGGATGACATTCTCGATGAGTTTCTGCTGGTTTACGATCTCGGGGTATGCCTCGCCCATGTCGGAGATGAGCTGGGGTACGAGACGGCAGAGGAAAGGCTCGCCGAAGCCGAGGAATGTGTATCCGTAGCGGACTGCACGGCGGAGGATTCGGCGGATCACGTAGCCGGCCTTCACATTGCTGGGCAGCTGGCCGTCAGCGATGCTGAAGGAGATTGCACGGATATGGTCGGCAATCACGCGCATTGCGACGTCGACGTCCTTGCTCTCGCCGTACTTGTGGCCGGAAAGCTCGCCGATCTTGCCGAGCATGCCGGTGAACACGTCAGAATCGTAGTTGGAGTTCTTTCCCTGGAGCACTGAGCAGAGGCGTTCGAAGCCCATGCCGGTGTCGATGTTCTTTGCGGGAAGGTTCTCGAGGTGGCCGTCGGCCTTGCGCTCGAACTCCATGAACACGAGGTTCCATATCTCGATCACGTGAGGGTCGCTCTGGTTCACAAGGTCACGTCCGGGTATGCCGGAAGCCTTCTCCTCGGGGGTACGGATATCGATATGGATCTCCGAGCAGGGGCCGCAGGGGCCGGTGTCGCCCATTTCCCAGAAGTTGTCGTGCTTGTTGCCAAGGACGATATGGTCCTCAGGCATGTGCTTGAGCCATGCTGCCTTTGCCTCGGTGTCGAGAGGGCACTCGTCCGAACCTTCGAAGATGGTTGCATAGAGTATGCTCTTGTCGATGCCGTAAACCTCGGTAAGGAGTTCCCATGCCCAATCGATGGCCTCGGTCTTGAAATAGTCGCCGCACCTCCAGTTGCCCAGCATCTCGAACATGGTGTGATGGTAGGTGTCGTGTCCCACTTCCTCGAGGTCATTGTGCTTGCCGCTGACGCGGAGGCACTTCTGGGAGTCGGCCGCACGGAAGAACTTGGTCTTGCTGTTGCCAAGGAATATGTCTTTGAACTGGTTCATGCCCGCATTGGTGAACATCAATGTGGGGTCGTTCTTGACTACCATAGGAGCGCTGGGGACCACAACGTGGCCCTTTGAAGCGAAAAAGTCCAGGAATTTCTGCCTGATTTCTTTAGAGGTCATATCGATGCTTTTTAAACAATCTACAAAAATACATATTTTTTCGGTAGGATGCTAATCCAGTATCACCAGAGCCATGGAAGGGTGATTGAAATCCAGCTGCACCACGTCTTCCGATGCTATGTTGAGGGAGGCTTTCCACCAGTTGTCGAAGACGACGCCGTCCAGCGGCCAGCGCAGTCCTCGCGAACTGATACGGAGGGTGTTGTCGGGAGAGAAGATGGAGATCCTGCGGCCCTCTCCCACGTGAAGTTCGGTGCTGCCGGTTATGGCAAATGATGTGGAATAGTCCGACACCATCTCGAGCCTGATTCCCCTGTCCGACAGTCCGTAATCCTTCTCATACTGCATAAGCAGCGACAGGTTGCCCACAGTGTGGGCTTCGGACTTGCCGGTCCCTCCAAGTATATGGATATCAGTGACATCAGGGTAGCTCTCAAGCACATGCAGGATCGCTTTGGTGAGGTCATTGCACTCCTGGTCGGGATTTCTCACGACCCTGGCCTTCGTTTTCCCGAGACACTTCCGGGTTGCGGAATCGAAGTCGCCGACTACCACGTCGGCATCCTTGCCGCGGCGCAGCAGTGCAGCGATTGCGCTGTCGCATGCGACGAGCACATCGGCATTGTCGAGCAGCCACTTGGGATACTCCTTGCGGGGATAGTCGCCCGCCGCCAGAACTACAATGTTTTTCATGCGGCAAAGATACAGCAATTCACCGAATTTTTATAAATTCGCGTTCATGTTACGCAAAGTAAGAATCATCCTTGCAGTGTTGTTCTTCGCAGGAATCACACTGCTGCTGGCAGGAACAGGCCGGCAATGGTGGGGATGGATGGCAAAACTCCAGTTCCTGCCGTCCTGCCTTGCCGGAAACTTCATCGTGATCGGAGGCATCGCGCTTCTCACCCTGCTCTTCGGCCGCATATACTGTTCGGTAATCTGCCCGCTGGGCGTGTATCAGGACCTGATCATCTGGATCCGCAGGCAGATCGGACTCTTCGCCAACAAGGTCAATGTAAAACGCAAGGTCAAGGCGGCGCAGGCCCGGAAGGAAGGGCGGGAAGTAGAGGCCGTCAGCACCCTGAAGGCCGAGGTCAAGCACTTCAAGTACAACAGGGAGCGCAGGCTTCCCCGCTATATCGTGCTGGGGCTCACCGCATTGGCCGTATTTGCAGACATCCAGCTCCTTGTGGCGCTCATCGAGCCCTACAGCGCATATGGCCGCATGGTGCATACGGCCGTCGGCATGTGCGGTGGTGCAGACATACCCGTCGCACTCATGATCGCAGCTGCGGCAACCCTGGTGATAATTTCCGTCAGCGCATGGCTCTGGGGCCGCGCTTGGTGCAGCAACATATGTCCCGTGGGTTCGCTGCTCGGCATAATCAGCAGGTTCAGCCTCTTCAAGATACGTTTCGACGTCGACAAATGCACGGCATGCGGACGCTGCGGACGCGGCTGCAAGGCATCCTGCATCGACATGCATGCCCACACCGTCGACGCGAGCAGATGCCTCGTCTGCTTCGACTGCATCGGCCGATGCAAGGAGGGCGCGATAAGTTACGGACCTCGGAAGAAATCCGCATCAAAGGCACCGTCAGAAAGCCGAGACGGCGCCAGCCGTCGAGCTTTCCTGACACAAGCAGCAATGCTGACAAGCATCGCTGTCTTGGGGCAGGAAAAGCGCAAGGACGGCGGATTGGCGGAGATCGAGGACAAGCAGGTTCCGCAGCGCTGGGGCCGGATCGTCCCGCCAGGAGCCGGGAGCGTAAAGGACTTCTACAGCAGGTGCACTGCCTGCCAGCTCTGCATCGCAAGCTGCCCCAACAGCGTGCTGCGACCAGGCACTGACCTCGGGCATCTTCTCCAGCCCGAGATGGGCTACGAGAAAGGCTTCTGCCGACCCGAATGTACCGCCTGCGGCGAAGTCTGCCCGGCCGGCGCCATCCGCCCAGTCGGCAAGGAGGAAAAGCTCAGCATTCACATAGGCATGGCCGAAGTGAACGAGGATCTCTGCATCGGATGCGCGAAGTGCAGCACAATCTGCCCTTCCGGTGCAATCCTCATGATAAACGAGGACGGCAGGAAACTGGCAACAGTGGTCGACACGCAATGCATCGGCTGCGGAAAGTGCGAGTTCCTCTGCCCGGTAAGACCTATCAGCGCAATAACAGTCAACGGATTGGAGGAGCACAGACATGATGAATAGAAGAGACTTTATCAGGACTGCCGGCACAGGTGCTGCAGTCCTTGGAGCCGCCGCCTGCGCGCCAAAGGCCGCGAAGAGCGCAATCGAAGAAGCCAAGGCAGCGCCCGAACTGAAAGGTGAGATGGCACAGAACTACCCCGGCGTGAGTCTTCTGGGATACGGCTGCATGCGCTGGCCCCAGATAGAGACCGAGGACGGCAGGAAGGTCATCGACCAGGACAAGGTCAACGAGATGGTCGATTTTGCAATCGCGCATGGCGTGAACTACTTCGACGCCTCCCCCACCTATATAGGAGGTGAGTGCGAGACTGCAACCTCAATAGCACTCAACCGCCATCCCAGGGAGAAATGGCTGCTTGCAACCAAGCTTTCCAACTTCTCGAACTGGACACTTGAGAACTCGAAGAAGATGTACCAGGAGTCGCTGCGTATCTATCAGACCGACCACATCGACTACTACCTGCTGCACTCCATCGGCAACCGCAAGACCTTCGACACCCGCTTCGGCGACACCGGAATCATGCCATTCCTGCTCGAGGAGCGCAAAAAGGGTCACATACGCAACCTCGGATTCTCGTTCCACGGCCCGGTTGACGGCATGAAGGAACTGCTCGAACTGCACGAGACTTACCACTGGGACTTCGTGCAGATACAGATGAACTACATCGACTGGTTCGAGGGCGATGCGGAGGAACTCTACAGGATGCTCGACGAGAAGGAGATCCCGGTCGTCATCATGGAGCCGCTGCTGGGAGGAAAGCTGGGCAACATGCCCGCCCCGCTTGCACAGCGTATGAAGGAGCGCGAACCAAAGAGTTCCATAGCATCCTGGGCATTCAGGTTCTGCGGCAGCTACCCGCGCATCCTCACAGTGCTCAGCGGAATGTCCTGCATGGAGCACCTGCAGGACAACCTCGGCACATACATGGACTTCAAGCCCCTTGGGCAGGACGAGCTCGCCATGCTCGACGACATAGCCGAGACATTCAAGAAGTACCCCCTTGTGGACTGCACCGGCTGCCAGTACTGCATGCCCTGCCCTTACGGCATCGACATTCCAGGCATCTTCAGTTTCTACAACAAGACAGTGAACGAGGCGACGTATGTCACCTCACAGGAGCAGAAGGGCTACGCCCATGCCCGAAGGAAATACCTTCTGGCCTACAACAAGGCCATTCCCACGGTGCGCCAGGCCGACCACTGCATTGTATGCGGCCAATGTCTGAAAGAATGTCCGCAGCGCATCAAGATACCCACAGAGCTCAAGAAGATCGACAACTACATCGAGGCCCTGAAGCAGGAGACGCTCTGACAGTCTCGCGGTTCCCTGCAGGAGCCCGGCTATTGTATAAGGTATAACAAGGAAGAGGATTTTCCGCTTGGAAAATCCTCTTCTCGATTTTTGACAGGCAGCATGAGACATGCTGCCGTTCATGTTACTCTTCCATTAACCACTCTTCAAGGTCCGGACCACCGGGCATTGAAAGATAGCAGTAGTTGAGGCCGAATCCACCGAGGCCATCGATATAATACCGGGCTGCAATCTGAACTACATCATCATCAGCGTAACCGCTTTCTTCATTCTCGGATGCATAGCTCTTGTTGAGTGCAGAAGGCAGGTAAGCCTTGATGTCGGCACCGGGTTTGCCATTATACCAGATACCGGTAAGCCAGAAGCCGTCCCATGTAACCTGCATGGTATCCTCATCCACAACCCAGAACTCGATGTACTCGCTGGGGGTAGCCTTGGCTGCGTCATCGCCCCACAACATGGCACGACGTTCAACGTCAGCATACGGATTCATGATACGGTAACGGAGAGCGCCGTCAGGGCTCTGGCGGATCTCACATTCCACAATTCCAAGATCGCCCTCGCTATCGTCCAGAATGACAGGGTCATAGAACTGTCCTACGCCAAGATTCTTCCATGCCTTCACACAGTTGAAAGGAATGGTGACAGCCTTGTACAGAGAGGCCAGTTCCTTGGATGCCATATTGACCTCAAAATAGTATGAATCCTTGGGATCGAGCTTGTCATAATCATATACGACATTGGCTTTTGCCCTCTTTTCACCATTTGCAAAGGAAACGGTGTTGCTCTCAAGTGAGAAGAGTCCGGAATCGTCAACGATCGTGACATTGACATCAAGAGCACCATTGGCATCATTCCTCTCGAAGAATACTTCGACAGGATCGCCGCTGAGTTCAAGATTGGTGGGCATTGAAACGTCCAGACCTACCGTGCAACTCGCAGTGTCCTTTTCACCCGGGACATACTCGGGAGCGGTCTTGACACATGACGAAAGGCCAAATGCAAAGACACATCCGAGAAGTATAGCGTAAATCTTATTTGCTTTCATGATATATCTGAATATTAGAATTCTTTTGTTGAGTTCGGAACCTTGTTGGTAGGGTTGGGGTTGTTGAGAGTCTGCCTTACACCATCAACCTCATTGGGAGTCATGCCTTCCTCGATGATGAAATCGTTGTTCTCGATCTCCTTGCGGGGAATGAGGAAGTTCCAGTAAGGGCTGACCTCATTGATCTCATACTTGGCAATGTCATGGATGACGTTGGAACCCTTGTACCAGGTCTTGATACCCGGACGGATACGCTTTGCATCGAAGAAGCCTACACCCTCGCCGAGGAACTCGACACGCTTCTGGAAGAGAACCTCCTCAGAGAAGTTCTTCACGAAGCCTTCGTTGAAGCGGGCCTTTGCGGTAGCATAGCTGTAACCGGGATCTCTGTAGGTCTTCATGAAGTCCTCAAGGAGATCTGCGCCCTTATCTTCACCTTCGGTCAGGCCGACGGCCTCAGCCTCGATGAGGTACATCTCCTCAACACGCATGATAGGGACGTCAGAGGCACCACCGACTGAATATGTCTCCCAGTCACCCTCTCTGCAGCGGAACTTGAAACACATGTAGTTGGGAAGTGACTCGAAAGGATATGCCTTCAGATAATCTGTGGAACCCCATTCGTAGTAGGTTTCAGGATAGTTTTCACGATCAGGGTCGATGAATGAACGCTTGCGGAAGTCGCTGCGGTTCAGTCTGTCATAGAGCCACTTGTGAAGGGCGAGCTGTGTAATGGAATTGTATCCCCAGTCTGACTCGCCGGCCAGGAAGCCGGCAGGATTGCAGAGGTTACCCATGTTGTTGGCTGAGATTGAGTAGTACCACATCCATGAGTTGTTGCCTGTAGCATCGCAGAATGCCTTGGTAGGGTCATGCCACTCATCTTCAGTAAGAGGGGTCTTGCCTGACTCGGTAATGGCCATGCGGGCATATGTTGCAGCATTCTTGTAGTCAAGGACAGACATGTACATACGTGCCTTCAGACCGTAAACGACTGCCAGTGAAGGGTAGCGGTTGTTCTGAGGAACATAGTTGATGCTCTTGAAGAGTGCCTCAGCCTTGTCGAGATCGGCAAAGACCTGTGCAGACATTACCTCCTTGGGTGCACGTGCTGACTTGAACTCGGGTGCGTCCTCTGAGCTTGAAAGGATGATGGGAGCTGTAAGGCCCTCGACTGCAGAACAGTCGGTATACTCGTTCAGAGCAGGGAGGTACATGTTGTAGATATCGTGATACATGAGGGCACGATATACATATGCTGTACCGAGATAACCCTTGGTCTCTGCATTGAGTTCATCATCCTTGCCATAGAGAGGTCCGATGATGTCATTGGTGCTCTTGATGAACTTGTAGAGGGTCATGAAAGGAAGGGTCTGCTCTTCAGTGTTGTACTTCATATCACGGCCATACGCTCCTGTATAGTTCACCCACCAGTCGTAACCGATTGTCTTGGAGTTGTTGACAAAGTCACAGAGCATACGTGAGTATGTAATCTGCAGTCCTGCATACGAGATATCGAATTCCAGCTGCTCATCATCACCGAAGAAATAGTAAGGCTGATATGTCTGGGCTACAAGTCCGTCGACTGATGCGGTGAGTGCGGAAGGAGATTTTGCTACCTGATCGCTGGTGGCAGAAGATCCCATGGGGAAGGTTTCCTTGATACAGCCTGTCAGGAGAACTGATGCAAGCGCTGCTGCGAAAAGAGTATTGGAAATATTTTTCATTGTAGAATCCTCCAAAATTAGAATTTGACAGTAATGCCACCTGAGACAGTTCTCATAGGAGAGTAGTGAGTTGCAGAAGTTGAACTGCTGAAGCTCTGACGTGGATCGAAGCCCTGACGGCAAGACCAGTACCATACATTCTCAGCCGCAGCGTAGATTCTGAGTGAGCTTACGAGGAACTTCTTCGAGATGCGCTCAGGAAGGGTGTAGCCGAGATTGATGTTCTGAAGGTTCAGATAGCTTGCAGATGTAAGCCACCTGGTAGATGATGCGTTGCTGTATGTCTCAGCATAGGCAAAACGGGGAATATTGGTATCGGTATTCTCCGGTGTCCATGAGTTGAGCAGGTCGACATGGTAGTTGTAACCAGTGTGCGAGTTGGTAGGCGAGCTCATGAATGACTGGTATCCGCTGTCCCACTGATGACCGCCGAGCTGGTATGTGAAGTTCATTGAAAGATCGAAGCCATATGCCCTGAGAGATGTACCGAAGCCGCCGAATACGGGAGCAAGGGTGCTCTTGCGGGTGATGTACCTTGTAGCTGCAGTGTAATCATCGGTCTTTGTGACTTCCTTGACCATATAGTCGCCGTCTGCGTCCTTGTACTGCTCACCATCCTT
This sequence comes from Candidatus Cryptobacteroides choladohippi, assembly GCA_018065985.1. GTDB lineage: Bacteria > Bacteroidota > Bacteroidia > Bacteroidales > UBA932 > Cryptobacteroides > Cryptobacteroides choladohippi. Next base: position 38,600 of record JAGHSF010000019.1, read on the forward strand.
GTCGTTATAGAGCTCGATATGGTTCCAGAGTGACTTTCCGGTCTCAGAATCCACGCCCTGATAGTCATAGGTGTACCAGGTGTACATGGGAAGGCCCTCTGCGAGGAAGAATCCGCCGCTGGTGTATCCCTTGTACTTCTTGCCGTTCTCATCGTATGCAGTGGTGGTGATCACAGCCGGATCAAGCTTCTTGATCTTGTTCTTGAGGTATGACATGTTGACATTGAAGTCCCACTGGATATCCTTGGTGTTGATGAGGTTGAAGTTGAGATCAAGCTCGACACCGCGGTTGCTCATGTCACCCACGTTCTTGTAGATTGAGCTGTAGCCCTGTGAAGGAGGTACAGGGAAGCTGAAGAGAAGGTCAGTGGTGAGTCGGTTGAAGTACTCGAAGCTACCGCTGATTCTGCCGCCGAGTGAAGAGAACTCGAAACCGGCATTGATGTTGGTATTGGTCTCCCAGGTGATGTCAGGGTTACCCTTTGTAGAGAAGATGGTTGAAACATTGCCGTCAGAAGGTGCAATGTCGAACATATCCACATATTTGTAGTTACCGATACCGTCGTTACCCTGGCTGCCGATGGAAGCCTTTACCTTGAACTCGTCGAAGGCGGGAACATTGAACCAGTCCTCCTTGCTGAGGATCCATGCAGCACCTGCACTCCAGAAGTTACCCCAGCGGTGAGCGGGATGGAAGTGTGAGGATGCATCACGGCGGAATGAAGCGGATGCGAAGATCTTCTCTGCGTAGTTGTACTGTGCACGTGCGAAGTAACCCTCGACATCGTATTCAGACTGTGAAGAGAAAGCGCCCTGGCCGTCGACAACGGCACCGTCAAGTTCGGTGTTCTCCTGTGAGAACATCTTGCTCTTGCTGCCGCCTACCTCATAATCCTTCAGATCATAGTACTCATGACCTGCGAGGAGTTCCATGTTGTGGAGGCCGAATGACTTCTTGTAGTTGATGAGCTGCTGGGTGTTCCAGGCATAGCTGCGGGTATGGTAAACTTCAACGGTACCGCCGGTTGAACGGAACTGGCCGTAGTAAGGGTTGTACACATATTTTCCACGGGTCTCATCGAGGTTGGCAGCCGCATTGACAGTGATTGTGAGGCCCTCGATGGGCTTGATGTCGATGAAGCCGTTTGCCGTCATTGCGTTACCCTCGGAGTTCCTGGTGTTGTAACGGTTTGCAAGGAACGGGTTTGCGTTGGTGATGAAAGGACGGCCGGTGCCGGGGATACCACCCTGGTCGAGGTTGCCGTTACCATGATCCATCACCTGGATGCCGTTTGCGTCCTTGTAGATGGAACCATCAGCATTCCTTATATAAAGAGGATATACGGGAGCCATCTGGGAAACATATGCCCAGATGTTGGCTGTAGAGCTGTCGTTACCGTCATTGCCAAGGCTGTTGAAATTGAACTTGGTGTATGACATGTTGGTTCCGACCTTCATCCAGTCCTTGGCCTGGTAGGTACCCTTCAGACGTGCGGTAAGACGCTTGTGGTCTGACTTCTCGGTAATACCTTCGTTGTCGAGGTATGAGATTGAAGAGAAATATGAGAGGCGGTTCTCTGCGCCTGATACTGTAAGGGTGTATTCCTGACGGACACCGTTGCGATATGCGTATTTGCCCCAGTCGTCAGGCTGTACGTAGAAGTCACCGAGCACATTGCCGATGGTGGCGTTGGGGTTGACCTTTCCGTTGCGGCCCATGAGAAGCTCTCCCTCGGGAACGCTGAAAATGGGATAGCCAAGACCGCCTGACTCAGCATCATTGATGCTCTGGTTGGCCTTGATGTATGCAACTGCATCGTTCAGACCAAGTCCGTCAGCATTGGTGTAGTAGTTGTACAATGCCTTGTAGTGCTGCTCATAGTAAGCTCTGGGATCAGTGAGGACATTGTATTTGCGGAGTGCGTTGGTATTGACACCGATCTTTGCGTCAAGAGAAACGACAGCCTGTCCTTTCTTTGCGCTCTTGGTTGTGATCATGATGACACCGTTGGCACCGCGGGCACCGTAAAGTGCGTTTGAGGCAGCGTCCTTGAGAACTGTCATGCTCTCGATATCGGAAGGTGCGATGTTGTTCATGTCGCCGTCATAAGGTGTACCGTCGACAACGATGAGAGGGCTGTTGCCCGCGTTGATCGAGCTGATACCACGGATACGGATCGTAGGGTTGGAACCAGGTGCACCGTTTGAAGAAACGAGCTGTACACCGGCTACCTGACCGGCAAGGGCACTTGTCACGTTTGTCACCTGTGAAAGGCTGAGCGCCTCGTCGTCCAGAACCTTTGCCGAACCGGTGAAGGCTTCCTTTGTGGAAGTACCGAATGCGACTACGATGGTCTCGTTGAGCATTTCCAGATCGGGATCAAGTGCGACGTTGATGACCGACCTGCCATTTACAGCAACCTCAGCGTCCTTGAAACCGATGGTGGTAAAGCCAAGAGTTGCGTTTGCCGGAACGGAGATGGAATAGTTACCGTCATTGTCGGCAACGACACCATTGGGAGTTCCCTTAACGAGAATGGCGGCTCCTGACAGGGGCTCCCCCGTAGAAGAGTCTGTCACGACACCCTTCACAGTGATATTCTGCGCAAAAGCGAATACGCTGAGCAGAAGGGCAGCAGCCGTGAAAAACATTTTAAGTTTTCTCATTGGTTGAAATTTTAATTAAACAAATAACTATACTAACTTAACTCTAGTTCAAGTATTCACACACCACCCCATTCAGAAAATGGGCTTATCGCGCAAGTTCGGAATTATTTTGGTCAATTCCAAAAGATTACACAATCAAAACGCCCCTGCGAGGCCACTGCCGCACATGGCTTAAGGTTTACATTTGTTATATTTCCCCCGAAAGAACTTTCAAATTATAAGCAAACAGCAATGCGTTATTATGATAAACACCAGAATACTCCCAAAAATTAAAAAATTATAAAAGAATTTTCATACCCCGTCATTTGCAACAAATCCGTTAATTCTTACTACATTTGTCATATAGCGACCGGCATTCACAACATCAAGGTCGAAAGCTTTGAAATGAGAAATTTCAGATTATCAATTGTAAGCATGGCGCTGGCGGCAGCCGTTTCCTGCACGGGAGAACTGCCGGAGCGCAGCCCCAACCAGGATAACGAAGCCGCCGGACAGGCAAAGGAGGTCTGTATCCGCGGAATGCTGAACGTCGAGTTCACCGAAGAGATGGCAAGGCACATCGAGACCTCCGGCGAAGAGGCCCTGCTGGCCGAAATGCACGAATATGGAATAGATTCTCTTGTCAGGATGTTCCCCGATGCCGGAGAGTTCGAGGCAAGGCACCGTGAAGCCGGGCTGCACCGGTGGTACAAGGTCTCCTACGACCCGGCCGTCCCCGCCACAAAGGCCGCGGCCAGCTTCAGGGAGATTCCCGGGGCCGTGACTGTCGAAATCCCAAGAAAGAAGCATGCGGCCTCATCATTCCCCTTCAACGACCCATACGCGGGCGAGCAGTGGAATCTCTGCAACACAGCACAGCTAAGAGGCTTCGTGAAGGATGTCGACATCAATGTCATTCCGCTCTGGGGCATTACCGGCGGCAGCAAGGACGTGATAGTGAACGTGGTCGACACCGGCATCGACATGGACCACGAGGATCTGCAGGGGGTATGCATCCCTGCTGACAGCCACGGCAGCCGCAACTTCGTCTACGGGCAGGAAGGCTACAGGATAACCAAGGGCAGCCACGGCACCCACGTTGCAGGCACGATAGCGGCCATCAGCAACAACGGCAAGGGAATCAGCGGAATCGCAGGCGGACTTGACGGCAAGGGAGGTGTCCGCATCCTCAACTCCCAGATCTTTTATGAAAGGGATGACGGCAAAGAAGACGGCGGCGACAGCGAGGCCGCGATAGTATGGGGCGCCGACCACGGCGCACTGATAAGCCAGAACAGCTGGGGCTATGTCTACGAGAGCGAGCAGGAGGCCAAGGCTGCAGGGGTCCCCAGGGCGTTCAAGGCGGCAGTGGACTACTTCATCAAGAACGCAGGCTGTGACGCGAACGGCGAGCAGACCGGCCTGATGAAGGGCGGTCTGGTGGTATTCGCTGCAGGAAACGAGGGATGGGCCTACGCGCATCCCGCCGATTACGAACCGATAATGGCAGTCGGCGCAATAGGCCCCGACGGACGCCGCGCCACATATTCGAACTATGGCAGCTGGGTCGACATCTGCGCCCCCGGAGGCGAGTTCTACAGATTCACCGACCCCATGGCAATGATTCTGGCACCTGCCGGCGGCGAGTACTACTACATGCCCGGCACATCCATGGCCTGCCCGCATGTGAGCGGAGTGGCGGCACTGCTGATATCTGCCCTCGGAGGACCCGGCTTCACCAATGAAGACCTCAGGGGGATTCTTCTCGACGGAGCGAACCACAGCTGCGGGACAAGCGAGATGATAGGGCCCCTGCTCGATGCGTACGGATCATATCTGGCCTACAGCGGCGAGGAAACCCCGCCTGTGATCAAGTCCGACTACTATGGCAATTACACCATACGCGGGCACGAAAAGCTTGTTGTGAATTACACCGCAACCAGCAGGAAATCCAAGGTCAGCATCACCGCAAGCTGCGACGGTTCGGCAAAATACAGGATAGACGGGCAGAGATGCGAGGTCAGCTTCAACGACGCCAGCGGCAAATGGACAGGAACGCACACCCTGACCATCACCGCCACCAGCGAGAGTGGCAAAAGCACAACGCAGACAATATCCTACACGATTCTCGAGAACCATGCACCCTATGTGCTGCGGGAAGTCCGGGACGTGGTGTTCAAATCGGCAGGTGAAAGTCTGGAGGAGAAGCTGGCCTCCGTGTTCAGAGACGATGACGGCGGCACACTCAGCTACAGCTGCAGCTGCAGCGACGAAACAGCCATCGGCTGCTCACTTGACGGCAGCACGCTCATACTGAACGCGCTGGGCAACGGCGCCGCGACAATCACCCTGACCGCCACCGACCCCTGCGGACTCAGCTGCAGCACCAGTTTCAGGGCAGGAGTCTTCGACGGCAGGAACGGACCGGAAATATATCCTGTGCCTGTCGAGGACTGGATGAACATACTCGTAGCCGGAATCAGCGACACCGACGTAACCATCTACAACTCTGCAGGGAAGAGACTGTACTCGTCGCACAATCCGGGTGCCAGCGTACTCGATCCGGTAAGGGTAGACATGAGCGGATTCGCACCGGGAAGATACAGGGTCGAGGTAACATACCTCAACAGGACCTTCAGGAAAAACGTAACAAAGAAATGAAAAGGACAGCACTGACATTACTTGCCACAGCGCTGATTCAGTTCGGCGCAGCCGCACAGGTGGAAAGCGTGCTGTTCCCGTTCATGGAGTTCAGCCATGACGCCGTGAGGGCAGCCATGGGCGGCGTATCCCTGCTTCAGGACAGGAATGACGTAGCCCTCAGCTATCAGAACTGGAGCGCATCCTCCACATCGTACGCAAATCTTGACGCTGCAGCCACTTTCGGCGCCCTGACACTGAAGGCCGGCGTCACAGCCGGCATCATCGCGGACGCAGAAGCATCCGGAATCTCGGAAAAGATGATATCCATCGGCGCAGGATACAGATTCAGCCGCATGCTGGCTGCGGAAGTCAAAGGCAGATACTGCTCGGCAGGCTGCTCCCCCGACGCCAGCGCCTCCGGATTCAACGCAGACGCCCTTCTCAAGGGGTTCTTCAAGGATGCAAGGGTAGCGCTCGGAGTTACAGGGCTCGGCCCCAGGGTACAGGGATTCAGGCAGCCATCCGCCCTGGCATTCGCCGGTGCCTGCGGCAAGGAGTTCGGAGAAGGGACGGATACCCACAGCATCGAGGCAGAGATTGACGTCAAATATTACCTTGTCGGAGCAGTCGCCGCTTCGGCGGGCGTCGAATACTGTTACAACAGGTTGCTCTCTGTTCGGGCGGGTGCTCACGCCGGAGGCATCACCGGCACCCATGCATCGGTCGGCCTGGGGCTCAGTTTAAAAGGTTTCCACATCGACGGATGCTACCTTGCCGGAGGGCAGATAACCAACTCATTCTGCATAGGACTGGGGTACAGGTTCTGACAACAAGCCGCCTGGAAACGCGCGGCAATCGGCAATAAAACGAAAAACCTGCTGAAAATCAGCAGGTTTTCTTTGAAAATGTCGGGATGACTCGACTCGAACGAGCGACCCCCACGTCCCTAACGTGGTGCGCTAGCCAACTGCGCCACATCCCGATTCCCTTAACGGGATTGCAAATGTAGTAAATTATTCTGAAATACCACCAACTAAATCAAGAATTTCTGCAGTAATTTTTTGCTGGCGGCCCTTATTGTACTCCAAAGTGAGTTCTGAGAGCAAATCCTGAGCGTTGTCGGACGCCGTCTGCATGGCAATTGTACGTGCTGCATGCTCCGCTGCGGCAGAATCCAGAACAGCGGCATAGAACCTGAGCATCAGCACCTGAGGCCCGAGTTTTTCAAGGACCTCCTTCCTTCCGGGCTCGATTATGTATTCCTCATCTTCAGAATCCTTCACAAAGGCGGCACTTGAACCTGAAGAAGTCAGATTCTCCACAACGACCACCTGTTTTGCCGTGGTCACGAAGTGATTATACACCAGAATCACGTCGCCGAACTCATCCTGAATCCCCTTTGCTATCCTGGAGGCGGCCGCATACGTCGGCTTTGCGATGAACTGAGAATAGTCGTCGGTCGGGTAGCCTGCCTTTTTCATGGCATCCGCCATCTTGCGTCCCAGCGAGTACACCGTTACCTTACTGCCCTTATCCTCAAGATCCTTTGCAAGCTCAAGAGTCTTCTTTATCACATTTCCGTTGAATGCCCCGCAAAGACTCGAATTGGAAGAGATCGACACGATTGCGACTGCATTGCGTACGGCAGAACTTCCGTTTCGGTCCATCCCATCCTCCGACTCCGCCAGCGGTCCCCCGGACACGGTTCTGCCCGGGCAGGCGCCATCGTCCTCCACTGAGGGGATCGCGCTGCTGTCTCGAAGGTCAGCGGCCGAAAGGTCGCCGGAAAGCTCGGAAAGGATCTTGGAAAGTTCCTCCTCGTACGGCCTCAGATTCTCAATGGCCCTCTGCGCCTTCCTCAATTTGGAAGAAGCCACGAGTTTCATGGCCGATGTGATCTTCAGCGTCGACTTTACCGATCCGATGCGGTCTTTTATTTCACGCAAGGATGCCATTCTAACTGTTCAGATGATTGCAGATGGCCGCAGCTTCGGCTTCAATGACTTCAGTTGCGCCCTCAGGCACCTTGCCGCTGCCAAGCGCCTGCAGAAGGTCGCTGTGGTTTGAGCGCATGGAATCCAGGAACAGAGTCTGGAACTCGGGCACCTGGTCTATGCGTATGTCGGCCATGAGAGAATGCGTGCCGCAATAAAGTATTGCAACCTGCTCGCCTACCGGCATGGGGCTGTACTGAGGCTGCTTGAGCAGCTGATTGTTCTTGCGGCCCTTGTCGAGAGTCATCGCGGTGACTTTGTCCATATCGGACGAGAACTTGCTGAAAGCCTCCAGCTCGCCGAACTGCGCCTGGTCGATCTTCAGCGTACCCGCAACCTTCTTCATGCTCTTGACCTGGGCGCTGCCGCCCACACGTGACACGGAGATACCCACGTTGATCGCAGGACGGAATCCCGCATTGAAGAGCGAACTCTCAAGGTATATCTGTCCGTCGGTGATGGAGATCACGTTGGTGGGGATGTATGCTGAGACATCACCAGCCTGAGTCTCGATGATAGGCAGGGCGGTAAGCGATCCGCCGGCCTTCACCTTGCCCTTCAGGCATTCGGGAAGGTCGTTCATCTTCTCGGCAACCTCCTGCTGGCTGATGATCTTGGCGGCACGCTCGAGAAGACGGGAGTGCAGATAGAACACATCGCCAGGGTATGCCTCACGGCCCGAGGGACGACGCAGGATCAGCGACACCTCACGGTAGGCCACAGCCTGCTTGGAAAGGTCGTCGTACACCACGAGGGCATGACGGCCGGTATCTCTGAAATACTCGCCGATTGCGGCACCTGCGAAAGGCGCATAGTACTGCAGGGCGGCGGGATCGGCTGCCGTTGCGGCAACCACGATGGTGTAGTCCATGGCACCTTTGGCGCGCAGGGTCTGGACTATGGATGCGACGGTGGAACCCTTCTGGCCCACAGCCACATAGATGCAATATACAGGATCGCCCTTCAGGAAGTTCTCCCTCTGGTTGATGATCGTGTCGATTGCGATGGCTGTCTTGCCTGTCTGGCGGTCGCCGATGATGAGCTCGCGCTGGCCGCGACCGATAGGAATCATAGCGTCGATGGCCTTGAGGCCTGTCTGAAGAGGCTGGGTGACCGGTTCACGGAAGATGACACCGGGAGCCTTGCGTTCGAGAGGCATGCGGACGGTCTCGCCCTCAACGGGGCCCATACCGTCAAGCGGGGAGCCGATAGGGTCAATCACTCTTCCGAGCAGGCCCTCTCCTACCTCGACACTGGCAATGGTTCCGAGCCTGTGCACCTTCATGCCCTCCTTCACGAGGTCGGTAGGGCCAAGAAGCACCGCTCCGACGTTGTCTTCCTCCAGGTTCATCACCACGGCCTTGACGCCACAGGCGAACTCAAGAAGTTCACCGGCTTCCGCACCCGTGAGTCCGTAGATACGGGCAACGCCGTCAGATATTGTAAGCACATGACCGACCTCCTCCCACTCCGGGGTGGTCTTTATGCCCCTGAGCTGTTCAAGCAGAAGGTCGGAGATTTCACTTGCTTTGATTGTTTGCGCCATTATACTAATCTGTTGTTGCTGATAATAAACTGCCGGCGTATCAGATCAAGGCGATGACGCACCGAGGCGTCAAGCTGACGGTCGCCGGCTTCGATCACGAAGCCTCCTATGAGGCAAGGGTCAATGGTGGTCTCGATGAACACCCTGCAGCCGAACTGTTCCTCCAGAACAGGGCGCAGGCGGTCCTCCAGACCAGGTGAGGGTGCAGCCACGGACAGTGTGACCATGACCACGCCTATGGAGTCATGGTACAACTCGAGGAAAGTGTGGAAGATGCCGCGCACATGCTCGACCCTGCCTTTGCTCACCAGCATCTCCATGAATCTCTGGAGTTCCGGCTCAAGGACGATTCCGGACATATCCCTGCCGCTCAGAAGCTCACGCACCTGGGCACTCACACGCTCCCCACCCCCGGTCTCCTGGACATAGGCCAGAAGAGCCTTGGCGTAACGCTTGGATATGATTCCGGTATTCATCAGTTAATACGGCTCTGTGATACTTCCTCAACCATCCTGTCGATCAGCGAAAGCTGCTCGCCGGCATCCGACAGGTCCTTTTTCACGAGTTTTTCCGCTACCTCCACGCTGATGGCGGCCACCTGGGCACGGATGTCGCGGATGGCAGACTCCCGTTCTGCTGCAATCTCCACCTTTGCATGCTCGATCATCTTCGCAGCCTCCTGGGCAGCCTGCTCCTTTGCCTGGGCGACCATCTGGTCACGGGTGCGGGAGGCTTCCTGAAGGATGCGCGTCTGCTCGAGCCGGGCCTGCTGGATCATCTGTTCCTGCTCCTCGGCAAGGGAAGCGAGCTTCTCCTCCGCCTCCTTGGCCTTGGCAATGCTCTCGTTGATGCGCTCGCTGCGCTTTACAACGGAGCCGGTGATCATCGGGAAGCCGAATTTTGCAAGGACGAAGAAGACGATGCCGAAGATCAGCGTCATCCAGAACAGCAGTCCGAAGTCAGGTGTAATCAGACTCATCTCTTACTGTGTGATACCGATAAGGCAGACAAGGATTGCGAAAAGACATGCACCCTCGACGAGCGCACCGATGATGATGGCGGTCATACGGTAGTGACCTGCCTGCTCAGGCTGGCGTGCGCCTGCCTCGAGGGATGCCTTACCGATTTTGCCGATACCGAGTGCAGCAGCGAGTGCAGCAACACCTGCTGCGATGGCGATACCTGCTTTTCCGAGAGCTGCTCCTGCAGCTGCCTGAAGAATCATTGAAAGTAACATAAGTCTATAAAATTTAAATTGTTATTCAGTTTCGGGCTCCTGCCTGCTGAGTCCGATGAACACAGAGGAGAGCATTGTAAATACGTATGCCTGAAGGAACGCGACAAGGAGTTCCAGACAGTCCATGAACACACCGAAGAATACCGCAATGGCACTCAGCCCGGCATTCATCGCCGTACCTAGTTCAGCGGTGAGGAACACAACCGCAACCACACCCAGCAGCATGACGTGCCCGGCAAGGATGTTGGCAAAGAGCCTTATCATCAAAGAGAACGGCTTGGTGAACATTCCTATTATCTCTATTGCGGGCATGAGGGGGAAGGCCTTCAGGAACAGAGGCACATCGGGCCAGAGTATGTCCTTCCAGTAGTGCTTGTTGCCAAAGATGTTCACCGCAAAGAATGTACAGAGTGCCAGCACGAGCGTGATGGCAATGTTTCCGGTTATGTTTGCGCCGCCCGGGAAGAACGGCACTATTCCCATGAGGTTGTTGATGAAGATGAAGAAGAAGGCCGTGAGCAGATACGGGCTGTACCGTTTGTAGTCCTTGCCCACGCAATCCTTTATTATGTCATCCTCGACCATGGTCACAAGCATCTCGACGAGGCCGGGGAAACCCTTCGGTGCCTCCTCCGAGGCATCGTGCTTCCGGTACCAGCCGGCACCAAGCAGGATTATCAGCACCACAAGGAAACTGTTCACCATCAGACCGAACACGTTCTTTGTGATGGATATGTCGAGGGGCTTGACAAGGTCGGTGCCCACAACTTCCACAAGCTTTCCCTCATGGGGCTCGCCCTTGGCCGCTATGCGCAGGCCTTCATAACTCTCACCCTCGGCAATATGCCTTGAGCTGAAGCAGTGCCAGCCACTTGTCCTGGAGTGTACGATAACGGGAAGATATATGCATACAGGCTTTCCCTTGATTGTGGTGATGTGCCATTCATAGCTGTCGCCCACATGCCCGAAGAGGTACTCCTGCATATCCATGTCGGCTGCACCCGCAAAGGCAGGGAGCAGCAGCATGGTCAATATGAAAAGCAGCTTCTTCATTTCTCCTCGACACAAATGCTCATCTCATTGTCTTTCAGGCGCACCACGCCACCAAGAATCTCAAGCGACCCGGTGCTCTCCCCGGCACGCCACCTTACGCTTCCGGCAACCAGGGTGGAAATGATGGGTGCATGGTTCACCAGCACCTCGAATTCACCAATCTCGCCGGGAAGGAAGATTGCATCAGCCTCGAATTCCTGAGACCGTTCCGGGGTCAAAATCCTGACTTTTATCATTATTTGGCAGCTGCGAGGATAGCCTCGCCCTTCTTGATTGCTTCCTCTATCGTTCCAACGTTCAGGAATGCCTGCTCGGGAAGATAGTCACACTCGCCATCAAGGATCATGTTGAATCCCTTGATGGTATCCTGAATCTCGACCATCACGCCGGGAACGCCGGTGAACTGCTCCGCAACGGCGAACGGCTGGCTCAGGAAACGCTGCACGCGGCGTGCGCGGTTGACGGTCAGCTTGTCTTCGTCAGAGAGCTCATCCATACCAAGGATGGAGATGATGTCCTGAAGTTCCTTGTTGCGTTGGAGGATCTGCTTCACACGCTGGGCTGTGTTGTAGTGGTCCTCTCCCACGATATTGGGGTCGAGGATGCGGGATGTGGACTCCAGAGGGTCCACAGCGGGATATATGCCGAGCGCAGTGATCTTGCGGCTGAGCACCGTGGTTGCATCAAGATGGCTGAATGTGGTGGCGGGAGCGGGATCCGTCAAGTCGTCGGCAGGCACATAGACTGCCTGCACCGAAGTGATGGAACCGTTCTTGGTAGATGTGATGCGCTCCTGCATGGCACCCATCTCCGTTGCAAGCGTAGGCTGATAGCCCACTGCCGACGGCATACGGCCGAGCAGCGCCGATACCTCGGAGCCTGCCTGGGTGAAACGGAAGATGTTGTCGATGAAGAAAAGGATGTCGTGAGGCTCGTCGGGGTTGCCGCTGTCGCGGAAAGACTCCGCCATGGTAAGTCCGCTGAGCGCCACGGAGCTGCGCGCTCCGGGAGGTTCGTTCATCTGGCCGAACACCATTGCAACCTGGCTTTTCTCCAGCTCTTTCCTGTCGATGAGTGAAAGGTCCCACCTGCCCTCTTCCATGGCTTTGTTGAATTCCTCGCCGTAGCGGATGACATTGGACTCTATCATCTCGCGGAGGAGGTCGTTGCCCTCGCGGGTACGCTCACCCACACCGGCAAACACGGAGAAACCGTTGTGCTTCTTGGCAATATTGTTGATGAGCTCCTTGATGAGCACGGTCTTTCCCACGCCGGCACCTCCGAAGAGGCCGATCTTGCCGCCCTTGAGATAGGGCTCAAGAAGGTCGATGACCTTGATTCCGGTATAGAGAACTTCCTGGCTGGTGGTGAGATCCTCGAATTTGGGCGGCTCGCGATGGATGGGCATGGCCCCCTCGCGGTTGAGTTCATCCAGGCCATCCACAGAGTCGCCGGTCACGTTGAGCACGCGTCCGCGGATCTGTGCGCCGACGGGGATTGTGATTGCAGCGCCAGTAGACACGACGGCCAGACCACGCTGGAGACCATCCGTGGAATCCATTGCAACACAACGGACCGTATCCTCACCTATATGCTGTTGAACTTCAAGAATGACGGTCTTGCCGTCCTGACGCTCTACTTTCAGCGCCTCGTGGATACCGGGAAACTGTGGTACTTCGGTCCCCGTCTCGGGGGCTTCGAAATGAACGTCAACCACAGGGCCGATAATCTGCGAAATTGCTCCTTTTAAAAATGCCATCGTATGCCAGGCTAAATATTTCAATCTGCAAATTTAACTATTTTTTGTCAAACTTCCATTTTTGGTTAAATTAGCAAAATGAAACGGTTTTTTGCATGGGCGGCAGCAGCCACAATCATCATCAGTCTCACATCATGCGGAGGCAAGAACATCGAAGTCGAACGCATCTGGGACAACGGTTACAGCGCATTCCCTTCCATTGTTGAATTCAATGGTAGATATTACGTATCCTGCCGCGAAGCAAAAAGCCATATCTTCGACGAGAACGGCAAAGCCGACGGTAAAGCCAGAATCCTCGTTTCAAGAAACGGAAGGCGCTGGAAATCAGCAGCACTGCTCGAGAAGCCAGGTACCGACCTGCGCGATCCCAAACTGAGTGTCACACCGGACGGACGCCTCATGGTAACCATGGGAGGGTCAGTCTTCGAAGACAAGGAATGCGTGTCATATTTCCCACAGGTGGCGTTCAGCTCCGACGGAAAAACCTTCACAGACCCGTCTCCTGTCAATTTTGATGAAAACATAACCGACAATAAAGAGTGGATCTGGCGTGTGACCTGGCATGGCGGCACCGGATACGGAGTGACCTACGGCCAGCATTTTGCCCTGGTGAAGACCACGGACGGCGTGAACTACACCCTGGTAAAGGAACTCGGACTGGACAGGACGAACTTTCCCGGAGAAAGCACGATTCGTTTTGGAGCCGATGGCAGGATGTATATGATGGTTCGCTGTGACTCGGGCGACTGCCTGGGACGCTGGGGATGGAGCGATGCTCCGTACACCGACTGGACCTGGAAAGATATGGACTTTCACCTCGGAGGCCCCGACTTCATACTGCTCGGGGACAAGGTGGTTGCAGGCTCCAGGTATCATTTCCCAGGCGGGAAATGCCGCACAATGGTGCTGACCGGCAATCTCGAGGGTGACTTCGAAGAACGTTACCTCATGCCTTCGGGAGGCGACACCAGCTACCCTGGATTCATCGACATGGGAAAGGAACTGTGGATGGTCTACTACTCCTGCCATGAGACGGCAGAGGGCGGTTCGCATGGTACCATATACGACTTCGACCCCAATGCCAAAGGCGCCCCAAAAGCCTCAATCTATCTGGCAAGAATACCGAAGTCCATGCTTTAAGCTATGGCGTCCATCACCTCGCGGTTTACCAGCGAGACCTCATGGGAATTGATCTTCGACTCTATCTCCCCTGATTCCACAACATTTATGAATTCCTCGAACTCGTAGAAGTATTCATCGTTCTCGAGGCCCTCTCTGATTACGGCGGGGCAGGTTGAAGGCCCGCGCCCTGAGGAGGGCGCCTGATGAGGGAGGAACGTTGCTCTGCGGCAGATATGAACAGCGTCCATAGCGATGTTGCCGCCTTCTCCACAAATCTCTGTAGGCAACTGACTGTCAACCACTTTTGAGAATGACAGCACTGCAGTCATGCCAGGGTAGCCAAGTTCTACCGTGCCCTGTACGTCGGCGGGGCCGAACTCGGTGGGATACTTGATCAAGTTGGATTTCACGCTCTCCGGACGGCCGAAGAGAGCCACCGCCGGAAATGTGGTGTAGACTCCGATGTCGGCCAGAGCGCCGCCACCCATCTGCGGGTTGAAGGAGTTTGAAACCACTCCGGTCTTGAGCGCTTCATACTTTGATGAGAACTGGCAGAAAGACGAGCTGAAATGCCAGATTCTGCCCAGATCTACCATCTTCTCCCTGGCTGCCCGGAAGTTGGGGTTCAGGGTGGAGATCATCGCCTCCATCAGGCACTTTCCGCTGCTGCGGGAGGCTTCAATCATGCGGCGCACCTCATCAGCATTGCACGCCAGCGGCTTCTCGCACAAGACGTGCTTGCCGCCCCTGAGTGCAGCCAGAGTGTAAGGGCAGTGTGTTGAATTGGGCGTACCAATGTAAACGGCGTCGATGCCGGGGCATGCCGCCATCTCATCAACCGAGGTAAACACAAGAGCATCGGCATCGAACACCTCAGGATGCTTCTCTATGAACGCCCTTGCGTTTTCGGCGCTACGGGAACACACGGCAACCGCCCTGAACCTATGGTCCTGGACGGCGCCTTTCAAAACCCAGTCGCTGATGCGGCCGGTTCCTATTATACCGAAACGTACCAATGCCTAGAGCATTACTACGCAGCGGAACTGCATGGCCTCGGGGATGAATGACTCGTCGAGTTCGTAGTCGAAGTCGCTTGCCGTGTAGCAGATAGTAACGCCGCCGATTCCGATCTCATAATCGACCTCCTCCGTGTAGAAGTACCAGTCATCGTACCCGTCGCCGTCAACGTCACCAGGACACCATTCCTTAAGTCTGATGTAGGGCATCTCGATCTGAGTGGCGGTGGACTTGTCGTAGTCATAGACGCGGTACATCTTTATCAGACCGTAGTCAAATGCATCTTCGGTGATTTCGGGAACATCCACGGTCGCACTGAAGTAGTTGTTATTGTCGACGTCAGAATACTCCCAACTGCTCTCGGGCACATTGATGATGACAGTCTTGATTGTGGCTACACCATCCAGGCCATCTCTACCATCACGGCCAGGAAGACCGTCCAAACCGGGTTCACCACGGCAGGATGAGAGGAACAACATAGGGAGGCAAAGAAGTGCTGCCAAAAATAATCTTTTCATATCTTATGGAATTTAACGACGTGATGAACTTGAAGACGCGCTGCGGCTGCTTGAGCTGCTGCCGGCAGAGCGGCTTGTTGACGATGCGCTGGTGCTGCGGCTTGCAGATCCTGCAGAAGAGCTTCTGCTGGCGCTGGATGAGCTGGTAGCTGCGCTTCTGGTGCTGGTGCTGCTGGTGCTGGCACTGCTGGAAGAGCCTCGCTTTGTGGTGGAAGTACTGCCAGATGCAGTGGTGGTGCGCACGGTGGTCTCAGATGCACCCGAGTCGCTTACCCGGCTCCTGACGGTAGTCTGGCTGGATGAAGCCCTGGGCGTGCTGCTGTTTGCAGTACTGCGGCTTGCGGAGCCGGTGGAACTGCTGGATGTGGTTGCACTGCGGCTGCTTGAGCCGGAAGCTGCGCTCCTGGTAGCACTTGAGGTGGCTGCGCTGCGGCTTGCTGAGCTGCTGGAGGTGGCGGCACTGCGGCTGGCTGAGCTGCCTGAAGTGGCGGCACTGCGGCTGCTTGAGCTGGAAGCTGCGCTTCTGGCAGCACTTGAGGTGGCGGCGCTGCGGCTTGCTGAACTGCTGGAGGTGGCTGCGCTGCGACTTGCGGAACTGCCCGAAGTGGCGGCGCTGCGGCTGCTTGAACTGCTTGAGGCAGCGCCTCTTCCGGTCACTGAACCGCCGCGGGTCGAGCCGCTTCTGGTAACTGAAGATGCCTCGTATGACTCGCGGATGTCGCGGGCATTGGCTGCGCGGCCGCTGGTGGCTGAAGCCACATTGGCATTGCGTACCGTGAACGAGCGCTCAGGATGCTGCTGACCGTAGTCGTTGCGCATCATGGGCTGAGCTACGCGCTGGTAGCCGGGATAGTGGCAGGCTGTGGCATAGCGGAACTCGTGACAGTAGTGATGGTTATGCATGTATGTGCGCACATATGCATGGTAGTGGCTCAGATACAGAGGAACGGGATGATGGTAGTGGTGAGGCCAGTGATCCCAGCACCAGGGTGAGCGCCAGGGGTTGTAATGAGGACGGCCGAAATGGATGAAGATTGCAGGTGTCGCATAGAACACGGGCTCGACGATGAAATTGGGGCCGTAGATGTAAGGTGCGCCGATGATCTGGACATAAGCCTTGGAAGGGCTATTGTACTCACATACGAGAGTTGCAACATCCTGATAGATGTTGGCAGCAAGAACGGCCTGGATCACGAATACATGGTTCCTGCCCTCGACTGTTTCCATGACACGCAGATAATCCACGTAACCGTCATTGTTCAGATCAAGGTTGGAAAGCATGAAGGAGTCATTGTTGAGAAGGTTCTCGAACTCCTCTATCGTGTTCGACTGCGCAAATGCCGCGCCAACGGCCTGAAGGTCGAGGTACAGCGAGATATCCTCACTTGCTGCAACCACGCGTGTGGTCGTGGTGACCGTATGTGTCCTGGGCACTGTCACGGTCGTGTAATAGGCGCTCGTGCGGCCTACGTGCGACGACTCGGTGACAATCCTTGTAGGGCAGCAGCCCGCAGCCACTGCAAGAAGGGTCAGAATGTACAGATAACGTCTCATAGAAGTGTGTGTGTTATTTCGTTTCTGCAAATATAGCAAACATTTTGCCAGAACTTTGCAAGGCAGGGGCCGGACCTGATAAAAAAGTCGCAGTTTGGTCCCGAGAGTAAACGTCATGCATATTTTCAAAAAAGTAAGGAGCGACATTTTAATTGCTATCCGAAATAAATTTCAGCATTTATGCTTACAATTTATAAGTAATATCCCAAAATTACGCCCCGATTATCATATACAATATAGTATTTAGGCTTACAGATTCAAACTGGCAATTAATAAAATTTTTGAAAAATCATCAAAATTCCCTATTTTGCGCGGAATTTAGCTTTTTAGGCGAAAATACACTGAGTGTATAAATATAACAATCTAATATCATTATGAAAAAAATCAAGTTAGTACTTGTGGTGATCAGCTTGATGCTGTCAGTCCTGGGTAATGCCCAGAACAGGACAGTGTCCGGCAACGTCATCTCTACAGACGACGGACTGCCTGTGATAGGTGCGTCCGTTTTCGTGAAGGGAACGAAGATTGGAACCGTCACCGACTTGGATGGTAACTTCACCCTCCCCGGAGTTCCTGCGGATGCGACCACACTCGAGGTCGCTTACCTCAGCATGAAGACAAAGGAAGTTCCAGTGGAATCTTTCGTAAAGGTCGCCCTGGAACCCGACTCGGAAATGCTTGCGGAAGTCGTCGTTACCGGTATGCAGTCGATGGACCGCCGACTCTTCACGGGTTCCACAGCAAAAATCGATGCTTCAGAAGCAAAACTTGACGGTATGGCCGACGTCAGCCGCTCCCTCGAGGGACGCGTTGCCGGTGTGTCCGTCCAGAACGTTTCCGGTACATTCGGTACAGCGCCCAAGATCCGTGTACGTGGCGCAACATCAATCTATGGTTCATCAAAGCCCCTCTGGGTTGTCGACGGAGTCATCATGGAAGATGTCGTCGACGTGAGTGCAGACCAGCTGTCATCCGGTGATGCAAACACCTTGATCTCATCAGCTATCGCAGGTCTCAACTCAGACGATATCGAGTCATTCGACATCCTCAAGGACGGTTCGGCCACTTCTATATATGGTGCGCGCGCGATGGCCGGTGTCATCGTCATCACCACCAAGAAAGGCCGTGCCGGTTCAGCAAAGCTCACCTACACCGGTGAGTTCACAACCAGACTGAAGCCTTCATACACCACTTTCAACATCATGAACTCCCAGGACCAGATGGAAATCTACCAGGAGCTCCAGCAGAAAGGATACCTCAACTACGCATCGGTTTCCAACGCTTCTGCAAGCGGTGTATTCGGCAAGATGTACGAACTGGTCAACACCTACAACGCAACTTCAGGAACATTCGGACTCGCCAACACCCCCGAGGCCAAGGCTGAGTATCTGAGAGCAGCGGAGTACAGGAACACCGACTGGTTCGGCATCCTCTTCTCGACAGGCCTCCAGCAGAACCACTCTGTCAGCATTTCCGGAGGTTCCGACAAGGGTACCTACTATGCTTCAGGTTCAATCATGAATGACCCGGGTTGGACCAAGCAGAGTTCAGTGCAGCGTTACACAGGCAACGTGAACGCCACATACAGGTTCATGGAGAACGTCACCTTCAACTTCATCAGCAACGCATCATACCGTAAGCAGCGCGCTCCCGGTACCCTGGGACAGGCTATCGACGTCGTTTCCGGTGAGGTCAAGAGAGACTTCGACATCAACCCCTACTCTTACGCGCTCAACACTTCACGCGCACTCGACCCCAACGAGTACTACAAGAGGAACTACGCTCCGTTCAACATCATGAACGAGCTTGACAACAACTACATTGACGTCAACGTAACCGACTTCCGCGTTCAGGGTGAACTCAAGTACAAGCCCATCAACGGACTCGAGTTCAGCGCAATCGGCGCGATGAAGTACACATCAACCGCTCAGGAGCACTACATTCTCGAAGGCTCCAACCAGGCTCTCGCATACAAGGAGATGAGTACCACCGTCATCAGAAACGCCAACCCGTTCCTTTACAAAGACCCTGACAAGCCCTACGAGTACCCTGTCTCAGTGCTGCCCAACGGTGGTATCTACGAGAAGAACGACAACTCCATGCTCGGATACGACTTCCGTGCAACAATGAACTACAGCAACACGTTCAAAAGGGACCACATCGTCAACTTCTTTGCAGGTACCGAGATCAACAAGATAGAGCGTCATGGAATATGGTTCCGCGGCTGGGGCATGCAGTATGCCATGGGCGAGACCTCGAACTACGACTACCGCGTGTTCAAGGAAGGTTCAGAGCAGAACAGCGACTACTACACAATGAAGAACGCCCACGACCGCAGCGCCGCCTTCTTCGCAAATGGTACTTACTCATACGCAGGCAAATACATCTTCAACGGAACCATCCGTTACGAAGGTACCAACAAGCTCGGAAAGAGCCGCCAGGCACGCTGGCTTCCTACATGGAACCTGTCAGCCGCGTGGAACCTGCACGAGGAGAAGTGGATGAAGAACCTGTATCCTACAATCTCACACCTCAGCCTCAAGGCTTCATACTCACTTACTGCAGACCGCGGTCCTTCGTCAGTAACCAACTCGGCAGTGGTCATCACTGCCAACACACCCTGGAGACCTTTCACCAACGTACGTGAGACAGCGCTTGCAATCGAAGACCTTGCCAACACGGACCTTACATACGAGAAGAAGAGAGAGCTCAACCTCGGAATCGAGACCGGCCTCTTCGACAACCGCGTCAACATCGCCCTCGACTGGTACAGCCGTAACAACTACGACCTCATCGGTATCATCAACACACAGGGTATTGGCGGACAGGTGCAGAAGATGGGTAACATCGCAACGATGAAGTCCGACGGCGTCGAGCTGTCACTCTCAACCACCAACATCAAGGCAAAGGACTTCAGCTGGACAAGCAACTTCATCTACTCCCACTCCCACAACGTAGTATCCCAGCTCAAGACAACCATACGCGTGATCGACCTCGTACGAGGCAGCGGTTTCGCACAGGAAGGCTACCCTGTACGTGGTATCTTCTCAATTCCCTTCGTCGGCCTCAACGACGAGGGTCTTCCCGTGTTCAAGGATCAGGACGGTGGCCAGTCTGTCAGCGGCATCTACTTCCAGGAGTCAGACCCCGAGAAGCTCAAGTTCCTCGAATATTCAGGAAACGCAGATCCCACCGACGTTGGCTCGTTCGGTAACATCTTCAGCTACAAGGGATTCCGCCTCAATGTATTCATGACCTACTCATTCGGCAACGTCATCCGTCTGGACCCTGTATTCAGGAACACCTACAATGACCTTGACTCCATGCCCAAGGAGTTTGCAAACCGCTGGGCAGTTCCCGGAGACGAGAAGTACACCAGCATCCCTGTTATCGCATCAGTATGGCAGAACAGGCAGGATTCACAGCTCAGCTACGCATACAACGCGTACAACTACTCTACCGAACGTATCGCAAAGGGCGACTTCATCCGCATGAAGGAGATCTCTTTCGGATACGACTTCCCCAATGCCTGGGTAGAGAAACTGCACCTCAACGCACTCTCGCTCAAGCTCCAGGCAACCAACCTCTTCCTTCTCTATGCTGACAAGAAGCTCAACGGACAGGATCCCGAGTTCGCAAACGCCGGTGGTGTTGCCGTTCCGCTCCCCAAGCAGTTCACCTTCACAGTCAAGATTGGTCTTTAGTTCAGGAGGAAAAAGAAATGAAAATGAAGAAACTCATATATATGGTAATGGCATCAGCAGTTATGAGCCTTACCGCATGCGACAAGTTCCTCGACGTGATGCCGGACAACAGAACCGAAATCGATTCTGCCGACAAAATGCGCGCCCTGCTTGTTTCAGCATATCCCGAAACCGACTATATGCTCCTTTCGGAGTTCGTGTCTGATGATGTGGATGACTTCGGCGAGACCAACCCCAATTCCGACCGCTTCATCCAGCAGGTCTACAACTGGCAGGAAATCACCGAGACCAACAACGAGGACGTTGAAAAGCTCTGGGGAAACACCTACCTCGCAATTGCAGTGTCAAACCAGGTAATCGACGGTATTCTCAGCCTTGATGAATCAAGTTCCGACAACAGCAAGAAGGACCTCTTTGCAGTTGCAGCGGCCAACAACCTCCTTCCAGAGATGGCAGAAGCGCTCCTGTGCCGCGCCTACAACCACTTCATCCTTGTCAACATGTTCTGCCAGCAGTACAACACCCTGACTTCCGACAAGGATCTCGGTATCACTTATATGGACATGCCTGAGCAGGGACTGAACCCCAAATACAAGCGCAGCAGCGTGAAGGAGATCTACGACCATATCGCAGACGACCTCGCGCTCGCACTCCCTTACGTGAGCGACGAGTACTTTACCGTGCCCAAGTACCACTTCAACAAGACAGCAGCCTACGCATTTGCAGCAAGGTTCTATCTCTACTATGAGAAGTGGGACGAGTCTCTCAGGTATGCGGACCTCTGTCTCGGAAGCGAACCTTCTGCACTCCTCAGGGACTGGGCAGACCAGTCAAAGATGACCCAGGACGAGGACGTGATCACCGAGCATTTCATCGATGCAGGTGTTAAGTCCAACCTCCTTCTCATGACAGCCTACTCTTGTATGGGTATGGCCTTCCGCAACTACTTCCTCTACGCCAGATACAGCCACGGCAACTACCAGGCTACCAACGAAGATGCAATCTGCCTTGCCACGATGCTCGGATCAAACAGCGGAAACTTTTACAAGATGCCCCCCGCAGTGTACAGCGCAACCAACATGGACCGCGTAATCTTCTGGAAACTCCCCTACCTCTTCGAGTACACCGACCCTGTTGCGCAGATCGGCTACCGCAGAACGGTATACCCTGCATTCACAGGCGACATGGTTCTCCTCGAGAGGGCTGAGGCAAAGATTCTCCTCGGCAAGTACGACGAGGCTGCAGCCGACATGAACATCTGGCTCAACAACATTTCGAAGACCAAATGGGATCTCACTCCCGAAAGCATCAACGATCTGTTCAAGAAAATGGAATACTACAAATGGGACAACTCGACTCCCAAGAAGGCGCTGAATCCCAAATTCGACTTCCAGGAGGGAATTCAGGAGAACATGCTCCACTTTGTACTCCTTCTCAAGAAGGTCGAGGGTCTTGGACTCGGAACCAGATGGTTCGACGTAAAGCGCTACGGAATCGAGATCGTACGCCGCGAGATGGGACCTGACGGCAACCCTCTCAAGCTTCTTGACGTGCTCAAGGTAGACGACCCCAGGCGTGCACTCCAGATACCTGTCAAGGTTTCCGATGCAGGTTATGAGAAGAATCCCCGTGGAAAGAGCACGGACTCAGAATATGTGCAGAAGGTTGAAAGAGAACCCGTTAACTTCTAGACGCCATGAAAAAAGTAATATATATACTGTTAGCTTTTATCGCTGCTTCTGTCATGAATTCATGCCAGGAAGAGCCTCTCAAGAAGGACAGCGTCATAACGGTTGACAAGATTCAGCAGAACGACTTCGACAAGTGGCTGACAGCCAATTTTGTCAATCCCTACAACATCGACTTCGTATATCGTTTCTCGATGAACGAGTCTGATATGAATTACTACACCATCCCTCCCAAGTACGACCTTGCGGTGAAGATGGCACACCTCGTGAAATATCTCTGCGTCGACACATATGACGAAGTCGCAGGCATCAGCTTCACAAGGGCATACTTCCCCAAGATGTTCTTCCTGATCGGAGAATGGGAGTACAGGAACAATGGAACAATCATTCTCGGTACTGCGGAAGGCGGAAGGAAGATTCTCCTTTCAGGAATCAACTACCTCGACGAGTTTGTAGATGATGCCGAGGAACTCAACTACTGGTACATCAAGACCATCCACCATGAGTTCACCCACATCCTCAACCAGACCAGGCCCTACCCTTCTGAGTTCAAGCAGGTTACCGGCAACGGATATGTGGCAGACAACTGGAGCAAGGAGCCTTACAACTCAGAATACCTCCAGAATGGTTTCTTCACAGCATATTCTCAGGAAAATGACGCCGAGGACTTTGCAGAGATCATGTCAGAGTACGTGACCCACACTGCCGAGTACTGGGATTCTACCGTAGCCAAGGCAGGCGATGGTGCCATCTTCATCAACCGCAAGCTCGACATCGTACGTGCTTATATGGAAGACACCTGGGGCATCGATATGGACGACCTCAGAGCATGCATCCTCAGAAGGCAGAACGATGTGGTCAAAGGGAAAGTCGATCTTGACGATGTTTCACTTAACTAAACAGGCAGAGATATGAAAACAAGAAGAATAATACTTATCGTAGCTGCGGCTATGAGCCTTTTTGCAGCGCAGTCCTGCCTCAAGGATCAGAAGATGGTATTCGACAAGCCATACTCTGAGAGAATGTCCGACTACCTCAAAAACGTGACCGAAGTACTGGAAAGCAACGAATCCGGATGGATCATGAGAACATATCCCGGAACCGGCCAGGCCTACGGAGGATACGCCTTCTATGTGAATTTCAAAGACGGCAAGGTGACCGCCAGGTGCGAGATCGATCCCGAGTACGAGGAGACCAGCTATTACAAGCTCACCAACGACAACGGTCCCGTTCTCTCGTTCGACCTCCACAATGAGATTCTCCACCTGTTCTCGACACCTTCAAGCGGCGCATACCAGGCAATGGGAGGAGACTTCGAGTTCACAATCAAGGAATACTCAAACGAGAAGATCGGCCTTGTAGGCAAGCGTTCAGGCAACCACTGTGACCTCTATCCTTTCCCTGTCGGCATAGCTCCTGAGAAGTACCTCCAGGACGTCTATGACATGAGCGAGAACGTGCTCGCTGCAACTGTTGACGGTGTGATCGGAGGCAAGGAAGTCACCGGAGAGGTGGACCTCGATTCAAGGCGCATCACATTCACCTATTATGATCCCGAGGAAGCCGCACTCATTGCAGCCGGCGATCCTGCAAACGAGGAGGAGGAAGACGGAGACGACGAGGAGGGTTATGTGACCAAGGAGATGCCTTTCATGTACACTCCTACAGGTATCAGAGCCTACGAGCCTGTCAAGATTGCAGGAAACACTCTTGACGATCTCATGTACCATTCGGAGAACAACGTATTCACAAACGGTGTGATTGTACTTCAGGGACACGTTCCCGCCGATTACACGCAATACGCAGATTTCGAAGGAACCTATACCCTCAAGTACAACTCCACGGCAACGGTAACCCTCACTCCCAACGAGGATAAGACCGGTTACATCATGTCAGGAATCAACAAGAACTACACCATCTTCCTCAAGTACAACAAGGCAAAAGGCCGCCTGATGTGGAATGTACAGCTTGTCGGTTCTGATGGAGACAACCTCGTATGGCTCGCAGCATGGGACCTCAATGGAGGAGGGAACCTTAATTACTGGGACGAAATGGCAGGTACCGAGATCCACTGGGTTGAGGAACGCAACCAGTTCGAGTTCGAATCCAACCTGAACTGGGAAGGTCATGCCACCGACTCATTCATTCTTTGGGAAACAGACAGCGACGGAAACTCAATGGGCCAGTACACCGGTTGGGGCAGCAGCCAGATTCCTTATCTGAAGTATCTCAAACGTAAATAATACCGAGAAGAGATGAAAAAGATCATAAACATAATGACGATAGCACTCGGAATCCTGGCATTCTCGTCATGCGGGCAGAAAGGGCTTGCTCCCATCGAGAGAAAGGTCAAGGTTGTCGAGAGCAATCTCGCCATCCCTGCAAAGGGAGGCGAGGCAAAGGTCAAGCTTGAGACCAAAGGTCAGCTCAAGGTCAGCGTCGACGCTGCATGGTGCACCTATGCCATCAATGGAAACGAAGTCACCTTTACCGCAACCGAAAACAGCAAGCTGACTTCAAGGTATGCCAAGGCCGTGTTCACAGTAGAGGACGAGAACGCCACAGTGACCATCCACCAATACGGATACATCACAAGCGACTTTTCTCCTTCAGACATCACTGCAATATCTGACGGTGAAGTATTCAACTTCCCTTACAAGTACGATGAGAAACTCGTGGCCAGCACAGATGCTGAATGGATAACCCTTTCAGTAACCGAGGACAACCTCAGAGTCGATATTGCCGAGAATACCACGAAGGCAACGGCCGACAACAAGAGTCGCAAGGCTGAGATTGCATGGCAACTCGGTGCAGACAAGGGCATGATCAAGGTAGAGCAGTATAACGTAGACTACATGCAGCCCGATGCAAACTGGACCGTAAGCTATGACGGATACAAGGTTTACGAAGGTGACGGTGAGAAGTACGAGCACATCAGCAACGAGGTGGCAGACCCTGCCGTCTCAGGAATGTATTACATCACCTACTTCTCAAAGGATGATTTCAGCACAAGCGGACTTAATCTTGGCAACTACATCCTGTCAACCGTTCCAAGCATCAAAGATGACGTCGACGAACTTATCGAATACTATGCAAGCTACGGATATGAACTGACATACTCTGATTTGCTTTACAAGGATTCTGACTATGAGATATTCGCAAAGTTTGAGCCAGGCGATTACTACGCATGCGTCATCGGCTTTGACGAGAACCTCGCTCCCACCGGTCGCTATTCAGTATCAGAGTTCACAAAGAAAGACGGAAGCGAGCCCAGCGCCTATGACAACTGGCTCGGTGACTGGAAGTGCCCGCACGGCAATTCCACCACCAGCTTCGACACCTGGACATTCACCGTAAAGGAGAAGGGTTACACCTACTGGGTAAGCGGTATCGAAGGATACACCGACCTCAAGATCGAGGTCGAGTATGACGAGAACACCGAGGGCATCATAGCCCGCGCCCAGGAAGGGATTGGAACCATGACCATAGGAAGCAAGGGAGAATGCTCAATGGGATTCTACGGAGCAACTCTCGCAGGAAATCTCTGGACTCCCGGCGCCAACCCGTACGCAATCTTCACAGCCACAATAGATGGTGACAGCGCTCAGCTGGTTCCTTCAACTCTCAGCACAGAGAGCGGCGAGGTTCAGCCTGAGATCGGCGCTTACATAGGCAAGACTTCTGATGGGAAATTCACCCTTCCCAAGTCATTTAATGACGCTACCAGAACCAACGTCGTCCTTACAAGAGGCGGTAGCGATGACGAAGGCGATGATGATGACGAAGACGACGAAGAGCATGGCACAGGCTCCGAGAGTTTCAACAAGTTCATAGGCTCTTGGGAAGTGACCCCTGCAAATTCCGAGTTCGATCCCTGGATCACCAGACTCGTGGAGGTTACACCCGATGCGGAGATTGCCGCATACGACTGGCAGGGATGGTCCCAAGACTGGGTAAAACCCGCCACTGTAACATACAAGGACAGCAAGATCACTTTCAAGGGAGGCTCGGGAGTTCCTCTCGCAGAGAATGTTATCATGGACGATCCTGGCGATCCGTTCACAGTCTATTACCTGGGATCCTGCATCATCGACGGTGAGTCTTATGTCATCCCCTCCGAAGATAAGATGTACGATGCTTGCGAAGGCGCAATCGACAAAGACGGCAACATAGTCCTCACCGGTCTTGACATCAAACTCATCGACGGAAATACATACAAAATCTCCGAGTACGGCATCGCGGCCATCAGTGCGGACGGGGAGACCATCTACACATACAAGAACGAGGCAGGTGAGTTCCCTGTTACCATGAAGAAGGCAAGTCGCAGCAGCAGCAGCAGTTCTGTGAAGGCATTCGGGCGCACCTGGAACCTCTCACTCGAAAACGCAGTCAAGGTGGAGGCTTCGCACGTTCTCAGAATGCAAGAGGAGGAGCCTGTCATGATGAAGGCAATCCCTGCCAAGTCAGCACCTTCACGTCCGAAATTTATCATAAAATAAGTTAAACAACCCATACCATGAAAAAGACATTGTTATTCGCATTCGTTGCCGGAGTTCTTGCTCTGGCAGGATGCTCAAAGGACTCCGACCTCTCAAAGAAGGTCGACAACCTCGACAAGAGAGTATCAACGCTCGAGGAGCAGGTTAAGGAACTGAACGAGCAGACAGTTCCCGGTATCCGCAATCTCGTTGCCGCAATTCAGGGCAATGTATACTGCACAAGCGTAGTCGACAATGGAAACGGCTACACCATCAAGTTCTCAAACGGAACACAGGCTACCATCACCAATGGTAAGGATGGAAAGGATGGCAAAGACGGTAAGGACGGAAAGGACGGCGACAAGGGCGATACTCCCGTCATCAGCTGCGCTGAGTTCGAGGGCGAGTTCTACTGGACTTGCGACGGCGAATTCCTGACCGACGCCGAGGGAAACAAGATCCCCGTTCACAAGAAACTTCCCACCTTCATGATCATCGAAGGCAAGTGGAATGTATCTTATGACGACGGCGAGACCTGGCAGGTAGTTCCCAAGATGGGTGAAAGCGAACAGATTCCCATCTCTATCGTGGACAGCGAGGAGAGCGTTACCTTCTATATCGGCGACAAGTCTTACGTCATCAAGAAAGAGGTTCCCTTCTACATGGTATTCGAACAGCGCACCGACCTCGGTGTGGTTGAAGGCGAGACCGCTTCATTCCCCTACACCATCATGGGTGCAAAGGAGGACGACGAAGTCGAGGTTGACATTCTCAATGTGATCGGTACCTGGGATGCAGAGGTTGAAGCAACCGACGCCACATCAGGAAACGTCAAGGTCACCAACAACGGTGGCAATGCAAAGGTGTTCGTATACGCTGCCAACGGCCGCGGCAAGACCGACATCAAGTCTCTCGTATTCGAGGGCGGTGTACTTACCGCAACCGTATCCGCATCTTCAGTAAAAGCTGAAGGTGGCGAGGTTGAGCTCGAAATCACCACAAACATGAACTACGAGATCAGCATCGATGCTGACTGGCTCGCAGTTGCTCCCGAGACCAAGGCAACCCACACCGACAACATCACTCTCGTTGCCGAGGCAAACACTACCGGCAATGCGCGCACCGCTACCGTAAGCATAGTCGGCGAGGGTATCAGCCAGGAGTTCGAGATTCTCCAGGAGTCTGGCGAGGCACCTGATTATGAAATCGACATCACCGTTGAGAACATAACCTACAACTCGGCTGACGTAACATTCACACCCAACGACAACAATGTATATTACATTCCCGCAGTCGAGACTGCAGGATATGTAGAGCAGTTCTCAAGCGATGATGAACTGATTGCAGCCGACCTTGAATACTGGGAGGATTATTACGAGACTTACAAAAGTGAAATTGAGGATGTATATGGTATTACCACATTCAAGGAATACATTCTCGAATGTGTTGCTAAAACAGGAGAATACGCTAATACATTTGGTAATAAGAAGGCAAACAGCAAATATTACGCATACGCATTCTGCATCGACGAGGATCTCAATGCAGTATCCGGCGTGTTCAAGCAGGACTTCACAACAGAAGAGATGTCTGGCGATGGCTCATACGAGGATTATCTTGGAGAATGGGAACTCGGAACAAATCTCCTTACCATATCTGAAAAGGAAAATGGCAAGACTTATAATGTGACCGGTTTCTCCAACATGACCAACTCTACCTTCAATTATAGCATTGCAGCCGTTGAGGCTTCATTTGAGAATGGCTTGTTCGTTCTCAAAGAGCAGGATTTCGAAGAGACAGGCTACTACACAACTTATGGAAACCTCAACATCGCTCTGACTGGCATCAATGCAAGTGGAACGCCGTCTTATCCTTGGTCTACCGGAACCCCTTCAGTCCTGATCTATGGTAACTATAACAAGGCAGGCAACGTCATCGACGTTACCAGTGATTTTGCAAAAATAGTATTCTCTTGGATCATTCAGGAGGGTAGCAACAAAGGAAGAGGCAATTACAATCTTAATGCTGCAACAATCACATCATCAATGACAAGGCCAAAGGAGATGCCTGAGGAACTCTTTGGAACCTATGTATGTCCCGAAGCTACAGAGGGCTTTACAGAAAACCCTGATACATATACGAACTGGACTTGGGTTATAAAGAAATCAGGTACCGGTGTCGCAATCGAAGGTTATGACGCATCACTTGATGAAATATGTGAAGCTAACAATCTGAAAAAATGCGTTCCTGTTCTGACATGGGATGAGTCAGCAAGCACACTCACTCTGGCTGACAAGACAGAGACCGGTCTTTCTGTTAGTGGAACATCCGTTGTATGGAGAGGAATCCTTGGAGGATACTATCAAGATACCGTATGGGATGTTGACCTTGAAGCAGGCACAATCTCACTTGCATGTGACGGATTCCAGGCACGCGCTACAAACGCATCCTCATATTTCAAGGCCCCTCTTGTATTCACAAAGACGGATTCTGCAACAGCATCAGTCAAGTCTACAGGAAACGGTCATGCCAAGGATGCATCAATAGAGGCTGAAACAATTGCAGTTCCGGCTTATCAGAAGATGGTTCCCGCAAAGATGGGAGAGAATGCTATCAAGAGCACGCGCAGCCTTTCTATCACAAAGTAATAAACACTTTGATATTTTAATAACAAGCCGGCTGAAAGAATCAGCCGGCTTGTTTGTCATATGACCGACCTGTTCTATGAAGTCAGAAATGAGACTTTACAAAAAAAATACTATTTTTGTTTAAAATAAATTTAGTATGATCGCGAAAACTGCGAAAATAGGATTGATTGCCATAGGGGCGGCGATGTTGCTTGCCTCCTGCGCAAAGGAAAGCGGATTCAAGGAACAGACATATACCGGTTCAACCACGGAAAAGACTGACAAGCCGGCAACCCCTGCCGATGACCTTGAGAGAATGAGGTTCATCCCGGGAGAGGCCGTAGTGCTGTTCTCCGAGGAGATGACGGACAAGATAGAGAATAACGCCATCGATCTCGAAGGACTGCGCAAGGAGCTTGGAATAAGCAACATGGAAAGACTGTTCCCCTACGCAGGCGAGTTTGAGAAAAGGACCAGGGCCGAAGGCCTGCACAGGTTCTATCTTGTCGACTTTGACGCAGCGGTCAGCCTCAGCAAGGCCGAAAGGGCTTTCCAGTCCATGGGAGGCGTGGAATGCTTCGAGCGCCAGCACAAGGTCACCGACCTCACGGTCAATGACACCAACTTCTCTAAGCTCTGGGCGCTCTCGAGCGCTGCCAGCCCAAAGACAAACATACACGTGGAGCCTGTGTGGGCATACACAATGGGCGATCCCAACGTCATAGTCAATGTGGTCGACACAGGCATAGACCTGAACCACGAAGACCTCAGCTGGAACTGCAGCAAGGAGAACAACTTCAACTTTGTGAGGAACAACGAAATTATTACTGCCGGTGAGCACGGAACACACGTAGCCGGAACCATTGCCGGCGTCGGCAACAATGCCAAAGGTGTGATCGGAATAGCCGGTGGTGACTATGAGGCCGGCAAAAGGGGCGTGACCTTGCTCAGTTCCCAGGTATTCTCAGACAACGGGTCGGCAAGAAGTTTTGCAAACGCCATCAAATGGGGCGCCGACCATGGCGCAGTCATCAGCCAGAACAGCTGGGGCTACGACTACGACTACGACAAGAACGGCAAACTGGAAGGCCAGGAGCTTCAGGATGCTCTTGCAGCCAAGGCAGACAATGCACTCAAGGCCGCTGTAGACTATTTCATCAAATATGCCGGATGCGACTCTGATGGCAACCAGGCCGAAGGGGCACCCATGAAGGGCGGTCTCGTGGTCTTTGCTGCAGGAAACGACGGCATTGCCAACGGAGCACCCGCCAACTATGAGCCTGTTCTGGCCGTAGGAGCCGTCAAAAAGACGGGATTGCTCGACAGCTACTCGAACTATGGCAAATGGGTGGACATGTGCGCCCCCGGAACCGATATCTACAGCACCATTCCCGGCAACAGGTACGCCAGCCTCTCCGGCACATCGATGGCCTGTCCCCACGTTTCCGGAGCAGCCGCCCTGCTGCTTTCATACTTCCAGAAGTATGGCCTGACATGCGATGACCTTCAGGACATGCTGCTCAAGGGAGCAAATCCTGACATTGTAGGCTATTCCGGAAAGGCATGCGGACCGTACCTCGATGTCAACTCCTCATTCCAGTACGGAATCGAGAAATACATACGCAAGTACAACAACGACCCCATCATTGAACCTGACTATGTGGGAGATCTGATCTTCCGCCACTGGGAAGAGGCCAAGATTCCCTTCCACATATATGATCCCGACGGTGACAGCGTCGAGGTCACAGCAAAGTTCGACGGTCGCGGAAGCCTTGAAAAGGACCCGGTCAAGGAAGATACATACATCATCTCCGTACTCTGCCAGCTGGTCAGCAGCACAGAGCCCCAGACCTTCACAATCACGGCAAAGGACATCTACAAGGCTGCAGCCGTAAAGGAATTCAGCTATACCGTCATCCCCAACAGGGATCCTGTGGCTAACAGGGGCCTCGACAACCTTCTTCTGAACATGGGCGGCAACGTCCCGGAAATCGACCTCACGGGACTGTTCTCCGATCCGGATGAAGAGCCGTTGAAGACCATTGTGACCACATCGCCTTCAGGAATCATCGATGCAGGTATCAAAGACAACAGACTCAGCCTCTCCCTAACCAACACCGGACTTACCACCGTATCTGTAGTGGCATCGGACCATATGGGAAAGAAGGCGACAGTCGAGTTCAAGGTCCTTGTCCGCTCAGGCGACAAGGAGATAGACATCTATCCCAACCCCGTTGTCAAGACTCTCCACATAAGGTCAGGCATACAGCCTGAGGACTTCGACGTACGCATAGTCACCGCAGCAGGCGCCACAGCTTTCACGGGCAGTGTAACCTGCAGTGCCTTCAATCCGGCAGAAATCGACATGGGCAAGTTCGCTCCCGGTCAGTACCGCATCTACCTCGACAGCAAGAGCGGAAAGCACACCGACATGACAATCATCAAGAAATAACGCCGCACCATGAAAATAATCACACGTATTCTGACAACTGCGGCATTCCTTGCCGTGCCTGTCCTTTCACATGCCCAGACTCAGGGTTTTGCCATGCAGTCATCGAGAATAGAGCTCAGCCCCGCAGCGCTGGGAATGGGTGGAGCAGGACTGCTGTCCACATCCTCGATAGCATGGGGTTCGTACGGCAACATAGCCGCCCTGCCCTTCTCCGATCTCAAAGGCGACGCCCAGGTGTCCTACAACAACTGGGGCCCCAGTTCTACCAGCTACTATAGCGGCGCAGCCGGATTCAACTTCAAGAACAAGATCGGTCTGAGCGCAGGCTTCAGTGCAGGTTCCGGCAAGGCATTCGAGATGTTCGACGACAACGGCAACACTCAAGGGGAATTTGCACCAAGGAATATGAGGGGCAACCTCGGTTTCAGCTGGAGATTCATCAAGTGGGTGTCAATCGGCGCAAATATCAGCTACCACTCCGAGACTCTGCTCGAGGGCAGTTCCAGAAAGCAGATAATGTCAGACGTCTTCCTCATGGGAGAATTCAATGGCATACGCGCCTCAGCCGGCGTAAGGAAAATTGGAGAGACTGTGGCAGATTCAAAGGAAAACATATTCTCGCCTGCCAGCTCGGCAGTCGCAGCCATAGGCTATGCCAAAGACTTCGGCAAGAACAGGATCGAGGCCGAGGCCGACATGGACTACTTTTTCTCAGGAGGTGTAACCGAGGCTTCGGCACCCTTCTCAGTCTCCGTCGGCGCCGCCTATACCTACAATGACATGGTTGCCGTACGGGGCGGTTACCACACAGGCGGCGTGATCGGCAATTTTGCCTCACTTGGACTCGGGCTCAAATTCTACGGCGTCAGACTTGACGCGGCATTCCTCCTTGCCGGCTCCGGAAGCCCGATGAACAAGACTCTCGGAGTCGGATTGGGATACTGCTTCTAGTCCGCAAACGGAATCCAGACTTTCATAGGGCAGGCCTCACGATTATCCCATGAATAATAAGGGATGAAATTGAGGACCTGCTCTTTCGTTGTGGCCTTGATGGCCTGGACACCGCCGAGCAGATTCTGGTCGTACGTGTCTTCGAACACGGTATCGGCGCTGATGCAGGCTTCGGCGTAGTCAGGGTTGTCGATTCCCTCAAGGCAATACACGAGCGGACCGCGCTGTACGGCACGCATGCCTTCATCCTCAAGGGTACGGGGATCGGCCGCAACCATCTCGACGGGCATGTCAAGGTAGAGCGAGATCACGTCACCCTTGTTCCACCTGCCCTTCAGCACTGCATAGCCTTTCTCGACCGCGGGCTCGACATCGTTGCCGTTGACGCTGATGCACCAGCTCTTGCACCATGCGGGAATGCGCACGCGGATATCCTTGCCGAATCTGCTGCCAACGGTGATTCTGATATTACCCTGCCAGGGATACACGCTGTCCTGGCTGAGGGTGACGGTCTTGCCGCCTACGGGAATCTCAGCCGAACCGCTTATGAAAAGGTTGACCCACACGGCATCGTCGGACACACCATAGATGTAATTGCCTATCGAGGGGAGGAAACGGCATATCTGGCTGGGGCAGCATGCCGTGCCGTACCAGCTCTTGCGGTGGTGGTCGCCAAGCGACTCCAACGGATTGACATAGAAGAACTTGTCCCCCTCGAGAGAAATGCCGGCAAGGGCGCCGTTGTACATCGCGCGCTCAAGCACGTCGACGTATTTCGAGTCGCCGGTGAGCTGGTTCATCCTCCAGTTCCAGAACACCATGCCCACCGATGCACAGGTTTCGCAGTAGGCCTCCAGGTTAGGGAGAGAGTAGTCGTGGGTGAAGCCCTCGTTGTACTTTGACTGGCCAATTCCGCCGGTGATGTACATGTTGCGGAGCGCCACGTCGTCCCAAAGCCGGTCAAGGGCATCGATGTAGCCCTGGTCGCCAGTATAGGCTGCAACATCGGCCATTCCGCAGAAGAGATACATTGCCCGCACTGCATGGCCGGTGATGTCGGTTGCCTCGCGTACGGGCACCACATCCTGGTACTGTACGGGGTTCCACATCCTTCCGTCACCGAATGTGCCGTATCCGTGGCCGCGCTCGCCCAGGAGCCAGTCTGCGAATTCCAGATACTCGCGCTTGCCTGTGGTCTGATAGAGCTTCACAAGGGCGAGCTCGATCTCCTCATGGCCAGGGACCCAGTCACGCTTGCCGGGGCCGAACACGCTCATCATGTGCTGGACCATCCTCTCGCTCACCTGCAGGAGCTTGTCCTTGCCGGTGACATTGTAATACGCCACTGCAGCCTCTATCATGTGACCGGCACAGTACATCTCATGCCTGTCCATGTCCTTCCAGCGCTGGTCCAGGCCGGTAAGGGTGTAATACGTATTGATGTAGCCGTCGGGCAGCTGGGCTGCCGCGAACTTGTCTATCCATTCATCGCACTTGGCCTCAAGCTCAGGATCAGGGATGGTCTGAAGGGAATAGGCCATTCCCTCAAGGGCTTTGTAGACGTCGGAATCGTCATAGAAGATTCCCGAATGCTGACCCTCACCCTTTGCGGCGTTCTCGAAATTGCGCATGCGGCCTGTCTGATTCTCGATCTGGTCGATGCACACGCCCATGGTGACGTCCTTGTGCTTCTGGAGCCTTGGCGACCAGAACACATCGTCGATGCTGACGTCTGAGAACTTTACCGGGGTGATGAATTTGTGAGGGACTTCCTGGTCCGGAGTGCAGCCAATTGAGAGCAGAGCCGCCAGGACAATGGTGTATATGTGCTTCATGATATAAAGATTTCGTTGTCGAATATTTGCAGATGATACGGATGCTTTCCCGCCCGCGTCAGCGGACAACATACCAGTTGCAGCCGTTTGCAGGGATGGTTACCTCGAGCCGGATGCTGTAATCGCGAGAGAGCCTGTATACCTTTGCCTTGCCGTCCTGTTCGCTGATGCGGGCATTTTTCGCAAGGCCGGTGTAGTAGAGCGGCACTGTGATGGTGCGGGTGATTTCCTTGTCGGTAGGATTGAAGACCATGATGAAACCCTTCTCGTCCAGACCGGGGTTCACATGCATGAAACCGTCCCAGTCCACGCCGTCGGGTCTTCGCAGGTGGATAACGTCGCTGCAGAGTATGTCGCGATGGCTCTTGTACCATGCAATCACCTCTTTGACGCAATCTCTGGTACGTTCCGTATCGTAGAGGCGGAAGCCACGGTAGCAGGCCTGCACACCGGAGCCGTAGTTCTGCATCATGTGGGCTTTGTAGGCGTCAAGATGCTCGTCAAGAGGCTCGAGCGTGGCTGCGGCGCCTCCGCCGTGGTACTGGACGAGCGGCACGAAGGTCCAGCTGTTGGTTGCCGTGCGCTTCCACATGCCGTCATAGATGTTCTGGCGGCCGAGTATGATCTGCCTGTCGCGCGGGAGCGACCAGTTCACCTCACGGTAGCCGACCGCGCTCTTGTTGGAACCGACAAAGCGGAATCCGTCATCGGGGACATTCAGGAAAATGCCGTTGGCGCACATCCACCTGTACATGTCGTCAATCACCTTGTGCTGCTTCCACTGGGAGTCTTCAAGCCCGCTGTGGTGGGCATGGCTGGTCGATGCGCAGGGATCGCCGCTGTATGAGCCGTCATGCTCGAGCAGGTCGAAGCCTGTCTTCTCGAAGAAGTTCCTTATCTTGCGGAAGTAATCGTATCCCCAGTCGCTGCAGATGCAGGGTGAACTGCCGAAAGTCATGCCTCCCCTCTTGCCTGTAGCGGGGTTTATGAGGTCGACCTCATCGCTGATCCAGCGGCTCGCGTAAAGCGAATAACCGCCCAGCTCTATGCCTTTGGAGTGAGCATAGTCGGCCAGAGCCTTGAACTTTGCAATGTTCTCCTCCGACTCGTCCTCCATGTCGAGGCCCGAGCCGAAACTCAGGATGACCATCTCGTATCCTGTCTCGACGCACTGGTCGATGGCTGTCCTGACCACTTCGGGATCGGTGGAAGTACAGTGCATGAATATGGGGTTCTCGCTTGTCCAGGGCGCAATGTGGTTGCAGAAGCGCTTGAAGAAGAGAGATTTGCGTTCGCGGTCCTCGCTATCGTATGGCATGATCCAGTTCCTGAAGCTGCTGAAGCTGCTGCCGGGTTCCATCACCTCCTCGGGCCCGCGCGGAAGCCTCACCTGAAGCTGGCAGGGAGTGTCGAGCATGTAGCTAACCTGCGAAGTGTATCTGGGATCCTTCTCCCAGTGGGTGGTGAAGCCTTCGTCCCAGTCGCTCTCGACGTAGATGTTCATCGGGCGGAACTTCACCGGACCGTCGACGATGGATTCAGATTCGACCATGGCAAGATCCTCGAGCAGGAATTCGTTGAGCACATAGGGGCAGCCGGTCTCGTTGTGAAGATCGAACCACTTGCTGATGATGGGATATCCGTCATACACGGCTATGTGCAGGTCGAGCTTGAGGTTGCTGAGCAGTCCCGGGCCCACCATCCTGAACACGATTTCCTTGCCGCTGGGCTTCCATTCCTTCACCAGGGCCCAGCGCTTGTGTTTCCACTCCATGCGGGGCTGAAGCTCGCGGACTTCGAAATCCACAACCTGGAATGATTCCGAGATGGGCCTGAATTCATCTATCCACTTTGGCAAAGTGTACCCATACTCGAACTGGCCGGAAAGCCCGCCTATGCTGTAATTGCGCCCGTCTATCCTGAGGGACCCCTCGCTGCTGGGAGAGCGGAGCAGTGCCTCTGTGTTCATGGCGTTGTAAATGTCGATTGTGGCAAGGTTCGGGAGCACACGGAAGCTCCTGGACACCAGCCCGTTACCTATAACGATGGTCTTGCCGTCGCCGGTACCTGACACCGTTGTGCGGAAGGAGCTGTTGTCAATCAGCCAGTCGGCCTTGGGCCTGTCGCTCCTGGCCGGAAGCACGGGAAGGGCGCATATCTTTTCGCGAAGGGGCTCAGCGATGGATTCTTCTGTCTCCAGGCTGCTGTCCGGAGTGTCCACATCCACGGTGGACGGCTTGATCTCGACATAGTCGAACACGACGTCGAGCCAGTCGGCATGGTCGCCGCTCGGGCCGTCACCGGCGTCTTCCGCAATCAGTTCCAGGGTCTGGACGCCACGGATTTCAAGCTGCACCGGCCTGGCGGCATCGCCACCACGCATCACACCGCTGTTGAACAGTTCCCTGCCGTCACCCATGATTCTGAACACGACGCTTCCCTTCCCCACAGTGCCGTCTGCCGTGCCGGTTCCAAGGAATCTCTTCCCTGTCTCGACGGAGCTGTAAAACAGCACGGAACCGTCCACCAGAGGGACTTTCACGAGGCTGGGGTCGCTGTAGTCAAGCCCGATGTCATTG
Source organism: Candidatus Cryptobacteroides choladohippi (assembly GCA_018065985.1). Classification (GTDB taxonomy): domain Bacteria; phylum Bacteroidota; class Bacteroidia; order Bacteroidales; family UBA932; genus Cryptobacteroides; species Cryptobacteroides choladohippi. Next base: position 76,000 of record JAGHSF010000019.1, read on the forward strand.
ACTCCGACCTTGCAGCTCAGCGAGCGGGTATTGCCCATCAGGTTGATCTTCATCCTGCTGGACGCCTGCACACCGATGCCATCCTGGCACGCAGTTCCGGCAACCTTCAAAGGTTCACCATTCACAGACTTTCCTTTCACAGGCATGCCGTATGGCTGTGAAATCTTGGATGCATCAAGGTCTGACAATCTTACAATATTCTGAGCTTCAATGCTATGGCTGGACGCAAGCAGCAAGGCCAGCAAAGTCAGTATCGATGTGCGTTTCATATTTTCTCAGTTCTCTTTACAACTTATCCTGAGTTCCTCACCCTTGCTCGTGCGGAACTCGACCAGATTACCTTGCAATTCCTCGGTTTTGCCACCTGAGTGACGTACAACCATGGTTTTCCCGGGCCAGGGATTCTCCATTCTGCAAGGGCGGCCCTGCTCACTGAAAAGATCCACAGTACCTATCTTGCCGTCTTTAATCGAAGACGATACCAGAAAAGCACCGTTGGCCCTCAGATGCTGGAAGGAGGCATCCTTGGAGCGCACCCAGCAAGGGAAGATGCGCAGAATTCCCTCGAAGCTCTGCATCAGCATCTCATTGACCGCGAAAGGTACGGCAGCCAGTGTCTCGATTCCTCCGCCATCAGCCACAATGTAGCAGTTGGGGTAGCTTCCCAAACGGATACGTTCCTTGAGATAGGCAAGGATCTTTTCGGGGTCGTATCCAAGGCGGGCCGCTCCCGCGTACACGGTCTCTACGCCATTGCCCAGGGTATTGCCCCAGTCACGGCCTTCTCTTTCAGTCCAATGATTCATGTCATCCAGCATGATTGCGCTGAATGCGGCATCGGTAAGGGGACCGCTGACCATCGGAGGGATCAGCACGCCATGCATGTGGACGCGGTTAAGTCCTATAGGCTTGAAGTCCGAGCTCTTTGCATCGACGCCCTTTCTGTCGCATCCTTTCAGGCTCAGCCTTCCGTCTGCGGTCATCCCCACAGGGAAATCACTGATTCTTTCAAGGATATCGGTCCATGTGCCTCTGCGCTCCTCATCCACGCCAAGCATATCGCTTATGGTCAGGGCGCCACGCATCACCATGCGAATCAGGCCCAGCGAGCCCATGGGATTCACATCATTGTCATTCCCGCGTTCGGGCCATTCCTCCCAGAAAGTGTCGTTCACGGATTCATACCTGCCGTCACGAAGCGTCAGATAATCCTCCCAGAACTCGGCACATCCAAGGATGTAGGGATAGATCTTCTCGGCATAATCCCTGTCCCAGGTGGCATAGAAGCGCATCATCATGTTGGCGGCGCCGAAAGACGCGTTGGACTTCTGGCCCCAGAACATGTTTCCGCCGTCCAGCATATGGTCGGTATATCCGTACATGTCATCCATCTTCTCATCCGTATCCGGCCATGCGGCAGTGGAAAGGCCGAGCGGTCCGATACCCACGGGATAGTACAGTCCGCGGCAACCCAGCAGATCCCTGGCGTATGCACGGCCCTTGTCCATATAATCCAGCAGGGGCTGGTCATAGTTCTCAGTCAGGCATATCTGGTTGCTTGAGTAGCAGCCCCAATAAGGCGACTGATAATTGTAGTTCAGATGATAGTCGCCGGCCCAGGCAGTGTCATCGCTGCATATGAACGACCCCCACAGGCCGGGAGCGAACTTTCCGGCACGGCTGCTGCAGGCCAGCAGATACTGTGACTGGTAGTAGTAGCGTTCCAGCCACTCATCCCCGATATCGACATGCGACAGCTGCCAGAATGAGGCCCACCAGTCCTGATGTTTCCTCTTAAGATCCTTTATGTTTCCTGATCTGTACGATTCAGCTTCAGCTATGGCCTTTCCCTTCCAGTCAGGCGTGTCGATGCCGGTATATACGGCAAGCACAAGTGTCAGCTTCTTACCCGGTTCAAGGACCAGCGCCCCCGTCTCATGGTTCAGAGCCATCGCAACATGGGATTCCCACTTCAGTCTGGGATTGCCGCAGAAGCTTCTTGTCATCCAGCTGCAGCCACTGTCGGTACCCTGTTCTATGACAGATTCCAGCTGGCCATCTTCGGCCGGAAGAAAAGCCAGGCTCAGGCTTGCTTCCTTTTCGGACTCCAGCTCGATGACCGCCTTGTTATCAGTGGCAGCCACCCAGGAAGTCACATGAAGCACATTCCCGGGAGTGGTGTAGGTGGCACGGATCTCGGCGCTTCCGGGAAGCTGCTCAGCATGGTACTCCCCTGAAGAAACGATATCGGAGCCCAGCAGCAATGCACCGGGCAGGGCCATGCCGCCTTCGGGGTATGACTCCAGGGCGCGCCAGAAATCGTTCTTCCCCACATAGAAAGTTATTCCTTCATCGGAAGTCTTCATTGTGAGTCCGATGTCACCGTTCCCGGCCAAAGGTGCATCCGGGGTCTTCTGAGTCGGGACGTGGACCGGCCATTGGGAGAACTCGGCCTTGTATGCATCCAGTTCTTCCAGGACAGGATTGTGCTGCGGGCAGCACGAGAGCACAATGAATGAAGCGAGTGCGCAAAGGTGTGGTTTCATAAGCAATTGATTCTATTCAGCTTCATAACCAAGAGCGAGCACACATAGGACCTTCATGTTGTCCTTGATGCCAAGAAGTTCTCTGATGTAATCCTCAGCCATGCCCTTGGATGCGTCGGTCTTGCTGCGGGGACGTTCGTTCACATGTACCCAGCAGCTGCCAAGCCCCTTGTCGACGGCAGAGAGCATGAGGAAAGTGGTGGCAATGGATGCATTGTCGACCCAGAGGTCGGTCTTTGAGGTGTCTCCGAGAACCACGATCGCAGCGGCGGCATCCTTGACGAACGCAGAGCCCGACTCTCTCATCACCGAAATGGCCTCAAGCAGGGACTTGTCCTCCACGATCATGAATCCTGTGCTGCGGCTGTTCTTTGACGAAGGGGCCGCCATGGCCTCTTCGATCATCTCATCAATAATCTCGCGATCCACCATCTGGTCGGTGAACTTGCGCACGCTGTGCCTTCTGGCAATAATTTCCTTGAATTCCATATATATTCTGGTATATGCTGCCGATTACTGATTTCCGGGTAATCCAACATTGTCTCAAAGTTACTAAAATACATTGTTCCCGACAAACAATAATCCTGAATCACAGAATGATGAAGCGCATCTATGGGACTTAATAATTATCTTTGCCTTAAGAAAAAAAAACGGAGCCAGATGAAAAGACGCAGATTCTTGAAGATTGCCGGAATGACCGCATCGGCATTCGGTCTCGGAGGCATAGATTCCGCCATGGCGGCAAACCCGGGTGAAAAAAGCCATGCTGGGCCTGGCCACAGCCATCAGGGCACGGCACAGCCGCCCGTTCCACCCTTCGACCAGTCAAGGTTTGAGCGCAAGCTGGCGGATTTCGAGCCGTCATACTATTCCGTCCGGATGGGACGCAAGAACGATTCTCAGGGAATCGGCCACGGTTGGTACGAGCGCTTGAAGATACTGCACATCTCTGACACCCATCAGTACAATGCACTGGTGGAAGAGGCCGTGACTCTTGCACAGGGACGGTGCGATGTGATCTGCAATACGGGAGACGATGGCAACGGATCCGAAAATGTGGAACGGAGAGAGTCCCTTGAATGGCTGGAAGAGACATCCAGGGCCGTCAGGAACTCCAATGCCTCCAATGTCCCATACCTGGCAGTCAAAGGCAACCATGACGTATGCAATATTCTGCGCTCAGACTATCGCCGCGCGATCGGTGCTCTTGTCGAGGGGCATGCCGCATCTGTCGTCTGGGGCAGCCCTGACGCGATGTACGGTCATTATGACGTAACAGTCAATGATTCGATCGGGACTGTCAGATTCCTTATGCTCGATCCCTTCGACTATGAAGACGGGCAGTTCCCCTCAAATCGATCGTTCATGACTTGCACCTTCAGCCAGGCTCAGATCGACTGGCTGGTCGGGACCCTCCGCGATGCAGCCCGGAAGGGATGCAAGGTCATAACCATGATGCACTACTCCTTCGGCGACAATTCCATCGGATTCAGTGAAACCTCAGCCAAGCCCGATGCGGAATCGTATCAGGACCCTTTCCTCGTACCGGACATCATCGATGCCTTCCAGAACGGCACCGCCCTGAAAAGGCAGTACCCCGACAGCCGGGGCATTCAGGACATCCGGGTCAACATCAAGGCTTCCGATTCAAGGCTCGAATATGTATGCCACCTGTTCGGCCACATCCACAGCAAGAACCAGTACAGATGCCGCAAGCCGGACGGCTCCAAGGACTATGACATGCTGATGCTGGGCGAGGCTGCGCTGGGCGCCTACGGAAATGCTCTCAACAAGGCTTACCGCTATCCGGGCAGTGTCAATGACATAGCATGCAGCGTGCTTGAGGTGGACACGGTGGAAAAATGCATCTATCGCGTCTCCTACGGTTCATATATGCCATACGACGGGACTCCCGTCTCCCGTATCACCAGGATTCCCTATCGGATTAAATGATTCCGAGACCGGCACGCGCCTGCCTCGGAAGACATGCAGGCAAAAAAAGGCTCCCGTATCAATTGACACGGGAGCCTTTCCATTTATATGCAATTCGATTACATAGCCTGAGCGACTGCAACAGCGACTGCTACGGTAGCACCTACCATAGGGTTGTTGCCCATACCCATGAAGCCCATCATCTCGACGTGTGCGGGAACTGATGAAGAACCTGCGAACTGAGCGTCAGAGTGCATGCGGCCGAGAGTATCGGTCATACCATATGAAGCGGGGCCGGCTGCCATGTTGTCCGGGTGAAGGGTACGTCCGGTACCGCCACCTGATGCAACTGAGAAGTAGGGCTTGCCTGCGAGCACGCGCTCCTTCTTGTAGGTACCTGCAACGGGATGCTGGAAGCGGGTAGGGTTGGTTGAGTTACCGGTGATGGAAACGTCAACATTCTCCTTCCACATGATGGCAACACCCTCGCGTACATCGTCAGAGCCGTAGCAGCGAACGCCACCGCGTACACCCTCAGAGTACTTGGTCTCAGAGATGACCTTCACCTCACCGGTGTAGTAGTCGAACTGAGTCTGCACGTATGTGAAACCGTTGATGCGGCTGATGATCTTGGCTGCGTCCTTTCCGAGACCGTTGAGGATCACGCGGAGAGGCTTCTGGCGTACCTTGTTTGCCATCTCGGCAATCTTGATGGCGCCCTCAGCAGCTGCGTAAGACTCGTGACCTGCAAGGAATGCGAAGCACTCGGTCTCCTCGCGGAGAAGACGTGCTGCAAGATTGCCATGGCCGAGACCTACCTTGCGGTCGTCAGCAACTGAACCGGGAATGCAGAAGGCCTGGAGACCCTCGCCGATAGCCTCGGCTGCGTCTGCAGCGTTCTTGCAACCCTTCTTGATAGCGATGGCTGCACCTACCACATAAGCCCACTTTGCATTCTCAAAGCAGATCTTCTGGGTATCCTCGCACATCTGGTAAGGATCGATGCCCTTTGCATCGCAGATTGCCTTTGCCTCGTCGATATCCTTGATACCGTATTTATTGAGAGCTGCATTGATCTGATCAATGCGACGCTCGTAACTTTCGAAAAGTGCCATAGTATCTTACTCTTTACGGGGGTCAATATATTTAACTGCATCCTTGAAGCGGCCGTAGGTGCCCTTTGCCTTCTCGATAGCCTCGGGACCGGTAGCACCGCCCTTGAGAGCATCCATGAGCTTGCCAAGGTTGACGAACTCGTATCCGATCACCTCATTGTTCTCGTCAAGAGCCATCTTTGTGCAGTAGCCCTCAGTCATCTCGAGGTAGCGGCTGCCCTTAGCCTTGGTACCATACATTGTACCAACCTGGCTGCGGAGGTTCTTGCCGAGGTCCTCGAGGCTTCCGCCGATGGGAAGGCCACCCTCGCTGAATGCAGACTGGGTACGGCCGTATACGATCTGAAGGAAGAGCTCGCGCATTGCGGTGTTGATGGCGTCACATACGAGGTCAGTGTTGAGTGCCTCGAGGAGAGTCTTGCCAGGAAGGATCTCAGATGCCATGGCAGCTGAATGGGTCATACCTGAGCAGCCGAGGGTTTCAACGAGAGCTTCCTCGATGATACCGTCCTTCACATTGAGGGTAAGCTTGCAGCAACCCTGCTGAGGAGCACACCAGCCGATACCGTGGGTAAGGCCGGAGATGTCTTTGATTTCTTTTGCATGCACCCATTTTCCTTCCTCAGGAATAGGAGCATTGGCGTGATTGGCGCCCTTTGCAACGCAGCACATCTGCTGCACTTCTTTTGTGTAAATCATAACGTTATTGATATATCAAATGCTTGAATCCACTTCAAAAATCTTACAAATTTACTAAATCTGGAGCACAATTACAACGCAACGGGGTGGTCTGCCTGAAATGCCGCCATACGCTCCTCGAGAAGATCGAACTGGTGGTCATGGATACGGCTCGAGCAGATTCGCACACCGGGGTTGATGCTGCCGGAAGAAGTCAGGCTGACGGTGCTCACACCATAGGACATGAGTTCAGCAGAGAGCTCTCCGCTTTCCATACCGGGGTATGAAACCGTAAAGAAGAATCCGTCGCCGAGTCCCTCGGTCACATCCCTGTCGTACACGAGGCTGAAGCCGTGAGCCATGAATATCTTCTTCATCCAATGGGCACGGCGGCCGTACTCGCGGGTGTCCTCCACAAAGTTGATGACGCCGTCCACGCTGAGGTTCAGCATCTTGGCATAGGCGTACTGCACAGTCAACGCGGGGCCGCAGGTGGTCATGTCAATGATGTCGCAGCCGACGGTATGGCCAAACTCGCCAAGGCCGCCGTAGCGCTGCGCAAAACCTTCATAGCAGGTGTGGCAGAGCTCAGGGCCGATGCACATCGACGCAACCCTCTGGCCTGCAAACGAAAATATCTTGGAAGCTGACTGAAGCAGGATGTATTTACTTGTGTATCTGGCGATTGTAGGAGGGTAAGGCGGCTGGCCGGGAACTGCGTAGCCAGGCTTTCTGAAGTCCATGCAGAAGTAAGCCATATCCTCGATGGGAATCACGTCATACTTCTCGCAGAGCTCGGCGATAGTCTTGATTTCACTCTCCTCCAGGCAAATCCATGCCGGATTGTTGGGGTTCGAGTAGATCATTCCGGCAACGTCACCGGCTGAAAGTTCCTGCTCAAGGCGGTCGCGCAGCGCGTCACCGCGGAAATCGTGTATATCGAAGCTCACCAGGGTACGGCCGAGCATCTTTATCTGGGTCTTCTGCGATGAGAAGCAAGGGTCGATGAAAAGGATCTTCCTGCGGCTCTTGTCGCGCTGGGACACAGCAACGAATGAGGTAAGGGAGCCCTGCATGGATCCGCAGGTCATGAACACGCAGTCGGAAGGGATATCGATATCCAGGAAGGCCTTTACGAAGCGGGACACAGCCTGACGGGCTTCGGGCAGGCCTCCTATCGGAGGATAGCCGGCTCCCAGACCCATGTCGAGCGCCTCTTTCTCGGCGGCAACGCCATAAGGGTTCATCTCAAATCCAGGAGACCCGAGCTCCAGGTGTACGAATTCCAATCCTGTACGCTTCTCAAGAAGCGCGGACACTGCCGAACGCTCCATGATGGAGGCAGACTTGATACTGCCTACGTGGCATTCCTTGCATGCCGACGCCAATGTGTTTTCGTCAAAAAGTTTCATATACTTAGAAAGTCATGCAACGTGTCTGCTTGCCTGTGCAATCAACGGTCTTGACTGTGATCTTGTCGGCAGTCGCCTCGAAGTCAAGGCGCTCGTCAGCATTGTTCGCTATTATCGTGAAATCGTTGCCATACTTGCCTGGCTTTGCAAGCATGTAGTTGTGTTCGTGTCCCGAGAGCATGAGCTTGACTCCGGCAGCATTGAGCACCGGTGTGAAGTTCTGGGAAATCCAATGCTGCGAATACCACGCCCCAGGGCCGTCGAAAGCGGGAATATGCATAATGCATATCTTCTGCGGCGCATCGGCGAATGCAGGATCCTTGACAGCCTGCTTCAGCCACTCGAGCTCGTCGTGGCGATACTGATCGTAAGCGGCCTGATCGGAGTACTCCGGATCGCTGTCCGGCTTGTCCTCACCTGCGTCAAGAACCACGACTGCTACCGGTCCCTGGCGGAAGGTATAGTAGAACTCTCCCGTGCTGGTAGGGAAAGCCTTGCCGGTCAGATACCATTCCGAGCCACGGCCTTCATGGTTTCCGCGCGAAAAGACGACAGGATAGCTTGCAGCAAACTGCTTTATTGGTTCGATGGTATACCTTACAAGGGTGTCAAGCTTGTCGGCGTATGATGTAATATCGCCATTGAGAACGATGAAATCGGTGTTCTGCTTGTCCATGCCGTTGATCAGATCGAAGTACAATCCGGTATCGAAATGTATGTCATTCACCATGGAGAAACGGCAGACAGACGCCTTGGTGTCCAGCGTCTTGATCCGGTGCTGGCCTCTGTCAGCCTTCAGAGGACCATAAGAAATAGCATACGGGTCGCTGTCATCAGCGATGGCCTTGCCGACGATACGATATCTGTAAGAGGTCGCCTTCTGCAGGCCTTTGACATTGACACTGTGGAACTTGCCATACATCTTGCGTCCTGCAACTGTCTCGAAATAGCTGGGATAATCGGACTGATACCAGGTATTCCCGTTGTCCGGAGCAACTTCGACCCAGCTCAGGCAAGAGGTTTCAGTGGTCCAGATAACCGTGAAAGAGTCTTCTGTGACGTTGGTTACCCAAGGACCATACTGAACGCGCATCTGCTGGGCAGCAACAGAAATTGAGCACAGCAAAGCGATAAGAGCCAAAATCTTCTTCATATGAGTTGAATTTCAATGCGATTAACAAATATAAAAATAATCTGATGAAAATCTTGCACCTTCGCTCCTGCGTGTGTGCGCACGGCGCGATGACCTTCCGCACCAGCGGGAATGCTCCTTGTCGGAATGGAAGTCCCCGCCGAAGACCTTCGCACCAGCGGGAGTACTCCCCGCTACAGGATTCTGCGACGGCCACTGCGGGCCTCGTCTCGAACCCGAATCCGCTTGGGAGCACTCCCGCAGTGCACAAAGAGGCTGTCTAAGATAGTTCTGGTATGCACGCCCCAGCAGACAGGGGTTGTTTGCACATAAACTGAAAAGATCATTGATTATATGTGCAGTTCCAAAGACAGAATATGCCTTGCAGGGCCGTACGAGGGCCATTTCTTGATTTCTTGCGCACATATACCTGGCAAGATTTTCAGTATATGTGCATTCGGAGAAGGACGGGGCGAATATTCGGAGCGCAGCGAGCGGAAGACGTTACGGGGAGACGCCGAGTCAGAGGCGCATACTGAGCAGCCGTTGCAATCATTCGGAGCGAAGCGACAAGCGCCCTTCCCCGCGGGAGTGCTCCCTGCTACGGGATTCTGCGACGGCCACTATGGGCCTCGTCTCGAACCCGAATCCGCTTGGGAGCACTCCCGCAGTGTGCAAAGAGACTGTCTAAGGTAGTTCGGGGATGGCACGCGCCGACAGACAGGGGTTGCTTGCACATATACTAAAAAGATCATTGATTATATGTGCAGCCGAAAAGACAGAATATGCCTTACAGGGCCGTATGAGGGCCATTTCATGATTTCTTGCGCACATATAACTGGCAATATTTTCAGTATATGTGCATTCGGAGAAGGCCGGGGCGAATATTCGGAGCGAAGCGACAAGCACCCCTCCCCGAGGGAGGGGACGGGGGTAGGGTAACGTGAAAGGAAGGACGCTCGCCGGCAGGACCGCGAAGCGCAGCGAGCCGGGGGACGTTACGGGGGTGGAACCCCCGTCAGAGGACTTCTTCGTTTGAGCCCTGCGAAAACAAGAATGACCGGCAAACTCTCGTTTGTCGGTCATT
>JAGHSF010000070.1 GCA_018065985.1 Candidatus Cryptobacteroides choladohippi
TCGTTCTTAAGCATAACGATGCTCTCCCGGGCTACCTTGAGAGCGTGGTCCCTGTGAGCCTGGCAGTCAACGACATCTCCTGGAATGTCTGCATACGGACTGAGCTCGTCAGGGTCGAGAAGACCGAGGGTGAAACGTCCGGTAAGGATATGGCGGAGAGCCTCGTCAAGGTCGCTTTCCTTGATAAGTCCCTTCTCAACACTCTCCACAAGAGCCTTGTAGCTCTTTCCGCACTCGAGGTCGGTGCCGTGTAGAACGGCGTCGGCGCTTGCGGAAGCGGCATCAGCGTGTGTATTGTGACGTCCCGGTACATAGAAATCGTCGATGGCGTCGCAGTCTGACAGGATGATCCCGTCATAGCCCCATCTGTTGCGGAGAATATCCACGAGAAGCTTGTCGCTTGCGCAGCAAGGCTCTCCTTCGTATGCACTGTAAGCGCACATAACCTCCTGAACGTTGGCCTCGACTACGAGCGCCTTGAAAGCAGGAAGGTAGGTCTCCCAGAGGTCACGGCCTGAAACCACTGCATTGAACTGGTGGCGGAGCGGCTCCGGACCGCTGTGTACTGCATAGTGCTTTGCACAGGCGTGTGTCTTGAAATAATCCTTGTCCGTACCCTGCATACCCAGAACGACATTCACACCCATTCTGGAAGTAAGATAAGGGTCCTCACCATAGGTCTCCTGGCCGCGGCCCCAGCGGGGATCGCGGAAAATATTGACGTTAGGACACCAGAAAGAAAGATTCGGAATTGCTGAAACATACGGTCCGATATCTCCGTCGCGCGAAATGGAATTGAACCTTCCGCGGGCTTCGTCGGAAACCATAGTGTAGGTTGTAAGCTGGGCGTCATCATCGAAGGTGGCCGCAAGTCCGATGCACTGCGGGAACACAGTCACGTCGCTGACTCCCATAAGTCCGTGGCAAGCCTCTCCCCACCAGTTGTAAGCGGGAATGCCGAGTCTTTCGACAGCCATGGACCTGTTGATCATCATACTGACCTTCTCCTCGAGGGTCAGGAGGGAAATCAGGTTGTCCACCCTCTTCTCTGTCGAGAGGCTTGGATCCTGGAACGGATACTCATAAGATGTCTCCGCAGGCTTGTTGCCGCAGGACAAAGCGAATGCGCAGGCAAACGCGCACGCAAGATAGTTTAGTGTTTTCATTATAAGTTGTTTTTAACAATTATTTCTCTCACAGGCCTCACAGGGTCATTGGTAAAGAGCCGCACATAGCCCTTGGCCCCCTGGAACGCCTTTCTGTCCATCCATACCTTCACCTTCAGGCTCTCTCCCCCGCGGATGACGGTTCCCTTTGCGAGTGCGGCGCTGACGCCGTCCGTGGTCTCTATGTCCAAAATGCGGAGATCCTGCTCCCCGTCATTGTACAACACCGCTTCGGACCATTTCCTCAGTCTGCCGAACTCAAGTACAGTCGGAGCGAAACGGAGAGCTGCCGAATGGGCGCTGCCCCGTGTCGTATATACTGCGAAGCCCTCCAACATAATCGGCTTCGAGTCCGCGCTTCCGGCGACGGATACCGTAAATTCATTGTCCAGCGTACCTGTCCTGCCTTTTTCTATCTCGTAGGCCAGAACCACGGTACCTTCCTGCCCGGGTTTCAGGCTTGAAGGCATCTGCACCTTCAGACCCGGGTCCGGGAACCCTGTACTCCAGCTCAGGGACATCTCCCTGTCGGAAGTGTTCACCAGAGCGAATCTTTTCTCCATCCTCTCCCCCTGGGCTACAAAGCCGAACCTCACCTTCAGGACATCGCTCTGCAGTCCTTTGCTGAGGAAATAAGGATATTGCTCATCAATACCCTTGTCGCGTTCCTTCACTACACCCTCGATATAGAGTCTGACGGAACTCTTGTCGCTGACCCTCACAAGCACATTCTGCCTGAACTGGCCCGGCAGCATGGCAGGGTCATAGGTCACGGTTATCTCTCCAGCCTCACCCGGGTGAATCGTACCCGAATCGTATCCTGCAGTAGTGCAGGAACAGCTGGGAGTCACATAAGCAAGGAACACGTCCCTGCCGCCGGTATTGACAAAGGCAAACGAATGGCTCACCGGCCCCGCCGCCTCCTCTATGATACCGAAATCAAAACTTCTGCTTTCAAATAAAAGGGCTCCGCCCACCTCATTCTGCTGAGCTTCGCCCAAAACAGGAAAGTTCAGCAAAATAATCATAATTAAGGTAAAACGGAACCCTTTCATCAGAAAAATTATTTACCGATAGGAATATAATGCCCGCTCAGATGCATAAATGCGAACAGACGGAGGATTCCGTCATAGTATGCATCGAAGTAACCGTCCTCGTACCGCTCGTTCTTGCTGTTCCAGAGCCTGTCGACGAACTCTTTCGAAATATCGTTGTCGGCAGCGAGGGAAGCGGCGGCCAATGTGGCCACGAGACCGACAGAGTGGCGGAGGGCCTGCACCTGCATGTCACCGTTTCCGGCAGGCATGATGCTCTCGACGTCAGTACCGTCAGTGCTGTACTGGTCTACAAAAGTGTCTATGCCCTTTGAATAGAAGAACCTCTGGATGGTATTTGCATACCAGGTCTTCCACTGCTTGTCCTCTCCTGACCAGGTATAGTCGAGGGCCATATTCATAGGCACTCTCCACGAATCATACCTGAATGAAGGCTTCGGAGCCCTGCGGCCACTTCCTCCGAACCTTCCGAACATGCTGATCGGCTGTCCGTCAAATCCGTTGGTGTCAGGATTCAGACCCGTGCGAGGGTTGATGCTCTTGTGCAGATACTCGCGGCTGGCCTTGGCGCACTGCAGATAAAAATCCGCCCTGCCGTCCTGGGCATACTTCGCCCAGACCTCGTAGAAGGCAGGGAGATGGTATGAAGGATCGGTGTAATTCGTACCGAATCCGTCCGGAGTGAAAACGATAAGATGGTTGTCCTCATTGATGAAATTCCTGATGCCGCCTTCCCCATTCTTGGAGAATGCGCTGTTCAGGATATACTGGGCCTCTGCAAGATAATCGATGTCGCCGTCGTTGCCCCAGAGGTTTGACGCGAAGATAAGCGAGGTTATGAAATACAGTTCGCCGTCGGAAGCCGGACCTTCAGCCCTATGTGTGCCGTCGGTGTTCAGGCTCCAGGCGAAATACCCTTTCATAGGACCTTCCTTATGCTGCATATAGGTCTTGCTCCATCTCCAGAGACGGTCGAAGATATCCTTCTCACCGAACTGGACTGCAAGCATAAGGCCGTATGACATGCCCTCTGTGCGGACATCGTGGTTCTTGATGTCACTCACGTATCCGAGTGAATCCCCTACCTCGAAGTAAACCTTGTTGGGACCGCGGAACACCTCGTCGAAGATGTCGTGAAGCCTTTTTTCTATTTCATCCTCGGGATAGCCGTATTCTGCGAAAAGATTGCGCGTATGACCCTTGAGAAGGTCCTTCGGGCGCACGATGCTGACATTGAAGGTCTTGGTCTTGCCCTTGTATGTGCACTTGACGACAGACTTGTCATCCTCGCGCGGAGCCACCTCGATCTTGACTTCAGGGTCATTTGCAGACACCTCGAGAGTGACTTCACCCTCCTGATAGGTCTCGATATCGTATATGTCCTGAGAAACGTATCGGTTCTTCTCCGTAGAGCGCGTAGGGATGGCAGGAATGGCGAGAGAAACGCCGTTCACCTTGATATCCACTGTCGGAGGCACAGGGCGGTCAAGCTTCGTGCCCTTCTTGCAGAATCCGAGTCCGTGAAGGTCGAAGAGGTTGCCTCTGGCCTCACCTGCGGCCTTAAGATAGATGGCGTGCTTTCTCTTGAGTTTGTCCACGTTCTTGTCTAGATCCAGGCAGAACACTTCCTTGTCCGTGCCGGCAGGGATTACTATTTCACCGAGCTTGACGGCATCGGCGTACGGGCTGTCCATAAGAACCTCCACGGTAACGTCCTGCTTTGACGTAGGAGTAAGGAAGAGCTTGAGCTGGGCCTCGCTGAGCTTGTCGAAATTGAAATACTTGTAACCTATCACGTCACCGTTCCTTACGTTGGTGATGTCCATGGCGTTGTCCCAGACATCCCAGCTGTCCTGCT
>JAGHSF010000056.1 GCA_018065985.1 Candidatus Cryptobacteroides choladohippi
AGTCCTGCCAGTAAGGCAGTTCACGGATAGTCCCGTCCTCATTGTACTCCATCTCAGAGCCGGAAACCGACCTGCGTTCGTGATGTGAGAAGGTGTCAAGATGCATGATATCATAATTGAGGCCGAATACATAGGACCTGCCCTCGTAATCGATTATGCCCGGATGGTTTCCGCGCGTGCGATGAGTGTGGTCCATGATATGGCCCTTGTACTCCCAAGGTCCCAGAGGGCTGTCGCTCATGGCATATCCGATGCCTTCAGGACAACAGGTTGAAGCGAATGCGAGATAATAGTGGTCTCCGTGCTTGTAGAACCACGGGCCCTCCTGATAATCCTGAATCTTAGGATACTTGATGATGTCCCCGGAATATGAAATCATATCCTCATTGAGCATGACTCCATAGAGGTCAGGATTGCCCCAATACAGATAAGCCTGGCCGTCGTCATCAATCCATACAGTCGGATCGATGTCATCCCAGTGCTCCTTCTGCCATACAAGAGGCTCCCCGAGAGGATCCTTGAACGGGCCGTAAGGGCTGTCTGCCACCAGGACACCGATACCGTGACCGTGGAGCGGACAGTACATATAGAACTTGCCGTTGCGCTCGATCACCTGCAGGGCCCATGCGCCGTTGTCGCGGGACCTCCAGCTGAAATCCTTCAGGGATGCCACTGCACCGTGATCCTGCCAGTTCACCATATCGGTTGAAGTGTAGAGCAGCCAGTCGTACATCTCGAAATTGTCAGCGAAATCCTCATCATGGGTAGTATAAAGATAGACAGTGCCGTCATACACCATAGGTGCAGGGTCGGCAGTGTATTTGGTCTGGATGACAGGCATATTGACACGGGTGTTGAACTTCCACCAGTCAAGGTCGAAAAGTTCACCGTCACCGCCTCTGAAAAGCAGATATACGTCGTGTACACCTGTCATAGGCCTTGTGATGCGTGAATACTTGACGGCATTCTCGCCCTTCACCTCGATGGTTGCAAGAGGACGTCCTTCCATCACGTCGGCATAAATCTCCACCCTTCCTTCAGAGTGATAGCCGGCTATCTCGATGGTTGCGAGAACCGGAGCCACATCTCCGAAATCCACGCAGCGCAGCTTGAGCCAGTCGCCGTTGTGCACGGAAGTGATATAGTGACGCTTGCCTGCAAGCCTGTCTGTCTTGAGGCCGTAGCTGTCAGACATCGTCTCAGCTTCAACCCTCACGTAAGGATTCACGGTGCCGACAGGCTCCGGGCCCTCCTTAGTGAAAGGAATGAAAGGAATACTGCCGTCCTGAGCAAACGAAAACTCCTCCACACAGGCGGAACGATGGAATCCGTGGCCGTTTGGAAGAGCGCCGTTGTGATAGAACATATAGTCGTGACCCTTGAAATTCACATTGCCGCCGTGTATGGTGAAACTGTTCTCGGCCTCATCCATAATCCTTCCCCTGTAGGTCCAAGGGCCGTCTATCGACGGAGCGGTAGAATATGCCATATGCTCGGGTACACCGCCGGAAGGGTAACTCATATAGTATGTCCCTTCGCGCTTCATCACCCAAGGGCCTTCTTCATAACCGACCATCATGACCTCCTTGCGTATGCTCCAGTCCATCTTCATGGACTCAGGTCCGAAGCAGGCCGGATTATGGAATCCCGGCACTTCCTTCCAGCCGTCCTCGAAGGAAATCATATCGTCGTTCAGTTTACCGTACCAGCAGCCCTTGTTGCCCCAGAACAGGTATGCGCTACCGTCATCATCGATGAACACAGTAGGGTCGATGAAAGACCATCCCTTGGCCAGAGGGCCTCCGATGGCATCTTTCCATGGTCCCTGCGGATCGTCGGCCACTGCCACGGCAATCGTATTCGAACGTGTCCCCGCTTCCAGGATGCAGACATACCAGTACCACTTTCCGTTATGTTCCACGATCTGGCTCGCCCAGGCATTGTCGCCCTGCTCCGCCCACGCAAATGTCTCAGTGGATATCGGCGTGCCCAGATAGGTCCAGTTGACCATATCCTCGGTAGAATAGAGCTGCCAGTCCTTCATCAGGAAATAGGTGGCGTCATCCTCATCGTGGTCCACTGCCAGATACAGTTTGTCTCCGTACACGAACGGTGCCGGATCCGGGGTATATGAAGTCCGGATCACGGGATTCTGAGCGAACCCCGTGACGGACAAAAACATTGCTAATAAAACAGATGCCTTTCTCATTACTTGTTGATGGCTTTGGCTATTTCATCACAAGCAAGATTGAGCATTACATAATTGGCTACAGAGTTGATGCAGCACTCATTCTCACCCCAAAGGAAAGGATAGTCATCCTTGTTCTCGAAGAAGTCAGGATTCTTTACGAGAAGACCCGGAACGATACCGCCAGGTATTGTAGTATAGTCTGCACGGGTATTGCCGTAAGCGACCTTCTTGGTATTGACACCGACTCCGAGGATGAACGAAACGTTGCTGTAAGGATGGCATCCGTAGAGATAGTTGAGTCCTCTGAGTACCAGCTCGGGATCGATCTGGTCAGGGAAACGTTTCCAGATAAGGTATCCGTTGTATGCGGCACCGATGATCTGGGTGTTGCCTGCCCAGCCTGCTCCCTGGATTGTCACACCGTAAGGGTTCTCGCTTCCGTTCTTCTTAAGCTGCTCTACATATGCAGGGATAGCTGCATCGACAGCCTTCTTCGCTTTCTTGTCGAGCTGGTCATATACCCTGAGGACGCTTGCAAGATTGAAATATGGGGCTGTGCCTCCGCCGTAACCGCCAACGCCACTGGCAGCGCTAGGATTGATCTGCTTGAGAATCAGCGGCATATAGAAATCCTTGAACCTCTTGTCTCCGGTTGCCTCGTAGAGAGCGATGGCTGCACTGATGCGACCGTCACCGAAACTTCTCCTGAAGTTGTTGTTAGGGTTTTCAACCGGTGCAGCTGCCTCATAATACTTGTCCCACATGGCGATGGCATTCTTGAGCGAACGCTCTGCCTCCTCAGGGAAGTATTCCTT
>JAGHSF010000005.1 GCA_018065985.1 Candidatus Cryptobacteroides choladohippi
AAGTTCAGCTCTTCTGAATTTGAAGTGCGAGAGCCCGGTTATCAACCGTAATGCTTTGCAATTTATCTCAATTAGAGTATCTTTGTAGGACGCTTTTTCGTACATATAAAGTACTGATATTCAACACTTTAAGTTACGAAAAATATGCCGAAAAAGCAAGGGTAAACCATTGATATTCAATGATTTACCCTATATTTTTAAGGCTATTTTGAGCCTGCACCAAAAGTGACGAAGAACCCGTAACTTGCCGATAATCAAATTATTAAGTAGGGTGGAAATCCCGATGGTCACACTGTGGTTACACGACATTGTCTCTGCGATGGCTCTGATGGCCTTGTTCAGTCGAAGTAACTACATTTTGGTCTCGTAATTGTCTGTATGTCAATAAACTTCGCTCTTTTTGCACTGACAAATGTGACATATCTTTTCCGATAATGCAAGTATTCTGGCAGATGCCAAGTCTAGTACAAACTAAAAAGAATAATAATTGACAATTATTTCCTATATTTGCAACATAATGGGACAGTTGGGTCAAATAGAGATTCACGTTGTTGGCCAGAAAGGTAACAATCCGTTAACTCCTGATAATTATGATATCAAGGAGATTATTTCTCTGTTGTCCAATATAGAGCCGCTTCTTTATCCTGGTATGAAAGGAAACAGGCCCGATATTGCTTACCGCATTGAATCTGGCTCTGTAAAGAATATATTTACGGTTACGAAACAAGCAGAAACGGCATTCGCTGCAGTGGCTCTCCTTGTTGCTTCTTCTCAATCAATTGATGCGCTTGAGTTGCCTTCTGCAAAAGCCATTGAGCAAATTCAGACGATGGCGAAGAAGAATAATTATGACTTCGAATTCAAGACTGCAGGGAATGACGATAGCCTTCTGAAAATAACTCCGACAACTCAATTCTATCGTTCTGAAGCATTGTGGGCTGATGCTGAACTTTATTTTTACGGCACATTAGTGGATGCTGGAGGCAAGGACAAGTCCAATATTCATTTAGAGACAAAAAACTTCGGGACTATAGTTATAGCCGCTGATAGAGAAACGCTGAAGAACGAGGAAAGAAATCTTCTCTACAAGGAATATGGTATTCGTGCCGTAGGAAAGCAGAATGTAGAAACTGGAGAAGTGGACAAATCTTCGTTGAAGCTTCTTGAGATTATTGACTATGCCCCTGCTTTTGACGGAGACTATCTGAATGGCCTCATCAAGAAAGTTGGAGATCGCTTCAAGGGCATAGATGTTGACGCTTATATTTCAGAGATAAGGGGGTCATATGCATAGTGAGAAGCAATATAGTGTAATTCTTGACACCAGTTTCCTTATTAGACTTTTGTCTGCTGGGGATCCTCTTCACGAAAATGCCTTAGGGTATTTTAAATATTTTTCCGAAAACAATATCCCGATGTACATTTCTACAATTACGGTTGCCGAGTATTGCGTCAACGGGGATGTGACGGAACTGCCGTTAAGGAATCTTTGCATTGTACCATTCAATTTCCAGCATGCTACGGTGGCCGGGAAATATGCCAAGGCACTTTTTGATGCAAGGGTCGCAAAAGAAATAGTTGTTGAGCAGCGCGTGATAATCCCGAACGATGCCAAAATTTTTGCTCAAGCAGAATGTTGTAGCGATGTTTCTTATTTTGTAACATCCGATACTGAGGCGGCTAAGTTGTTAAGTAAGATAGCAGAAAAAGAGGGCGTCTCTTTTTCTCATATGGACATCCATACTCCATACACACAGCAGTTTGGTATACTTGAGATGTAATAAGTTTATTACACTACAATTAGAGGCGGCTAAACAGCCGCCTCTAATTGTACCCATAATATCCATTTTCTTCCTCAAAACAATGTAATTCATTTCGAATAGAACGGTAGGAAGGATGTTGAATATATTGCCTTTGAGTACAAACTTTATAAGTTCATTGAAGCTGGATTCTCCTCTGAACGAGCTAATCAAAGCATTGCAGACAATCCGAGACAACAGTGAGACAGGTTACGGGCATGTCTCTAATCGGTTACGCTGAGGTTACAGTAACCTGTTGTTCTCCAGCAGTAATCAGTACACTTTTACCGCGATCATGGATGGAAGTAGCGAAGTGCGGAGGATTAGAACCTTGGGAGGGATTAGCCACGGCTGCGCCGTGCCTTTTCCCTGGTCTCCGCGAGCAAAGCATCAAGGGACGGGCCTGGAAGGCCCTTTTTGCGTCTGCACCTACCTCCTTACGCAAGCGAGCTTGCTACGTCGGCTGGCACAAACGCAAAAACGCTGCACTCTCGTGCAGCGTCCTTTATGCTTTGCATAGCGCGGAGAGGGAGGGATTCGAACCCCCGGAGCCTTTCAGCTCAACAGTTTTCAAGACTGCCGTAATCGACCACTCTACCACCTCTCCTTCCCGTTTGGGATTGCAAATATAGTCAGAATCCTAATAAATGCAAAACTTTGTAGCATTTTTGATGAACATTGTAATTCCGATGCAACATTTTCGGCCGAGACCGAATCTTATATTATGTTGACTATATAATTTCAACAGCATTTATGAAAAAAGTTATTATTACCATTGCTCTCGTAGCTGCAGCAGCTACATCAGCATTCGCCCAGATCGGCGTAAGCGCAGGTTATGCAAACAATTCACAGAAGACTCAGAATTCAGACCCTTCAACCACCAACGGCTTCTATGTTGAAGGAACCTACAGCATCCCTGTAGCAGGAGCATTCTCAATAGTTCCCGGTGTACGCTACACCTATCTCGGAAGCTCAAAGGCTACAAACATCCTGAGCGCAGGCCTGTCAGCTTCTCTCGTCGAGCATTATCTCGCTATCCCTGTAATGGCACAGTACGGCATCGACCTCGGCGCTGCACAGTTGTTCGCATTCGCAGGCCCCACATTCAGCTATGGCCTCGCATCCAAGACCACAGTCAAGGCTTCTGCAGGTGGTTTCAGCGCAGACAAGCCCATCGACAACTACAAGGACACCGACTATCTCCGTCCCAACCTGTTCCTCGGCGGCGGTCTCGGAATCCAGCTCGGCTCATTCCAGGTAAAGGCTGCTTATGACTTCGGTCTTCTCAACAGAATGAAATCCGACAAGATCACTCTCAAGGACAACCAGTTCCGCGTAGGCGTGGCATACCTCTTCTAATATCATGAAGCGCATAGTACTTACCCTTGTCCTGGCAGTTGTTGCATCTGCCTCAGCATTCGCCCAGCTCGGCATTGGGGCCGGCTTCACCAACAACTCCCAGTCAGCTGCCGACGATGGCAAGGCCCTCGTTTCAAAAGGCTTCTACGTTGAAGGAATATACAACATTCCCATCGGCAATGTACTGTCGATAGTTCCCGGTGTGCGCTATGCCTTCTCCAGCAACGGCAATATTCGCGACATCAAGATCGACGACATCAGCCTGGCCGACCTGAAGGCCTCTCTTTCAGAGCAGAATATCTATGTACCTGTAATGCTCCAGTGCGGAGTTCCCATGGGCAACATCAAGCTCCTGGCCTTTGCAGGCCCCACATTCCAGTTCGCGCTCTCTTCAGTGCTGAACGTTGCCGCAGAAGTGGAAAGATTCAGCCTTGACAAGAATATCGACCTCCTTGGCGAGAATGGTCTCTTCAAAAGAACCGACATCTTCGTCGGCGGCGGCGTCGGTGTGGAATTCGGCAGCTTCCAGGTAAAGGCAGCCTACGACTTCGGCCTTCTGAACCGCAGTTCAAACGACAACAGGACCTACAAGGGTCAGCAGATCCGCATAGGTGCAGCATACCTCTTCTAGGGTAAGCACGGCATAAAACAAGAAAGGCTGCGATCAGTTCGCAGCCTTTCTCTTTTCTTTCTTATCGTCCTCGCTCGCGAAGAACTTCCATTGGAAGAGCGCCAGATAGAAGGCGCCCACAGTCACACAGCTGTCGGCGAAGTTGAAGACGGGGCTGAAGAATATCACCCTGTCCGCACTGCGGATAATCGGGAAATAAAGCATATCCACCACCCTGCCGAACATAAGCGGAGCGTAGTCCCAGATGATGCCGTAGAACAGGCAGTCTATGATGTTGCCGAATGCTCCGGCGGTTATGAGCGTAAGGCCTGTCACAACACCGGTGGGCGCACCTTTCCTGAGCAAAGAGCGTATCCACCATATCAGGGCGCCGCAAAGCACAACCCTGAACAGCGACAGGCAGAACTTGCCCACGGCGCCACCCCACTTCATTCCGAAGGCCATGCCCTCGTTCTCCACAAAACAGAGGCGGAACCACTGCCCTATCACGGGGATCTGCTCCCCGAGGCCCATATTGGTCTTGACCAGGACTTTGCTGACCTGGTCGATGACCACTAGCAGAATGCCGAGACAGACGAGCCTTGCTCCCTTTGAAATGCGCATAGACCGTTAATGCTTACCCTGCTTTGCAAGCATCTCCTTGGCCTCTACGGTAAGGGTTGCGTGCGGCACGAGACGGAGACGCTCCTTGGGGATGAGCTTGCCTGTGGCGCGACAGATGCCGTATGTCTTGTTTTCGATTCTGGCGAGTGCAGCCTCGAGGTTCTGGATGAACTTGTACTGACGCTGCGCAAGCTGGCTGGCCTCCTCGCGGGAAAGCTGGTTGGCACCGTCGTCCTCAACAGTCTTGAAAGAAGGTGAGGTATCCTCGATGTCGTTGTTACCGCCGTGCATCACCACGCTGCGCAGGGTATTGTACTCTGCCTTGGCTTTGCTGAGCATGTCCACGATGATGGCCTTGAACTCTGCAAGTTCCTCATCGGAATAGCGGGTCTTAATTTCTTCTGCCATAATACTAAGTGTTAAATGCGGTTTACAGTTATCAAAATCCGTGAGTCCTCCCACTCGATTGATGATGCATTTTCCGGAGCGTCCGCTGCATCCTTGAGTTCGAGACTCAGTGAAAGTGTCTGAGCTGCAACATAATCCCTGTGCTCCGAAAGTGCGGCCTGGATGGTCTCGAAGGCTGCTCCGGAAGCATAGATGACGGTATTGATGCGGTCGGTCACATCGAATCCGCTCTCCTTGCGGAGATTCTGGATGGGATGGATGAGTTCGCGCGCGGTTCCCTCGCGTATGAGTTCAGGAGTCTGAACGATATCGAGAGCAACGGTAAGGGTACCTTCGGTTGCCACGAGCCAGCCGGGCATATCCTCTGAGATGATCTCATAGTCGCCGGGCTCGAGGGTGACGCCTCCGTCAATGGTATATGTACCCGCCGCCTCGATGGCAGCGATGGTCTGCTGGTCGAACTGGCCGAAGGCAGCAGCTATCTGCTTCATCTGGGCGCCGTACTTCTTTCCGAGAGTGCGGAAATTGGGTTTGATCTTCTTGGTGATGATACCGGTGGTGTCATGCAGGAACTCAATCTCCTTGACGTTCACCTCGGTCAGGAATATGCCCTGGACCTTCTGGATATGCTCCTTGACGCTGTCGTCCATGACCGGGACAAGCACCTTTGCAAGAGGCTTGCGGACATTGATGCCGATCTTCTTGCGGAGCGCAAGCACCATTGATGATGCCTTCTGGGCAAAGCCCATGCTCTCCTCGAGTCCGGCATCGACGAGTTCGGCACGGCATTCCGGCATTGCCTCATAGTGCACGCTGTCCTCACCTCCAAGGTCGAGCCACAGGCGCTCGGCGTAGAACGGAGCGATGGGTGCCATGAGCATGGAGATGCAGCGGAGCACCTCGTAGAGTGTCTGGTATGCCGAGATCTTGTCCTTCTCCATGCCGGATCCCCAGAGGCGCTTCTTGTTCAGACGGATGTACCAGTTGCTGAGGTCGTCGCAGACGAAGTCCTGGATCAGGCGGCCTGCGCTGGTGATGTCGTAGTCTTCGTACGAAGCCTTCACAGCGCCGCAGAGGGTATTCAGGCGGCTGATGATCCACTTGTCGAACAGAGGCCTCTCAGCGTAGGGCACTGCCTCCGAAGCGGGATCGAAGCCGTCTATGTTCGCGTAGAGGGCGAATACCGAATATGAGTTGTACAGGGTGCCGAAGAACTTGCGGCGCACTTCCTCGACGCCGGCCTCGTCGAACTTGAGGTTGTCCCAGGGCTGGGCGTTGGTGAGCATGTACCAGCGGAGGGCGTCGGCACCGTACTTGTCGAGAGCCATGAAGGGATCCACGGCATTGCCGAGGCGCTTGGACATCTTCTCGCCTTTCTTGTCAAGCACAAGGCCGTTGGAGATGACACGCTTGAAGGCGGGAGTGCCGCTGACCATTGTATGTATTGCATGCAGGGTGTAGAACCATCCGCGGGTCTGGTCGACGCCCTCGGCGATGAAGTCGGCGGTTGCGCCGAAGTCGGGGGTATCCTTGCCGCGAAGGCCAGTCTGCGCGTAAGGCATTGAGCCGGAGTCGAACCATACGTCGATGAGGTCGGTCTCCCTTGTCATCACCTTGCCGCTGGGGCTGACGAGATGTATGTTGTCGACATAAGGGCGGTGAAGGTCGATCTTCTCGTAGTTCTCGAGGCTCATGTCCTCGGGATCGAAGCCGGCGGACTTGAAGGGATTCTCCGCCATGATTCCGGCAGCCACCGCCTTCTCGATCTCGGCGTAGAGTTCCTTGATGCTGCCGATGCAGATCTCCTCCTTTCCGTCCTCGGTGCGCCAGATGGGAAGTGGTGTTCCCCAGTAGCGGCTGCGGCTGAGGTTCCAGTCCTGGATATTCTCGAGCCACTTGCCGAAGCGGCCGGTACCGGTTGCCTCGGGCTTCCATGTGATGTGGCTGTTGAGCTCCATCATCTGCTCCCTGACTGCGCTGGCCTTGATGAACCAGGAGTTGAGCGGGTAATAGAGCACCGGCTTGTCGGTACGCCAGCAATGGGGATATGTGTGCACGTGCTTCTCGATGCGGAAAGCCTTGCCCTCACCCTTGAGCATGACGCTGATGTCGATGTCGAGGGTAGGTGCATCGGGTGCCAGAGAAGGGTCGTATGCGTTCTTGACATAGCGGCCGGCCCACTCTGCATAGCTGCTGCGGACGTGATCGGCCACATAACCGGGATCGAGATCCTCGATGCGGTAGAAACGGCCCTGAGGGTCAACCTGGGCCTGGGGAGCGCCGTTCCTGTCTGTCACGTACAGACCGGGGACGCCTGCTGCCTTTGCCACCTTGGCATCGTCGGCGCCGAAGGTAGGAGCGATATGGACGATACCGGTACCGTCCTCAGTGGTGACATAGTCGCCGGGGATGACGCGGAATGCGCCTGCCTCAGGAATGAACCAGGGAATCAGCTGCTCGTATTCCATGCCCACGAGCTCGCTTCCCTTGATTGTTCCGGGAAGAACCTCGAAGGGGATCTTGGGACCGAACCAGCTGTTCACGAGTGCCTGGGCAAGGATGTATGTCGCAGGAGTGCCCGTGTAAGGGTTCTGGCTCTTGACCTTCACGTAGTCGATGTTCGGGCCGACGCAGAGCGCGGTGTTTGAAGGCAGGGTCCAGGGAGTGGTAGTCCAGGCAAGGAAATACAGGTCGTCCTGGCCCTTGACCTTGAACTGCACGCAGGCTGTGGTATCCTTGACGTCGCGGTAGCATCCGGGCTGGTTGAGTTCGTGCGAGCTCAGGCCGGTACCTGCAGCGGGGCTGTAAGGCTGGATGCTCTTGCCCTTGTAGAGGTAGCCCTTGCCGTAGATATCCTTGAGGAGCCACCAGAGGGTCTCGATGTAACGGTTGTCGTAAGTGATGTAGGGGTCGTCCATGTCCACCCAGTAGCCCACCCTCTCGGTGAGGTTGCGCCACTCTGCGGTGTATTTCATGACCTCCTGACGGCAGGTGCGGTTGTATTCCTCGACGCTGATCTTTGTGCCAATGTCTTCCTTGGTGATGCCGAGCTTCTTCTCGACACCAAGTTCCACGGGGAGTCCGTGGGTGTCCCAGCCCGCACGGCGGCGCACCTTGAATCCGCTCTGGGTCTTGTAACGGCAGATGGCATCCTTGATGGATCGGGCCATCACATGATGAATGCCCGGCATGCCGTTGGCCGAAGGGGGTCCTTCGAAGAAAATGAATTCGGGGCAGCCCTCGCGCAGTTCAAGCGAACGCTCGAACGCCTTGCGCGATTTCCATCTTTCAAGTATTTCGTTACCTGTCGATACCAGGTCAAGTCCTTTGTACTCCTTGAATGTCATATTTGCGGATTTTATATCTCGCAAATATAATAAATCGGTGCGGGAATCGCAAAAAGGCAATGACAGCTAGAAAAGATTCTTCTTGCTGACCGTGGCGACAAACTCTTTCAGGTAGAAAGGTTCGAAATATGCGGTGTTCTGGAACTCCGACTTGCTGAACGCTTCCTCGGCAAGGGATGCCATTGCCGCAGCATTGGGATTCACCTGCCTGAACACGGCATTTGCAGAGTCCAGGACAGGGGCACATTTTGCAGCGCCGTCGCCTATGAAGAGCACCTTTCCAGCAGCGAGTTCAGCGCTGAAGCAAGAGGCATCGACAACGCAGGGCGCGATTTCCGTAAGGCGTTCTCCTTCAGTATTATACACAGCGCAGTAGACTTCCATCCTGCGGGCGTCCACCATGGGGATTATGGCGGTGCAGCCTTCGGGGAGTCCCTCCTCCAGGGCCTGGCGGACAAGTATGTCGAGAGTGCCGGCTGCAAGAAGCGGCTTGGAGGCTCCGAAGCAGAGGCCCTTGGCTGTCGACGAACCTACGCGGAGGCCGGTGTAGGAACCGGGGCCGGAGCTGACGCACACGGCATCGCAGTCCTGCACGCGCAGACCGCACTCGTCAAGCATTTCCTTTATGAAGACAGCGGTTCTGGAGGCATGGGCGCGGGGCTCTGCAGTCTCCCTGCTGGATATTATCCGGCCATCCTGCTCTATTGCCGCAGAGCAGAGAGAGGTGGAGGTCTCTATGAGAATGATCCTAGGCATGTGTATGGGTGATACCTGTTACGATGTTCTTGAAATATGGGAATACTGCGTTCGCAAAGTCGCTGAGAAACGTGTATGCCTGCGAAGTCTGAAGCTTCTCGGGAGAGACCAGTTCGAACTGGGTGTTCAGACTCTGGAATACCATGACCGGTATGGAAAGCAGCACGACAGTCTTGAGAATGCCGAGGAGCACGCCGCAGATGCGGTTGATCCAGCCCAGCTTGAGCGTATGCAGTGTCCTGGTGATCAGGCCGCCGACAAGATTGAGCACGAACGACACGGCCACCACCAGTATGATGAAGCTCACTATGTACAGCACATTCTTTTCCCAGGTGACATAGTTGGCCAGCCACGCCGAGACCGTGGTGGAGAAACGGAGTGCGACAACGGCACCTGCAACGATGACGACGAGGTCGACAAGCTGGTTGACAAAACCCTTCGAGTAGCCTGAGACAATGCCGGGAATCAGACACAGAAGCAATACGATATCCAAAATTGTCATGGTGCAAAATTACAAAAATATTCCTATCTTTGAACTTATGGAAAGCACCGACATCCTCATAATAATCTTCATGTTCGCCATGCCTGTCGTATCGGCCATCCTCGACAGGAAGAAAAAGGCGAGGAAGGCTGCCGGACAGCCCGCCCGCAGGGAGGTCCGAAGGCCCGCGCCGTTCGAGCCGTTCGCATCGGAGAACATGGACTTCCCGGAGGAGGAAGTCGAGCAGGAGGCAGAATCCCCGGCACGGCAGGAGATGGACCCGGAGGCCCGCGTTCCCGAGCCGCCCGAAGAAGGTGAGAGTGTGGTTTTCAAAAGCAGGAAGGCCCATGTGAGAGAAGCCGAACAGGCCTCTGTGGAGAAGGAAAAGATAGACGTCGCAAAGCTCATTGTCTACGACGCGATAATGAATCCCAAATTCAAGGAATAGGTCGCTTTAATTCAAATTAATTGTTATATTTGCAAAGACAAAGGGTTCCGCTACCAGGCGGGACTCCTTTTTAATTCATTGATTATGGCAGAATTACATTACATGAGCCAGGAAGGCCTGGACAAATTGAAGAAGGAACTCGCTGAGGCTCTCGCCCAGCGTCCCGTAATCGCGGCAGCTATCGCTGAGGCCCGCGAGAAGGGTGACTTGTCAGAGAATGCGGAATACGAATCCGCACGTGAGGCGCAGGGCCTCCTTGAACTTAACATCTCAAAACTTCAGAACCTGCTTGCAAGCGCAAAAGTCGTTGATGCATCGCAGGTCAGCACAGACAAAGTCGGCATGCTCAATACTGTAAAGGTCAAGCATCTTGGCAATGGCCGCGAGATGGTCTTCACCATCGTGGGCGAGTCCGAGGCTGACTTCTCAAAGGGCAAGCTTGCCGCCACCACTCCCATTGCAAAGGCTCTCATGGGCCACGGCAAAGGCGAGACAGTGGAGGCTCACGCTCCATCAGGAATCATAAAGTTCGAAATCCTCGACATCTCCATCTAATGGCCACCATTTTCACAAAGATCGCCAAAGGCGAGATCCCGTCATACAAAGTGGCAGAGAGCGACGAGTACTACGCTTTCCTCGACATCAGCCCCCTTGCAACAGGTCACACCCTGGTCATCCCCAAGAACGTCGAAGACGACTACATCTTCAATCTTGACGAGAAGACCTACGAGGGACTCTGGGCATTCGCCCGCAAGGTAGCCATCGCAATCAAGGCTGCAATCCCCTGCCAGCGAGTAGGTGTGGCAGTGCTGGGAATGGAAGTTCCCCACACCCACATCCATCTTGTCCCCCTCCAGACAGAGGCAGACCTCGACTTCCGCAAGGAGCACCTCAGCCCCAGCGCGGAGCAGCAGGCCCAGACAGCAGCATCCATACTTGCAGAATATGAAAAATTATAAGAAAATCGCGCTTGCACTTTCAGCGCTCGCGCTCGTTTCCTGCGGCCAGAAGGCCCACATCAAAGGCAATGTTGCCGGTGCAGACAACGCCCAGCTCGTCGTCAAGGAGCTCAACATCAACACCTACAACGTCCTTGACACCATCAGGACATCGGCCGACGGCTCTTTCTCATACTCTCTCGACGTGGCTGAGGGCCAGCCCGAATTCGTGTACATCTTCTACAAAGACACGCGCGTGGCAGCACTGCTCCTGCAGAACGCAGAGACAGCGAAGGTCGAGGCCGACACACTCGGCAACTACAGCGTTACCGGTTCCGAGGGCTCTGCAAGGCTCCAGGAGATCGAAAAGGCCTATTCAGACTTCATCAAGGAGGTGATTGCTGCCGACGATGACAGCAAGGCCGTAACCAGCGCATACATAAAGCACTATCGCAACTGTGTGAAGTACGTGATGGAGAATCCGTTCTCCATGACAAGCATTCCGGTTCTGTTCGAGCAGCTGAACGGCATGCCCATCTTTGCCCAGAATACCGACGCCCTGCATTTCCGCAGCGTCTGCGACTCGCTCAAGACCGTATACCCCGAGTCCCGCTTCGTGAAGGCCCTCGACAAGGAGGCAAGCCGTCGCGAGCAGCTCCTTCTCCTCGACAACCGGATCAAGACAGCTGAAGTCAAAGGCTTCCCCACCCTCTACCTCCCCAACGAGAAGGGCGAGAAGGTGAACCTCAGTTCGATCGATGCAAAATGCATCATGATCCACTTCTGGGATTCCTCAGACACTTCACACTCCATGTTCAACAACGAGGTGCTGCTTCCCGTATACAACGAGTACCATTCGAAGGGATTCGAGATCTACTCTGTCTGCCTCGACGTCAACAAGGCACAGTGGGCTTCAGTCGTGAAGTCACAGAAACTGCCCTGGATCAACGTCAACGACGGCCTCGGAGCATATTCACCCGCTGTTTCGCTCTACGGAGTCGAGTCCATACCTTCAGCGTTCCTCATCGCAAACGGTGACCTTGTGACCGAACCCATCGATGGAATAAGCGGGCTCAGGAAGGAACTCGCAAAGATATTGCACTAATACCTGAATCACTGAAGTCCATTCAGTATCTCGCGGCACCGTGATTCGTCTGCCGCGAGATTTTTTTTGAGTTCCTCCAGCGATCCGAATCTCTGTTCCGCGCGAAGCGGCTGCATGAACGTGATTGTTATCTGGCGGCCGTAGATATCGGCCGAAAAGTCAAGGATGTGGGTCTCGACGGTAAGTTCCGAACCGCCCACCGTAGGACGCTTGCCTATGTTCGTCATGCCCCAGTACGTCTGCGGGCCGACCTGCACCTGCACGAAGTACACGCCGCCGGCAGGAATCTGCTTCAGGGGGTCATCCACGCACATGTTGGCGGTAGGATAGCCAAGCGTGCGGCCTATCTTGTTGCCGTGCACGACTATACCGCTCAGGGAGTAGCAATAGCCCAGCATGGAGTTGGCGTCCCCTATCCTGCCCTCCATCAGCGCCGTACGTATCTTTGTCGACGAAATGGCCTGCTCCGTTGCTGGGGCAGCAGTCCCCTCTGGGGAATGTGCCACCCTCGGCGCCATAAGAGGGGGGACCATGCAGCGAAGCGGAATGGTGGGGTCGGCGATAGCCGACGTCCTCAGAGGGGATCTGCTGCACTCAGCAACAACAGGGACAAGCCCGATTGTCCGGGCAACAGTGGCGGTCTCCTCGGGGGCAAGGAGATCGGAGCCCATGCGGTTGTCATAGCCGATGACGACAGCCCCTGCCCCATAGCGGGACTTCAGGAACTGAAGGTACTCCAAGGTTGTCATCGCTGCAAACTGAGGCGTAAAGTCCACATACTCGACGCGATCGACCCCTGCGGCCATGAGCAGCGCACGCTTCTCTTCAGGAGAATTCAGCAGGCGCAACGAATCCGCATCCTGCCCCAGCACCATGCGCGGATGCCGGGAAAAAGTAATGACAATCGCCTCCTGCCCCATTTCACGGGCGCAGGAGACGAGTGTGTCAAGTACCTGACGGTGTCCGAGATGGACTCCGTCGAAAAATCCGGTTGCTATTACAGCCATTTAACCAGAGGGAAGTCCTGACGATGAGGCAGCATAGGATTCTTGGGATAAATCCTGGTACCGACCTGATACATGCCGGTCCTCTCGGGAAGGATGGTTGCAACGAAAGTGGCTACTCCGTCAACCACAGAGGTGAGTTCATACTGGCAGACCTCCTGGATGTGCAGATTGCCTTTCGCATCCGAAGATGTGAAGAGCATCTCGACACCGATATCCTCAGGCTTGATGCGTCCAAGGTCTATCCTGACCTCGCTGGTGAGCATATTGTCCTGTGACAGAGTATATGATGCTGCAGGCTGGGTATAGGACACGATGCGCATGTTGTTCCATTCCCCAAGGATGGAGCGTTTCCATGCAGCAAGCTCGCGCGCAAGCCTGTTGTCGTCGGCCGTGAGCTCGGTAAAGCGCTTGCTCTGAGGAGCATAGTACTGAGCGCAGTAGTCGGTGAGCATGCGGTTCGTCGTGAAATTGGATGCCACCTTCGCGATGGTGTTCTTGATGTATCCGATCCACTCTGAAGAGCGTCCGGTGCCGCGGTCCACATTGTAGTATGCGGGTGCGATCTCATTCTCTATGGTCGCATAGATGGTAGCTGAGTCGAGCTCGTTCTGATAGTTCTGGTCATCGTAGGTGCGCTCCTGGTCAAGTGCCCATCCGGCACCCTCCCTGTAGCCCTCGACCCACCATCCGTCAAGCACCGAGAAGTGCATGACACCGTTCATGGCGGCCTTCTCTCCCGAGGTACCTGATGCCTCCTGAGGACGGGTAGGGTTGTTCAGCCATACGTCCACGCCCTGTACAAGGCGCTTTGCGAGTGTAATGTCATAGCCCGGAACGAACACGATCTTTCCGAGGAACCTGTCCTCCTTGGAGATCTCGATGATTCTCTTGATGAGATCCTGTCCGCCGCCGTCAGCAGGGTGAGCCTTGCCGGCAAAGAGGAACTGCACGGGGCGCTCGGGGTTGTTCACGATGGCATCGAGCCTGTCGAGGTCGCTGAAGAGAAGCGTCGCTCTCTTGTATGTTGCAAAGCGGCGGGCGAAGCCTATGGTGAGGACATCGTCGCGCAGGCGCTCCTTGATCGTGACTATCTGGCTGGGGGTATAGTGTGCGCTCATTGCAGGGTCGGAGAGGCGCTCGGACACTGCATTGACAAGATTGCTCTTGACGATCTTGCGGACATTCCATATCTCCTCGTCACCTACATTGTAGATGCCGTCGAAGCAGCTCTTGTCGTAGTGATGGCTCTGGAACTCGGGGCCGAAAACCTTGGCCTGAAGCTTCTTCATCTCCTTGGAGCACCATGTGGGATAATGCACGCCATTGGTTACATAGCTGATATAAAGCTCCTCGGGGAGATAGCCGGGATACATGTTTGCGAAGATGTCCTGGCTTACCTTGCCATGAAGCATGCTGACGCCGTTCACGTTCTGTGAGAGGTTGGCGGCGAGGGTGCTCATGGAGAACTTCTCATCGTAGTTGTAGGCGTCAATCTTGCCAAGGGCCATCATTTCACGCCAGTCGATGCCGAAAAGCTGAGGATACTGGCCGAGGTAGCGGCCGAGAAGGTCCTCGGTGAATGCGTCGTGACCTGCAGGAACGGGGGTATGGGTGGTGTAGAGGCCTGAGGCACGTACGAGTTCGACGGCCTCGTTGAATGAAAGATGGCCGCTCTGCATGTACTCGCGGAGCCTCTCGAGGCCTGCGAATGCCGCATGACCTTCGTTATAGTGGTAGATTGTAGGATTCAGACCGAGTGCACGGAGAGCGCGGACGCCACCGATACCGAGAAGCATTTCCTGCTTGAGACGGTTCTCCCAGTCTCCGCCATAGAGCTGGTGGGTCACCTGACGGTCCTCGGGGCTGTTGGCCTCGAAGTCTGTGTCGAGAAGATAGAGGTCGGTGCGTCCGACGGCCACCTTCCATATACGTGCCGACATCAGACGGCCGGGGAGCTGGATACTTATGCTGAGCCAGTTGCCGTCCTTGTCGAATACGGGCTCTGCAGGAATCTTCAGGAAGTCCTGGGCGTCATATTCTGCAACCTGATTTCCCTGAGGGGTGAGGCGCTGGGTGAAATATCCGTAACGGTACAGAAGTCCGACTGCAACGAGGTTGACGTTCATGTCGGAAGTCTCCTTGAGGTAGTCTCCCGCAAGGATACCAAGTCCGCCGGAATATATCTTGAGTGATGTGTCAAGGCCGTACTCCATGCAGAAGTAACCTACCGAAGGCTCTGTGCGCTTCGATTTGGCATCCATATAGCTCTCGAACTCCTTCATCACTGCTGCAAGGCGTGAAAGGAATTCACCGTCCTTTGCAAGTTCCTTGTATCTCTTGAGGCTCACCTTGTCCAATATCTCCATCGGATTGTGGCCTGACTTATGCCAAAGGTCAGCGTCGACGGTCTTGAACAGGGCCTTTGCACTGTCGTTCCAGCACCACCAGAGGTTCTTGCACAGGGTTTCAAGGCCTGAGAGTTCCTCGGGAAGATGGCGCGTGACCATCACGCTTTTCCACACTGGGGTTTCCATGTCGTTTCTATCCATAACTGTTTATTTTTCTGCTATTGCATTGTTAACTCTTATAATGAAGTCGCTGAGGACGTTCATGTAATTTATGAATGCCTCATACGGTGTGTCGTAGGGGTTGAATCTCTGATGGATCTCTCCGTCGGAGAAGAACTTGGTGCACATGTAGTACAGGTGGTCGCTTTCCTGAAGGTGACCATAGTCTGCCCAGAGGATGGGATCCTGCAGTATGCTGAGCTTCTCCTCGAGGCCGTAAAGCTTGTTGAAGGCATCCTGCTGGAGCTCGTTTCCGAGCCAGGCACTCAGGTCACGCTCTTCGTCCGCCCAGGAGATGGGCTGAGGCACCGGAAGTTCGGCCACGGGCTTGAGCTTCTTTGTTGCCTCGGAAGGGGTCACGAACTGGAATCCGCCGTTCTTGATGGCAACCTTGGGCAGGGCCCTCATGAAATCGAATATTCCGCAATCACGGCTCTGGTGCTCGCCGAAGGTCTCATAGTCCATGAAGAGGTTGAGTATGTCACCCTCTGCTGCGTTTGCCCAGTCCACGAACTTTTCAGCGGTGAGGGGCCAGCCGTCCCATCCCTTGTCGGAGAAGCGGAAGGCGA
The DNA here is from genome assembly GCA_018065985.1 of Candidatus Cryptobacteroides choladohippi. Taxonomy (GTDB): domain Bacteria; phylum Bacteroidota; class Bacteroidia; order Bacteroidales; family UBA932; genus Cryptobacteroides; species Cryptobacteroides choladohippi. The sequence continues at coordinate 16,019 of JAGHSF010000005.1, forward strand.
TATCGTCAGATAGGCCATAGTTGCGCAGGAGCAGACTCAGATCGTCCCTGAAGTCGCAGCTGTAGACATAGTTGGGGCTCTTCCATCCCATGATGTGGCGGGCGCCCTCGGTGAGCATTGTCTTGAAGCCCATGTCGCGCACCTTGGCTCCGATTCCATCGGAATAGATCAGCTCAGTGTTGCGGAATGCCTTCGGGGTCACACCGAAGTACTGCTCGATGGCAGCCTTGTGCTTGAGCACCTGATGCTCGAACTCCGACTCCGAACCGAGAGCGGCCAGAGAGTGGTAGTATGTTTCGCACAGGAACTCCACGCAGCCCGTATCGGCAAGCGCGCGGAAGCTGTCGATGACCTCCGGAACGTAGCGGTCGAACTGCTCGAGCGCCGTTCCGCTGATGGAGAAGGCAACCTTGAACTTTCCCTTCTGCTCCCTGATCTGTTCCAGAAGGAGTTCGTTCATTGGCAAATAGCATTTCTGCGCTATCCTCTTGAGGATGGTGCGATTTGCAAAGTCATCATAGTAGTGGGAATCCTTGCCGATATCAAAAAACCGGTAAAGACGGAGCCTCGTAGGCTGGTGCACCTGGAAATACAGGCAGATTGACTTCTTCATATTACTGATTACTGATCGATAACTGATTCATATACTTTCTTGAGCTTGGCGCATGCTCCTGTCCACTTGAGCTCGTTGACCTCGTCAAAGCCCTGCTTTGTGGCGAAGTCAGCAAGTGCGGGATACTGCAGAAGCGCATAGATGTCGTCCGCCATCGCGTCGACATCCCAGAAGTCCACCTTCAGGGCATACTTGAGAACCTCGGCAGCACCTGACTGGTGAGAGATGATCGAAGGTACGTTGGAGCGCATGGCCTCCAGGGGGGAGATGCCGAATGGCTCGGATACAGAAGGCATTATGTACACATCGGACAGGGCGAACATCTTCTGGACCTCCTGTCCGCGGAGGAATCCGGTGAAATGGAAACGGTCCGAGATGCCCAGACGCGCTATCTGACGGATGGCACGCTGCATCATGTCGCCGCTGCCGGCCATTACAAAGCGTACGTTGCTGGTACGCTTGAGGACCTTTGCGGCAGCCTCGATGAAATACTCGGGACCCTTCTGGAAGGTGATTCGGCCAAGGAAGGTGACAACCTTGTCCCTGACTCCCCTCTCTACCAGAAGATTCTCGCGTCCGCTGAAGTCCACTGCATTGTGCACAGTCACCACCTTCGCAGGATCGATTCCGTATTTGTTTATGACAATGTTGCGGGTGAGATCGGAAACGGTGACCACCTTGTCGGCAGCCTCCATTCCGCGCTTCTCGATGGCATAGACTCTCGAATCGACCATATCGTCGGTACCGCGGTCGAACGAGGTGGCATGCACATGGACCACAAGCGGCTTGCCGGTAAGCTCCTTGGCAGCGATGCCTGCAAGGTAGGTAAGCCAGTCATGGGCATGGATGCAGTCGAACTCACCTTCATGCTGCATTGCGATGGTGCCGCCAACCTGGGCGTAGCGGCTCACCTCCTCCAGGAGGTTTGCCCCGTACTTGCCCGAGAACTTGAACTTCTGGCCGAAGCCTATGGTAGTCTCGGTCTTTCTCTCCTTCTTCATCTTCTCTATGGCCTCGAAGTACTCCTCGGGATCAACGTAGGGAACGATGTTGGAGTCGACATTGATGAATTTCACATGATCGAGGAATTCATCGACGGTTTCCGTGGTATGGGCCACGGCGACATCACTCGCATTGATAATGGTAGTACAGCTCTGGTCTTCGTCGCCGGAAGCTGAAGGCATCACGAACAATGTCTCCACTCCGTTGCGGGCAAGACCCTCGACTATACCTTTGCAGGCAGTTCCAAGTCCGCCTGCGATGTGGGGAGGGAACTCCCATCCAAACATAAGTACTCTCATTGCTGTTCCTCCTTATATTTGTCGAGCATATATTCCACTGCAAGCAGGCCGGCCGTGCTGAGCGCAGAAGAGATTGCGCCGTGAGGCTCATGAGGGGGATCTCCGTCGTAGAGCTCGGAGAATGCGCCCACGCCATGCTTGTTGAGGTCTTCATAGAATCCTTCTACCAGCCACTCCGCCTTCTTCCAGAACGAAACGCCCTTCACCGCGAAGGCAACCTCGACGTAAGGCTCCAGCAGGAACGGGCGGGTGCAGCCCTGGTGGTATGCAAGGTCGCGTTCGATCTGGGTACCCTCGTAAACGCCCTTGTACCTGGCATCGCGCGGAGACAGGGTGCGGATGCCGCGGGAGGTCACGAGCTCGCGGTCGATGACGCGCAGTACCGAAGGGGCGATCTCCTCATCCACGGGAGAATACTTCACCCAGAGTGCGTACAGCTGATTGGGACGTATGTCCATGTTCTGGCCGCCGTTGTCGACGTAGTCGGCAAGACATCCGCGCTCATTGTTCCAGAACAGGGGCTGATAGCTGGCCTTCACCAGGTCACGGATCTGGCTCCATCTGAGAATGAACTGCCCGTCATTGCCGTACTTGCGCTCCATCTCGATTGCGAAGCAGATGCTGTTGTACCAGAATGCGTTGGTCTCCACCTGGTAGCCGGCACGCTCTGTGACGGCACGGCCTTCGATGTAGGCGTTCATCCAGGTAAGGGCGACGCCGTCTATCTGGGCCCAGAGCAGTCCGTTGGGCTGCATTGCAACCTCGGCGCGCCTTCCGGGAAGATAGCTCTCGAGCACCGCCTTCACGACGCTGCCGTACTTGAGCCAGACTTTCTTTTCGTCGGCACCGAAGTCGATGTATTTCTGAAGCACGCAGGACAGCAAGAGAGGAGCCTCGACCTGTGTGGTACGATGGGTGAGGCGTTCCTGCTGGTCAGCGATAAGGTTGTCGAGTATCTCCTCGAACTGAGCGGGATCGTTCAGGCCGTACAGGGTGAGGCCGGGAAGGGCCTGCAGAGTCTCGCGAAGGAGACCTGTGTACATCCAGGTAAAGCCTGCGTTTATCTTCTTGCGGTTGTTGTGGTCGGTGATAAGGCGGTTCGCGCAGCGTGCAAGCTGCCCGCGGTTGGTTTCGGCATGGCCCTTCCTCCTCAGGAAGGAATCGAACTTGCGCTTGAACTTGGAGGGGTCTTCCTCTTCGAGCGACGCCGAGAGCACCACCGAGGTACCGGGACGCAGTCTGACTTCGAACCATCCGGGAACCAGAAGGTCCTCCTTGCAGTCGAAGCCGCGGCGGTATTCGTCGGAATAGGTGATATCCTTGTTCCAATGGGGATCCTCGACATACCTGGATGCAGCCGAACTGAGCTGGAGGTTGAGCGAGGGGAAGTTTTCATACATCCTGTACGCCATGCCGTTCTTGATGCGCACGCCCGTGGTGTTGGCCTCGGGGTTCTCATGAGTGAGCGCGTGGATGTTGCGGAATGCCAGGAACGGGCTCAGACGCACGGTCACGGGAGCGCTGGATTCCACCAGGTCGTACTTCACGAGCACCTGATCCTTGTCCTGGGCAAGCATGATGCTCTTGCGGATGAGGACCTCTCCCACCTTGTACGTGATCTGCGGGACAGGATTGGCCTCGAAGTCGACGATGTACTTGTGGCCGCGGGGCTCATAGATGTCTCCGTAGCGATGGATGCCGAGATTGAACTGCTTGCCGTTCACGACTATGGTCTCGTCCACGTCGGAAAGGAGCAGATACCTGTCACCGCCGAACCTGTCGAGGGTCACAGCCAGGAAGCCATGATAACGGCGGGTATTGCAGTCGATGATGGTCGAGTTGCAATAGGCGCCGGTCTTGTTGGAGCCCAGAATCTCCCTCTTCAGGGAGTATCCCAGATTCACCAGTTCAGACTTGTTGAATTTCAAAAAAGCCATATCACTTCGTTTTTTTCAATACGACAGCGCACCTGCTGGGCAGGTACAGTGCTAATCTGTGGTCGATGGTATAATGCCGCTCGTCCTTGCGCAGCCGGGAGAACCCTCCGAATTCAGCCTCGTCGGAATCAAAGGCCAGAGTGTACTCCCCGTCAGGTGCCCAGAAGCCGAAATTCTCGTAGGACGCTACCGGATTGAAATTGAATGCAAAGATAGTGTTTCCGCGGCTGAAAATCAAAACTTTCCTCTCTTCATCGCAATACAGCTGCTCCGGAGCGGACTCAAGGACCTTTTCAGCCTTCACATAATGTATCATGCGCGAATCGAAATCGCGCAGCTGCCCGTAGCGAAGGCACCCGTTGTCAGCCAGGCTCCACTGCCTGCGGGCATATTTGTATGACCATCCGTTCCCCTCCCTCGGGAAGTCTATCCACTCGGGATGGCCGAATTCATTGCCCATGAAATTGAGATACCCGCCACCGTTTGTGGCAAGGGTCACGAGACGTATCATCTTGTGCAGGGCCATGCCGCGCTCGACGGCGACGTTCTGCGAGGCCTTGTCCATATGGAAGTACATTTCCTTGTCGATCAGGCGGAAGATGATGGTCTTGTCGCCCACCAGAGCCTGGTCGTGGCACTCCGCATAGGAAACGGTATTCTCGTCGGAGCGCTTGTTCGTGAGCTCCCACCAGATGTCGCCCATGCTCCACTGCTCGTCCCGCAGTTCCTTGATCCATTTGATCCAGTGGTCGGCTATGCCCATGGCCATGCGGAAGTCGAATCCTACACCGCCCGCCCTGAAGGGGGCCGCAAGGCCGGCCATTCCGCTCATGTCCTCGGCTATGGTGAGCGCATTGGGGTCGATCTCATGTATCAGCATGTTGGCAAGGGCAAGATAGCTTATGGCATTCTCGTCCACGCCGTTGTTGAAGTAGAGCGCGTAGTCGCCGAAGTCCTTTTCCAGACCGTGGTCCCAGTACAGCATGCTGGTCACGCCGTCGAAGCGGAATCCGTCGAGGTGGTACTCCTCCATCCAGAACTTGCAGTTCGAGAGAAGGAAGAACTTCGTCTCGTTCTTGCCATAGTCGAAGCAGCGGCTGTCCCAGGCGGGATGGTGCCCCTGCCAGCCGTTGTAGAAGTAGAGGTCCTCGCGGCCGTCGAAGTTGCTCAGGCCCTCGGCCTCGTTCTTGACCATGTGCGAGTGCACTATGTCCATGATGACCGCAATCCCGGCGCGATGTGCATCGTCCACCAGATGCTTGAACTCCTCCGGTGTGCCGAAACGGCTGCTGAGGGCGAAGAAGTTCGACACCTGATAGCCGAAGGAGCCATAATAAGGATGCTCCTGCAGGGCCATTATCTGCAGCACGTTGTAGCCAAGGGCCTTGACCCTGGGAAGGACCCGGGTGCGGAACTCCTCGAAGCCGGCCACCTTGCCCTCCTCGGAACTCATGCCTATGTGACACTCATATATGAGGGGATGACGGCGTCTGCCGGGGCGGCGGGCCGTCCATTCATACGGTTCGGAAGGAGCCCACACCTGTGCGCAGAACACTTTGGTATCCGGGTTCTGCACGACCCTGGTGGCATAGGAAGGAAGGCGTTCCGCTCCGCCTCCGGGCCACTCGATGAAGAGTTTGTAGAGGTCGCCGTGATGCAGGAAGAAATCGGGCAGGATGATTTCCCAGTTGCCGTTCCCCACCGGCTTGAGCGAGTAGGACTCGGTACGCTTCCAATTGTTGAAATCTCCGATCAGGTATATGCGCGTGGCGTTGGGCGCCCATTCGCGGAAGGTCCAGCCCGATCCGGAGCGATGAAGTCCATAGAAAAGGTGGTTGTTCACGGCGTCGGCCAGGCGGCCGTCACCGGCAATGGCTTTCCTGTCAGCAAGGATGCGGCGATGGCGAGCCTCTATCGCATCCCTGAAAGGTTCAAGCCAAGGGTCAGTCTCATATATCTTCCTGATTCCCATATACTTTTTCTCTTGTTGTCCTGAGATATGCCCGGCAAGCCGCAACCAGCTCTCCCGAACGCTTCACAAGCTTATCCACATCATCAAGCGCGGTCGCAGGATCTTCCACCTGCACCGCAATCCTCTCGAGTTCGGCGACTGCCTTGCCGTAGTCAAATTCTTCCATCATACCAATTGCGTAAATTTAAGCAATTTTCAACAAACAACCTAATCCGAGGGCAACACCCTGCAGTTCAGGACGCCGTCGGCGAAGCGTACGCCCACGACATCGCCGGGTTTGACTCCGGCAGCCGATTTCAGCACGACTCCGCGGGAATCGGTGACCAGGGAATATCCTCTCGAGAGCACATTCCTCGGATCGGCATTCCTGATTCTGGCATAGAGCATGTCAAGCCCTGACTCCATACGGGATATCCTGTTCGAGAAGGCAAGACGCAGCCTTGTGCTGTAGGAACTTATCAGCTCGTCCTCGGCGGCAAGCTCGTCGATGAAGCGGTCGGCCAGGGCGGTAGGGGTCTTTACGGAATCATATGCCACCATGTCGGCCACATGCCTGTCCCTGTCATGCCCTATTGCGGTGTATACCGGCACCGGGCAGGCGGCAATCGCGAAGCAGAGCGCATAATCGTCAAAGCAGGCAAGGTCAAGCGCCGAGCCTCCGCCTCTGATGATGAGCACGGCATCGTAACCGCCTTCCGCCTCGATTTCCTGCAATGCCTGCGAGATCGATTCGGGAGCGCCATCCCCCTGCATCGCCGCCTCGAAGAGATTGACGCTGAATGCGAAGCCGTACTCGTTCTGCTCGAGATGCCTGCAGAAATCTCCGAAGCCGGCGGCATCGCGAGCCGACACGACCGCCAGCCTGTAGGGCAGAGCATTGGGTTCCAGCGCCTTCTGCCTGTCGATCATGCCGTCCCGGGTAAGTTTCTCGATGGTGCGGCGCCTCTGGAGTTCAGCCTCCCCTACGGTGAATGCGGCATCAAGGTCGTCGACAACCAGCGTGAAACCATAGAGTTCGCTGTAGCTCACCTGCACACGCAGGAGAACCGTAAGCCCGGCCTTGAGCTCACTGCCCGCCGCCTCCTTGAAACAGCGTGAAAGGATCTGCCACCGGCCACGCCACACGACCGCCCTGGCCTTCGCCACAATCCCCTCACCCTCACGGCTTTGGCAGAGCTCCATGTAGCAGTGCCCGTTGGCCTTGGCCTGAAGCGAGGAGATTTCAGCCTTCACCCATACCCTGTCAGGGAAAATCTCTTCCATTTCTTCTTTCAGAAGGAGCTGGAGCTGAATCAATTCAACATACTCTGTTTCCATAACACAAAAATACATATAAATCAACAAAGAATTCTTATCTTTGCCATGCATTTTAAGTTAGAAAGGTATTGTATGAAGATCTCAGAGGCAAAATTCGCAGGCAGCAGCACCCGCGTGCAACAGAAGCCGAAGAGACACCTGCCCGAAGTAGCGTTCATAGGGCGTTCCAATGTTGGTAAGTCATCGCTCATAAACATGCTCTGCCGCAACAGCAAGCTGGCAATGACATCATCCACTCCCGGAAAGACAAAGGTCGTAAACCATTTCCTCATAAATGACAGATGGTACCTCGTCGACCTTCCGGGCTACGGATACGCCAAGATGGGGCAGAAGGGCCGCGGAGAGCTCGCGGCCGTAGTCAGCGACTACATTTTCAACTCAGAGGAACTGGCACTCCTCTTTGTGCTTATCGACTCGCGCCACGACATAGGCGCAACCGACCTTGACTTCCTTGCAGAACTTGGCGAGAACCGCATACCCTTCGCCATCATCTTCACGAAATGCGACAAGCTGGGCCCCAATGCCCTGAGCGCACAGCTGGAGAGGATAAAGGAGCAGATTCTGCAGGAATGGGAAGAGTTGCCTCCGATGCTCACAAGTTCATCACAGAACGGCGCCGGCCGCGAGGAGATACTGGATTACATTGCCCAAATACTTGAAACACAACGATAAACAACCATGTTACACAGCCATCGAATGGAACTTTTCTCCTGCGACGCATCCAGGGACTTCGCAGAGAAAGTAGTTGAAAGTCTGAACGCTACGATTCGTGAGGACGAAAAGCCTTTTTCCCTTGGAGACATGAAGGTGTCACACTTCTCCGACGGTGAGTTCCAGCCTCACTTCGAGCAGAGCGTGCGTGGTGCCACCACATTCATCCTCCAGTCCACCTTCCCGCCCGCAGACAATCTCATGGAGCTCCTTCTCAGCATCGATGCAGCCAAGAGAGCATCTGCCGACAAGGTCATCGCCATACTGCCCTACTTCGGATGGGCACGCCAGGACCGCAAGGACAAGCCCCGCGTTGCAATCGGAGCAAAGCTGGCTGCAAACCTGCTCACAGCCGCAGGAGCAGACCGCGTCATGACCTGTGACCTCCACGCCGAGCAGATCCAGGGATTCTTCGACATTCCGGTTGACCACGTATACGGCTCCAAGGTGTTCATCCCCGTCATCAGCGGCATGCACCTTGACAACCTTGCCATCGCGGCTCCCGACATGGGCGGCGCAAAGAAGGCCAACATCTTTGCAAAGGCCATCTCAAAGGATCAGGACTGCTCGATGATCATCTGCCACAAGGTACGCGAGAAGGCCAACGTCGTAGGCAGCATCACAGCCATCGGTGACGTGAAGGGAAAGAACGTGTTCATTGTGGACGACATGATCGATACCGCAGGAACTCTCTGCAAGGCCGCAGACGTACTCAAGGAAATGGGTGCCGTCAGCGTACGCGCCTGTGCGACACACGGAGTACTCTCCGGAAACGCCATCGAGAAGATACACAATTCAGCTCTGGAAGAGGTATACATCACCGACACCATCCCTCATCCCGAGCTCGCAAGCGACCCCAAGATCAGGATATGCTCAATGGCTCCCGTCTTTGCCGACATCATCCGCAAAGTCTACAACTACGAGCCTATCAGCCCTGTATTCGAAAGATAGTCAGATGACTCTGTTCCTCGTCACCCTTGCCGCCGTGGCCCTCTGCGTGTTCGGATTGTGCTTCAACATAATCTTCCGCAAGAAGGAGTTCCCCAAGTACGACGTAGGGTCCAACGAGGAGATGCGAAAGCGCGGCATCCGCTGTTACAAGGACGAGGATGCCGCACTTCACGGTAAACACTGTACCGGAAATCACAGTGACGCATGTAAAGACTGCAGTTTATATGGCACTCGTAGCGATAGTAGGGCGTCCTAATGTAGGCAAGTCCACTCTTTTCAACCGCCTCGTGGGAATGAGGCAGGCAATCGTCGATGATATTGCGGGCGTGACACGCGACCGCCACTATGGCCGCTGCGAATGGTGCGGGCATGAGTTCTCGGTTGTCGACACTGGCGGATACACCACCAACTCCGACGACGTGTTCGAGTCAGCCATACGCGAGCAGGTGCAGATAGCCATCGACGAGGCAGACCTTGTTCTCTTCATGGTCGAGGCCGGCACCGACGTCACCGACTATGACGCCGAGATAGCCGATGTGCTCCGGCGCACCAAAAAGCCCGTGGTCCTCTGCGTCAACAAGGTCGATACGGGCGAGAAGATGTACGATGCCTACCAGTACTATTCTCTCGGCCTGGGTGAGATATACGGCATATCCGCAGCAAACGGAAGCGGCACGGGCGACCTTCTGGATGCCATAGTGGCTGTTCTTCCCGAAGAGAAGGAGACAGACGACGACCCCTACAAGGACCTGCCCCGCATCACCATCGTGGGCAAGCCTAACGTCGGCAAGTCCTCTCTGACCAACGCTCTCCTTGGCCAGGAGCGCAACATCGTCACCCCTGTGGCAGGCACCACAAGAGACGCCATCGAGACCCACTACAACAAGTTCGGCCACGAGTTCATGCTGGTCGACACTGCCGGAATACGCAAGAAGTCCAAGGTTCACGAGGATTTGGAGTTCTATTCGGTCATGAGGTCCATACGCGCGATAGAGCATGCCGACATCTGCATAATGATGATCGACGCCACCAGCGGCATGGAGGCTCAGGACATGAACATCTTCAACCTGATAATCAAGAACCGCAAGGGATGCGTGCTGGTTGTGAACAAGTGGGACCTCTTCATCAAGGACAACAACACTCTCAAGGAGTACGAGCAGAGCCTCAGGGCAAGAATCGCACCCTTCGATGACGTGCCCATCATCTTCACATCGGTTGTGAAGATGCAGAGAATAGGCAACGTGCTTGACGCCGCAACCGAGGTTTACTCCAACTACTCGCAGAAGATTCCCACAGCACGCCTCAATGAGGCCCTGCTGCCCATACTCGAGGAGACACCTCCTCCGGCATGGAAGGGCAAGTATGTGAAGATCAAGTACGTGACCCAGTTGCCAACGAAATTCCCGGCATTTGCGTTCTTCTGCAATCTGCCGCAGTACATCAAGGACCCGTACAAGCGTTTCCTTGAAAATCAGCTCCGCAAGAACTTCAACCTTACGGGCTGTCCGATCCAGATCTACTGCCGTCAGAAATAGGTTCGCGAATGCGAACTTATTTTTTTTGAGACCATCCCGGGGTGCGTCCCGGCTCGCGCTGCTTCGCGGCAGCTTGTCTCGAACCCGAATCCGCGTGGTGACACTGCTCCTCCTGCCGGAAATGTGCTTACTGCTCAAAATTTTATGGCATTGCGCACATTAGTAATCGTAATATGCTGATTATCTGTTAGCTAAAAGTAAAAGTGTGCTTAATACCCCCTGATTTTTGGGTAGTAAGCACTGGTGGTAATTTTCGGGCTGTGATGCGCCACCTCATGGGATAAGAAAAAAACAGAGCCGGGTTTGAATTCGGCTCTGACAAATCAAGGTACTAATAGACATTTGGGGAGAATCCTATACCGGCTCCTGGCACAGTCGGAGAGTGCCGGAGGCGGATTCGGGGTCGACCGCCGGATAATGCACTTCTCGCATGATGGACGGCCAAGCAAGGGTGACGCGAGGATTTTTCATTTTTAAGGATTTTTTACTCTCCTATCAATGACATATTTCAGCGCCGTCTATCAATATCTTTGTCCATACATCTTCTTTATTTACAATTTCAATATGTGCCTGAAGGGTAGGCAGGATTTCTCTTGCAATCTTTTCAAGTTTTTTATTGTTTTTCAAATCCTTATCGTCAATTTCATACATCGTTTGCCTATGCTTGAATCTGCACCATTTTGAGTAATACAAAAATGCACTTCCAAATGATATTGGGATGGATGTTTGTCCTGGAATGTAATATATCCATACTTTTTCATTCCCTACTTCGGTTTCATATAGTGTTGACAGGTTGGATGCAGAAGGTTCATAAAGGGTACATAGCATATCGGACATGACAGAAACGCATTGTTCTGTTTCGTAATGGCGTCCTTTATATTTGAATGATGTCCTTACAACAGGTTCGATTAAAAATCCGCCTTCATATGAAGCGTCGTAAATAACTGCATCCTGTGACGAATTGACCAATTGCCCTTCTATGTATATGTGAGGCCCTTGCAGGAGTGCAGTTTCAAACGCTTCATCAATCACATCTACATCCGGCCATTCCTGAGGGAAATCGCCGATGGTATATATTTCAACAGTATCAATTTTAATTGTCAACTGTGCATATGTCTGTATCGGCAATACCAACAATATCATCAGCATTGCTAAACGGTGTGTGTTATTCATTTCAATAATAAAGATTTATTGTAGTCCTCATATTTTTGAACTCCGGACACTAGTGTCCGGTAAAAATTCATAAAAGTTCTTTGAAAATATTGATTGTTAGGTAATTACAGAGGTTTTGAGACCGCGCCGATTTGAAATTATCTTTGCCAGACTAACGTAGAATGGCACATGCA
>JAGHSF010000053.1 GCA_018065985.1 Candidatus Cryptobacteroides choladohippi
CATTGAAAAAGATAAAGGACAACTATCCGAAATATGTCATATCGATGACACCTCTGGTGACAAGAACGGACGATGACGGAATAATTCATTTGAGTCTTCGCGAGTTCCTCGCAAGAGGTTTCTGACCGGGTTTTCGTAGTAGCAGAGAAATATCGGTGGATATTAAACTCATTTGTTTAACGCCCTTCACCATATCCGGACACCTGATATGTCTACAGCCGCTATACATGAAAGTTTGATGTGTGCATTCAGGCGGAAGATGAAAGTATTCTCCCTCCGGTCACGGGAGGTGTCGGGAGGGTGAAAGAATATTCGAGTCAAATACAAGGAAAGGTCAATTGGCATCCTCGACCGTCCAGCCGGAAGGAATGCCAGAATCTCCGGAAGGCCAATCGTTCATCGACGTTTTTTTGACAAAGGTCCCGCTGGAAGCCACACCGTTCAGCCAGTTGGTCAAACAACTGGAAGCGGAGATGTTCGTAGCGAGGCACTTGACATAAGACAGATTGTTACATCTTTTGAACATCTCTTCATAGCAGTGGTTGGCCAATGATGTGGCTGGCAGTTCCGGAGCTTTGGTGAGAGATGTACAAAAAGAGAACATTTGCTTATAGCAGTCTTCGGCCAATGAAGTGGCCGGCAATTCCGGAGCTTCGATGAGGGATGTACAACAATAGAACATCTGTTTATAACAACGGTAACTCAATGAAGTTGCAAGCAGTTCCGGAGCTTCGATGAGGGATGTACAATAAGAGAACATCTGTTCATAACACAATTTGTCCAATGTAGTGGCCGGCAATTCCGGAGCTTCGGGGAGAGAGCTACAATGTAAGAACATCCTATCATAGCAGGCCGGTGCTAATGTAGTGGCTGGCAGATCCGGAGCTTTGGTGAGGGAAGAGCAGTTTTGGAACAATTTTAAAAAAGCGTATTGGGGTACTGCTGTCGCTTGACAGGTCTTGTCGAGCAGGGACATCACATTGCCGGAGGCGGCTACCTTGCCGGTGAGCACGAAATACGCATATTTGCTCGATTCCGAGAAGCTGTCGGCAGTGCCACTGTTGCGGAAATAGACCTTGTCGCCGGCATTCGTGAGGGTCACAATAGTGCTGCCGATGATGAATGGATTCCAGGATATTTTATCCGTGCAGTATTCAAGTGACGGAACTGAGGATAAAGTACCGTTGATGGCCATTCCGACGGTCGAGCCGTCCTCCTCTGCCGTGAAGCAAAGGTATTTCGGGCCGAAGGCAGGATCGGCGAAGCTGATGCCCTGAATAGTGTTGGCGGCCACCGAGAAGGACTTTCCTTCCTGAATCTTCTTGGTGCAGAACCTGTCCTCATCATCGGTAATTGCAAACGCAGTATAACTCCCTGCCGGGACTGCGATGTAGAACGGAGTGCCAGTCGCGCTGGTGGTGACAGGGTCCGTACTGGTCAGCGTATAGGTGTCGCTGCCGTCGCTCACCGCAACGCTCTTGATGGCGATGCCGTCGGCCTTGATGTTCACCCTGAGAAGACCGCAGGTGACGGTGAACGTCAGCACTTCGCTGCTGGATTCCGCGGTCATAGGGAGTCGACCCTGAGTGGTGCTGTATGTCTGCGCGAAGGCCGGGGCCTCTCCGTAGGTGGCGCTGTACGGGCCGTCCCCCAGGTCATCGCCGGAAGAGTATTCGAATGTGCCGGCGGAAGCGTCGGTGCAGGTATATATGGCAGTGTTGGATAAAGCGTCGGTGACGGTGATCTCATCACCGTACTCCCAGCCTATGGAACCGTCACTGAGGTCGAGGGACGTGCGTGTGGCAGGACTGCTGATGACGGCCGTGAAGACCTTGTGCAGGGACTGAGGCTGAGGGACAAACTCGTCCACCTCCTTGGTGCAGGCGAAGGCGCAGAGGAGCGCAGCAACGGCTGCGAAGAAAAGGGTCTTTTTCATAACGTAGTCCTCCTACTCAAAAAGATCGTCTCCGTTGGCGTCATCATCGCCGGCGCCGTTCATGTTATTGCAGCCGAATCCTGACGGGCTGCCGCAGAGCATCTCCTGATGCATCACTCTTATCTCCTCAATCTGTGGGGCGGAATATAAAGTCTTTTCCATTGAAGTGGGTAGTTATTTAGTATTATATCATATTGACTGCTTGTGCTTTGCGTTCGGGCACTCGCTGACGCAATGTACTGATTTCTATCCTTTCTTCAAAGGAATTCCGGCGGAAACGGGAGGAAAACTTCATTGATACGTTTTAGATGGGGCAATAAATGATGGCAGGGTTCTAATAAAAACTTATTCTTTTCACGCCCCTAAGTCTATCTGAAGGCAGGGAATAAGCCATAAATCGTGGACTAGATCTGGACCGTCAGGATGTCATCCAGGTCCGTCAGGTAGTTCGGGCTGCGGTGCTCGCTCTTCACACGCCAGGTATCCGTGCGCTCCCCTTCCACGGCAAGCCCCACGGTCTTCAGTCCGTACTTGTGATTGAGCACGTCGATGGTCTTCGACAGATCCAGACGCTCCGGACGGTTGTCGATCGTGTCGAAGAGTATCTGCTGCACTGCCTTTTCCGAGGAGATGTCCCCGAGTATCACCCCAGCCTTCTTGTAGCTGATTCCGGGGCGGTAGATTGACTCCAGCACGGTGAGGGCGGCATTCGTGAGTTCTATCGTGTCCGCCGTCCCGACCTGGAACTTGTATGTGCCCGCATTGAAGTACTGCGGCAGGTCCTTGCGGAAACGGTTGCTGCAGACGTACACCGTGATCGCCTTCGCGACGCTCCCCTGCGCCCGCAGCTTGTTCGCGCAGCTGGAAGTGAAGTACGCAACGGCAGACTTGAGCTTCCCGAGGTCCGTCACCATCTGCCCGAAGCTGCGGCTGGTGCTGATGTTCTGACGCTGGAGCACTTCCTCCGTGTCTATGCAGGGATACCCGTTCAACTCCTTCCAGGTCTGCACTCCCGGCTTGTGGAAGTGCCTCTCCACCCAGTCGCCCGGCTTGTCGGCGAACTCCAGAGGAGTCGTGACCCCAAGCGAGAGCAGCTTCTCGTATGTCCGCGGCCCTATGCCCCAGACATCGTACAGCGGGAACAGTTCGAGGGCCTTCCGGCGCTTCTGCTCGCTGTTTATCGAACAGACCGAGTGATATCCCGGATACTGCTTGGCGAACCTGCTTCCCATCTTCGCGAGAGTCTTCGTGGGCGCTATCCCTATGCTCACGGGGATGTCCGTCCAGAGGCGTATCCTGTCCGCAACGCCCCTCATGTACTCGGTGAGGTCGTAGTGGGAATCGTACCCGGTAAGGTCGGCAAAGCACTCGTCGACGCTGTACTGGTCGACCTTCTCCACGGACTGCCGGATGATGCTGACGACCCGCTTGGACATCGCGGCGTACAGCATCATGTTGCCCGAGAAGACAGCCACGTTGTTCCTTTCAACTATGTCGCGCACCTTGAAGACGGCGTCGCCACGCTTGATGCCGAGCTTCTTGGCCTCTGCGGTCAGGGCCACGATGATGCCGTCGTTGGATCCGGCCACCAGCACCGGCTTCCCGCGGAGACCGGGATGGAAGACCCTCTCCACCGAAGCGAAGAAGGTGTTGCAGTCAACAAGAGCCCACATGATCGATTTGCTTGAGGAGGCAAATATAGGAACATTCCCCTGTCCTCCTGACCTGTCTAGTCGAACATCACTCCTGGATTCATCGCTGACGGGCTGTTCCACTTGATACCGCGCCTGGCCAGAACGGCCTTCTTGGTGCTCCAGTATGAATAGCAGAACCCCATGCCCTTCCTCTCGCCAGCGAGTATCCGGTCACATTCCTTCTCCACATCATAGATGCGGTCCTCCCATTCCTGAGTCCTTTCTACAGGATCGAACTTGAGTCCGACTCCATAGTTCCTGCACCATTCTTCCATGGAGACCGAAGGGTCAAGATAGTCCTGAATCCTCTTCATGCCATGCCTGTGCTCCTGCTCGCCATATGACCTGACATAGGCTTCAGCGGCACCTTCATATTCATCAATCTCCATATCTTCCGGGAAATCCTCATCGCTCATCAGGCTGAAAAGTCCAAGCTGATATTCCTGCACTTCCCTGAAGAACCTTGCGCAGTCCCTTTTCGGCATGCAGTCCATCATCTTGTTCAGCAGCACTATACGTGTATAAGGGGTCAGTTCTCCCTTGACGCGGAGAGGCAGTCCTTCCTTCATCAGCGTGAAGGCCTGATGCCCTAAAGGAATGTTCTTCCAGGCTGCTCCAAAGGAATTGCTGTTCTCAACCATTTCGGCAAAACAGCCGCCAAGTTTTTTAAGATTATCCATGGTTTCTTCTTCAGTAAACTTATCAGCAGGAATACAGACAACCGACGGTCCTCTGCCAGTCCCGTCCGAGCAGCTGCGAAGAGCGCATGAGCAGGAACAGCATGCCACAATCATAAAAGCGCAGGCCCCAATCATCATTCTCGTCGATCTGGAGCAGTGAGACATAATCGTCATCATATTCTTCATTGACATCTATAATATACGGTCTGCCTAGCAGTTTGAAGCCTTCATCACATGCACCGCAGGGCTCGAAATCCAGTTTCTCGGCCGGCATGAAGACATCCGAGCCGTCGTCCCAGTGCATCTCGTAAGGCTCCAGGCCATCACAGGTCGGGCTGTACATAACACGGACCAGTTCCGAAGGCCATTCACCCAAACATGTAGGCAACGGGCAGTCCAGGCCGAGGAAATAATCGATTGCAGCAAAGAAATAAAGCATCCCCTCATGCGGCAGCAGACCGTCAGGGTCAAGAGCTGCGATGTCCTCGCAGCGGATCTGACAAAGGAAGGTCAGAGGCTCATCCCACTCGTCTCCATCGTCGGCAACATGCACGACGGGATACGGTGACCCAGACGGCAGATCAGGTGCACCCCACCATTTGCTGCAACCCTCCAGAGATTCAGAAGTCTTTGAGAATAAAAGTCTTATCGAGTACATATCTAATAATATCATGCCCATGCATCGAAACGGCCGTCATCATCCGGGCCATCTCCGTCACCGAATACCCCTCCTCCAATCCTGATCACAGCCACGCTGGCATTATCCGTTCCACCGTTGACGGCGGCCCTGTCGCATAAGTCCGCTGCCGGATTGCCGGATATGGCAAGATAATACTCAATCTCATCTGCCGGAACAAAGTCGCTGATTCCGTCGGAGCAGATGACCAGCATGTCGTCCTCCTCAATCCCGCCTGTAATCTCCCGGATTTCAGGAGTGCCCACCAGATTTCCGCCAACGCAGTTTGTCAAGAGGCCGCGGCTGTCTTCCTGATCCTCGGACAGCTGCTCCAGCAGGCCGTCGCGCCAGCGGTATATTCTGCTGTCCCCAGCGTTGACCATATATGTCTTGCCGTAGTACCACACGATACCGCACAGCGTGGTCCCCATCGGCTTCACCAGACCCTGACAGGCGGATCGCGCGTTAAGTCTGGCGCTGATGTATTCAACAGATCGGATGAAATCATCCTTGAAGTCCTCCTCGGAGAAATCCCCCATCGTGAAGCAGTCGCGCAGATGCTCCAGCAGTTCCGCACTGGCCGCCTCTCCCATCTCGTGCCCGCCCATGCCGTCCGCCACGAACGCGTACCAGTAATCACCGGCATTCTCGTCAGTCACCAGCAATGCCTCGTCCCGCAGCATTCTGCCTGCGATGCTCAGCAGATCTTCATTGTTCTCCCTGACCGGACCGGTCACGGAAAGTGCATCCACAGAGAGTTTCATCGTACCTGGCCTTTTTGAATAACCTTCACGACGAAGTTGGAGGTCGCAATACCGATGTTATCTCCAGCCTTGATGGGGCAGGGTACGTTCCGTGTGAGCGGTTTGCCGTTCACCGTGGTCCCGTTAGTGCTTCCGAGGTCGGTAATTGTCCAGAGATCACCCTGACGTCCGATATGCCCATGTGTGCCGGATATGTACTGGAAAGTGCTCAAATCGGGCCAAATCCCTCCTCGGCGGCCGAAATCGCCTTCCCTGAGAGCAAGAGACAAGCCTTCACCGGAAAGTGCAAGCATGATTTCGGAAGATACGGCTGCGGCGGGAGAACCAGACCGGTCTGCACCGCCGAAGAAAGCTTCAGCCTTGACGAGCCCGGCGCCACAGGCCGCGCACATCGTGCCCCTCCTTGGCTTGCCGCATTCGGGGCAGAAAAAGAATTCTTTGCCGCACTGGTCGCAGAAACGGCTGTCATCAGAGACCTCAGCTCTGCAGAACGGACACGTCAGCATAAAATATCCTCCGGTAAAATGGTCACCAGCTCATCCGTGGTGGCGCTTTCGTTAAACATGGTCCTCTCCGCCAGACGGGCTTCCACCTCGCCCACGAAGGTTCTCACCTCGCGGGCATTGCCGAAGTCGCGGCCGCGGTTGTCGTACATCTCCTGAAGCCTGTCCCTTGCGGCCTCTGCAGCCCCCTCGCTCAGTTTCAATCCCTTCTTCCTGCAGTTCAAGAGAAATATCCGATAGAGCTCGTCGGCATTATAGTCGTCGAAACTGATTTTCCTGACAAGCCTGGAGCGGAGTCCTGAATTGGCATCCAGGAATTCCTGCATCTCACGGGTATATCCGGCGCAGATGCACACAAACCTGCCGCGGTTGTTCTCAAGCAGAGGCACAAGGGTGTTGATGCACTCGAGACCGAAACTGTCGCCCGGGGAGTTTACGAGGGAGTACGCCTCGTCTATGAACAGGATGCCTCCCATAGCTTTCATCACCGCATCTTTTGTCCTGGCGGCCGTATGGCCCTGGTATCCGGCCACGAGGTCGTCTCTTCCCACCTCCACGACGTCAGGCCTGCTCAGCAGCCCGAGGGCATAGAGCATCCTGCCCATAAGCCTGGCGACCGTGGTCTTGCCGGTTCCCGGGTTGCCGAGGAACTGGTAGTGCTCGGCTATGAGCTCCGGGGTCCTGCCTGCGGCCTTGCTGAGCATCTGCTCGCGGCGGACACCGGCTGCAAGAGCGCGGATGTTCTTCTTCACGCCTTCCAGACCCACAAGAGAGTCGAGTTCCTTCATTATGTCCTCAAGGCTGAACGACTCGCCGGCCTCCCTGCCGGTGATGTCGGAGTATTTCAGCAGCCTGCCTTCCCTCCCGGCTTCGGCGGCGGGCATCTCCCTCTGCCGCGCCCTGCGTCGCTCGTCGGCTCTCTTGAGCAGGTTGCGCATATCGCGGGCGTTGCCGAAATCGGCTCCACGCTTGTTGAATATAGTCTCCATCTCCATATGGAGCATGTCGGATGCTTCCTGGTCCAACCTCAGGCCTTTTGCTTCCGCCATCGAGCGGAAGATAGTCTCGAGTTCGGCAGGGTTGTAGTCCGGGAAATCGATTGTCTTGTTGAAACGTGACTTGAGCCCGGGATTGGCCTTGAGGAAGTTCCTCATATCCTCGGTGTAACCCGCTATTATACAAATGAATTTCCCTCTCTCATTTTCCAGGATTGGGACGAGTTTGTCAATGGCCGCCCTGCCGAACTGGCCCTCATTCAGACCGTATGCTTCATCTATGAAGAGAACGCCGCCCATGGCGCGGTCCACAGCTTCCTGGACGTTTCTCTCGCTGCCGCCCACGACATCGGAGATAAGGTCCTTGCCGGCCAGTTCAATGAACTGCCCCTGCGGAAGCACTCCTATTGCGCCGAGGATATCTGCGAAGCAGCGTGCCATCGTGGTCTTGCCCGTGCCGGGGTTGCCCGTGAAGACATAGTGGTCGTCCAGTCTAAGGGAGCCGCCTTCTTTCCTGGCCTCCCTGACGCCGTCGATTATGGCATGCATCTCGTCCTTGACGGTCTGCAGACCGATGAACTTGTCCATCTCAGCCCAGACTTCCGCTTCCGTGCGTGGCACGAAGACTTCACCCCTGATGTCGTCTGGACCAAGCTTGCCGCTGCCCTTGAGAAGGGCGCTGACGCCCGCCTCCTGAGCTTCCGTGTCCGCAAGGTGGCCTCCTCCCTGCACATTGTTCCGCAGCATCCAGTCGAAGCGCCTGAGCAGCTTGTCGGAGAATTCGGGCGTCGGATCCAGCTTGAAGCAGCTGCGGAGCCTGTCCTGACAGATGGCCGCGAGGTCCTCCTTGGAAAGGGTCCTGAGATTGAACCGGCACTCGAAAAGAGACGCGGCGTCAGGATTCCTGTCGATGAAGGAGTCCATCCCCTGCTTCAGTCCACAGAGGAACACGGGAGGCATCTTGCCGGCACTGGAACGCATTCTGGCGAACAGACGGTCAAGCTTGTTGACATCGGAGGACAACCCGCCCGGGAGAAGCTTCTGGGAATTCGTGATCACAAGTGCTCCCTTGCCGGCCACCTTGAGATTGTCATCGAACTTCTCCATCCATTTGTCGAATTCAGAAGCGTCGACTAGGGTATATTTCGAATTCTCCACCACTCCCCCGGACAGCAGAACGTCGTAGAGCTTGTCGGCAAGGAACAGCTTGCCGGTGCCGGACTCTCCTGTAATGAGGCAGTCCAGACCTATGTCGGCGCCATGGCCTTTCACGAGGCCTGCGGCCTTCGCCCTCGCCCGGAAGCGGGTGAATTCCCTCTCTATGTTCTTCTTGCCGTAGAAACCGGTGAAGTCGCTTTCCTGCTCTATGGGAGCGCCACAGAAGCGGCAAAATCGGGCTTCATTACGGTTCTCCCTGCCACATTTACTGCATTTATTCATTGATTTCGGTGGTTTCGGTTTGAGAATCTGTGCGCATTACGGTATCGGGGCCCGGCAAAATCAGGCACGCCAGCACGATGATGGCAAAGGTTCTGACGAGATGGCCTGTCAGCTTCTTCCTGCGGTCCTTGACGAATTCACTCCAACCACGCCAGATCTGATTCCTGGTGATGCCGTTCAGGGATGAGTCAAAGTCATCTTCATCGCTGAAGGCGTAGTACAGCGGCTCCACGACGAGCTCTTCCATCCCTATATCAGCCTTCCGCCCCTTGATAAGGCCGGAGACCATGAGGTCTGTCCGCGGGCCGCCGGCCACATGAGTGATGGTGTAATTGTATCTCTTGAACAGCACCCTTCCGACATTCGCCACCAGCTGGAATACAACTGCGGCAAGAAAGGGCCAGTAGACTATCTTCGGCTCCGCATTGAGCGAGCATAGTGCCCAGACCGTGATGAAGGCAAGCGGCAGGACCACGAGGACCACATCCAGGACTGTCTGGGCAATGGTCCTGCCGCGGTTCTTCCTCTGCGTCCTGTTTATTTCCAGTTCCTTCTCTTCAGCCTTGTCGCAGGCATAGCGATAGTATCCGCATTCGGCAGACTCGGGGTCAATCGCCTCGATGGCAAGGATGTACTCCTCCAGAAGCGTCTCATAAGCGTATTCTTCCGAAAGGTCAGCATCGGGGTCTTCGTGGTACTGGACGGCCAGCCAGCCCTTCAGGCCGTGGGTAAGACCGAATTTCCTGTCATAGGCATCGATTTCCGCCAGCTCGTCGAGCGAGCTGACCGTGTCATCCTCGAACTCGTAGTACGGGTCGAAGCCGAAGCCCTTGATGGTCTTCATCATCGAAATCTCGAGTCTGGTGTCCTCGTCCTGAGGGCCCGCCTTGCCTGCGTTGTCGCCCGTCTCCCAGTCGCAGCAGTATTCCATCCAGCTGTCCTGGTCGGCGAAGCGGTCACCTTTGCTCTCGAAGAAGAGCTGCATGTATGAGCCTTCATAATCGGAGAAACTGTCCACTATCGCCTGGCAGACCTTGGTGTCGGCAGGAGCCTTTGCGTCAGCGAACTGCCACATGTAGACCTTGTTCAGGAATGCTCCTATGGTCTTGCCCGTCATCGCGTAGTCCTTGCTCTCCGTGTTCTTGTCCAGTTTGACATCGCTCAGAGGATTGAGCCTGTGCATCACGGCCCAATGGCCCCCGAGCCGCTTTTCTATGTCCTTGAGGGTCCAGCGTTCGGACGGATTCTTCATAAGAAGTCCGGCAATGATGCCGCGCAGGCGCTCAGGCATTTCCTTAGGGAGGGCTATGCCGCCACTGAGCTTCTCAACGGCCATCTGTTCCTCTGCGGCGAGGAAGGCCTGTTCTCCGGCCCAGAGGCAGAGAGCTGTCATGCCGAGAGAATAGAAATCAGCCGCGGGGCCTATCTCGAAAAGGTCCGCGCCGTCGATTCTGGCCTTGGCGCAGGCAGGATCATATATTTCAGGAGCCGCGTAGATGGGCGTGCGTGACTGCTTCGTGATGGCTTTGCCGTCGGTATTCATCATATCGGCGATTCCGAAATCGCAGAGGACGCAGTCCCATACCGACATGTCCCTGACAAGTATGTTTGCGGGTTTGATATCCTTGTGAATGATACGGCTGCGGTGGCAGGCATCCAGAGCCATCGCGACGCGAAGTACGATGGTGGTGATGGCTGCTGCGTTGCCTCTGAGGTCGTAACGGGCCAGCGAGCCGCCCGGAACGTATTCCATAAGCTCGTATTCCCTGCCGTCAGGCGCAGTGCCGGTCTCGAAGATGTCCGCGACGACTCCCCTGCCGCCAAGGTGCTTCAGGGCTTCGTTGACCCTGGTGTTCGGATGGAAACCTTCGCGGTACCGCTTCAGTGCATATTTCCTGCCCTGCCTCTCGACGATTGCGATGTCGGCCTCGGCGCCGCTGCTGACGGCCTCGCTTCCAAAATGATACGGGCCAGAGGCCGTGTGATCCGGCGGCGGAACGACGGCTGTCTTCTGTGGAGCGACGGCGGTCTTCTGAGGTGCAACGGCAGTTTTCTGGGGATCTGTCATCATTCCTTGACGTAGTCGGTTCGGGATGTCGTAATGTCTTCATATTTCCATGTGCCTCCAAGATAGGGCTTGGAGCACTCGGACGGCTGGTCATGGGTGCAGCCGCAATAGTTGCAGACCCAACCCACTCGCACACGGCGGATGGTTCTGACAGTGACCGCAACCTTGCGTGCACAGTGGTAGTTGCGCTGCTCCTGCGGCGTGCTGCCGGCCGGAGGGAGCATCTTCGCGAGCGTGTCGTTCAGGTCGTTCGTGACCTTGATGAGCTCCTGCCGGATAAGGGGCGCCTCGGAAGGTGCTGCGCTTTCGAGTCTGAGCTCAAGCTCCTCCACCTTCGCACTTTGCCCGATCGCAGCCTGGAAGACCGGGTCGGCCTTCGCAGCTTCGGCCATCCTGACCGCAGCCCTCGTGACGGGGGTGTTGCACTTCGGGCAGAAGGACCTGTGGCTCAGGGTGCCGCAGGAAGGGCATCTGATGCCTTCGGCAGGGGCTCCGCACTCAGGGCACTCATCGTCTGACCACTCCATAGGGGTGCCGCAGAACGTGCAGTATGACACGAGACGGTGTCCGCATGACGGACAGATTTCGCAATCCTCCCCGACCGCAGCTCCGCAGTGAGGGCAGCGGGCACCGGACAGGGTTTTCTCTTCGGCGGTTTTGACTTCTACCGACTCTCCTGTAGCGTATGAGACTCTGGTTTCTGGCATGTTTGTAAAGATAGTATTTTTTTCTAAATTTGTGATTATGAAAAAGATGATTGTCCTTCTTATCACTATCACGACCATAGTCGGATGCGGGAGCAGAAAGTCCCTCAACGTCACCGACCCTGCCGAAAGGGAAGCGATGCGCACCAGGGTGGACTCCTGCACGGTCAAGGAAGCCTTCGGCGCCAAAGGCCTCAAGATCGCCTTCAACATCACAGACCAGGTCAAGCCCAAGTCTCTTGTGACCGACTATAAGGAGGCCCTGGGCCTCTCCACGGAGACCAAGCCAATGGCAAAGGCCAGGGGGGCGTTATCCACAGTCAAGGAAACAAAGTCCGAGATATATAATCCCGGTCTCACGATATATTGTACAGTAATGTTGATTGCCTTTGTCCTGATTGTGCTTGGCAAGGTGGTATATGCACTCTTCCATAACGACTAGGCCTATGAAAGTACAGGATATCAAACGCGCGATCAACGCATATTCTCGCCTGACCTCCCAGCATCCGTTCGAAGACTACGGCAACGACGTCAGGATCACCGTCAACGACGACTGCCCGATACGAGAGTGCTCCGTCAGGACACAGTACGAGGATCGCAGCACGGAAGAAAGGCAGAGGCCATACAAGGGATGGACAGTCTCTCCAAGAAAGTATTTCAAGCTTTCCGAAATATCCGCATGGAGTTACAATCTGAATGTCCCTGCCGATTTCACAGACAAGAAGTCATTTGTGGAGGTTGATGGCTCGGCGCACATCGAAGGATGCGCCAGCTGCAACTCCCAAGGCCGCAACAACTGTTACACCTGCCTCGGCAAGGGCAAGGAGCTCTGCCCCAGATGCCACGGTGACTACCGGCACCTGCGCTGCGGCACCTGCGGCGGTGACGGCAAGGAAAACTGTCCTTCCTGCCATGGAAAGGGAGAGCAGGACTGCTCCAAGTGCAACGGCACCGGCAAAGTCATCGAGAACCTCAGTGAATGGAAGACACATTGGGATTTCCAACAGCAGAAGCAGGTAGGAGGATACGAATGGGTAAAGAAGGAGGTGCCCTGCTCTGCCTGTTCCGGCAGAGGCCACTGGCGCTGCAAATCCTGCGGCGGCACAGGGACAAAGACGTGCAGAACCTGTGACGGCCGCGGCTATGTCACATGCCCGGACTGCTCGTCCGGCTACCTGGTCTGCAAGACCTGCTCCGGCAAGGGCTACCTTGTGTGTAAAGTCTGCGAGGGTGAGGGAAAGAACGAGTTCCGCTATATTGTCACCAGGACGCTCAGCCAGGAAACCCTGAGACGCTTTATCTGCGACAGCAGGGTGCGCGAGTTCGCCGAAAACGGGAATCTCGGATTCGATTCAACCGACTTCAGCATCCGTGAGAAATCCCTTTCCGGCAGTGAACTCTATCCCGAGGATGTACGCTGCAGTTCAGCCCTGTCCAAGCTCGTTGCCAAGGCTGACACCGACGAAGGAAGGATACTCTTCCAGGAAGCCATGGTGCGGAGCGTCAGTTCCACTTACGTTGAGTATGAATATGACGGAAGAAGCTACAAGGGCATAATCTGCAACGGAGTCTTCCATCATGAAGGGGATAGTCCCATAGACGAATGGTCCGCCGGCCTCGTCAGCAAGGCTGAGAAGCGTATCAGGAGAGGATCCAGCGCCTCCACTCTCAAGATGCTCGACCAGGCTGAGATGGCCGGCGGCGACAGAACTGAGATCAACGCCCTCAGAAGCAAGGCGGCACGCAAACTTGACAGAATATATTCAGCAGGCGTGAGTACAGCATTCTGGCTGTATGTAGTGCTTGTCTCCCCTGTGTTCTTCAACTTCTACAACAAGCTCAATCCTGTGATGTCCTGGGCCATACGCACCAACAATCCCGGCTGGAAGTTCTACGGTCTGCTGGCGCTGGTACAGACATTGATACTCCTCGGTTCGCTCGTTCTGCTGAGAATATGGTTCATCGGCAAATCGAAGGATGCCATCGACAGACAATACCCAAGCGTGTGGCTGTATTTTGCCGAAGGCTTCGGCCTGTTCCTGGTCTCCGGCCTTGCCGCCGTTGCGGCATTGTTGCTGCTCAACTTCCTGGGTGTAAGCCTGCTGACCACATTCGTGATAGGACTTGCCATCCTGATTGTCGCTTTTGTGATCGCGATTGTCTGCCTGATCGTAAAGTGGATAGTCGGAATCTTCGTGTAGGCAATGCCTATAATGGCCAGCCCCCTATGTGGACCAGGCGCCCACATGGGATATGTCTATGAAAGATTCTTCTTGTCCTGATTGAGAACTATCCGGATTGTCTTCTTCAGCTCGAGCATCGTGTTGGGAACAGGCTGTAAAGAGCAGAGATTTACAGGAAACTTGATGAGTATATGGAGATGCAATTCCAGAATCCTCCGGAACTCTATATGATAATGATAGGTAAAACGGACTTCTTCAAGCCTGGAATCAGTAACTGGGACCGCAAACTCACCAGAAAGGGGTATCCCCACGAGTTCTATCTGGCTCCCGGCGGACACGAATGGTACAACTGGGAGGATTTCTCCATCCAGTTCATGCAAAGGCTCTGGAAATGATTTTTGGCCAACAGGTGCTATAAGCCATAATAAAGGCTCAGTACTTTTGCAAACAGTTTCGGGGGCAGAATTGCCTTGATGTAGACAGAAAGTCTCTGCACAAAGGTCGCGACAATATAATTGTGCCGTGGCCTTTTCGCCTTGACTATCTTGCAGATCTTTGCAGCCAGGAATTCCGGCTTGAGCCCGTTCGTCTCATCGTGCTCGATATTCGAAAGTGCCTTGGAATAGCTCGGATATGCAGCCTGTGCTTCCGGATCTGTGACTGATGCTCTCTGCGCTGTGAATGAGGTGGCAAAGTCGCCAGGCTCCACGACAATGACTTTGATACCTGCATTCCGGGTCTCGAGCCGGAGAGCCTCACAATAACCCTCGATGGCGTATTTTGAAGCCGAATAGGCGCCCTGGAACGGCAGGCCCATCAGCCCGCCGATACTGCTCAGGCATATGATGCGTCCTGAATGCTGCTTGCGCATGATGGGCAGCACGAAGTGCAGATAGCGCACCATGCCCATCCAGTTTACATCCATCTGCCTCTGTGTCTCGGAGATCTGGTTGAATTCAATGGGGCCGCCAATCCCCATACCGGCATTGTTGATGAACACGTCGATGCGTCCTTCAGCGGCCATTACTTGTTGTACGGCGGCTTCGCAATCCGCATCTGACTGGCTGTCGGCCTGGATGTAAGTGACACCAGGAATGAAATCAGCGGCTTTACGGTGCGTTCCGTAAACCTTGTGCCCGTCGGCAGTCAGGCGCTGAGCCATCGCCTTGCCGAAGCCAGAGGTGATACCGGTAATAAGGATGACCATGGGGACTATTCTATGACTTTAAGTTGCTTGAAGATTGCAGTAAGGACCTCAACAGCCTTGTCGACATGCGCTCTCGTGTGCGTTGCCATGAGGGCAAAACGGATGAGGACATCACTCTCGCGTACAGCCGGCGCTATGACTGGAGTGATGAACACTCCCTGCTGATATGCCAGTTCAACAATCTGCATTGCCTTGATTGTGTCACGTACCATGAGAGGAATGATTGGTGACTGTGTGGCATTGATGTCAAAGCCATTCTCTCTGAACAATTTCTGGGCGTAGTTGGTCACATCCCAGAGGTTTGCTATACGCTCGGGCTCTGTCTGCATTATCTCCAGCGCCTTGTCGGCAGCAGCCACGGCAGCAGGTGTCATGGATGCGCTGAATATAAGAGACCTGGCGTTGTGTTTGAGATAGTTGACAGTCTCGTGATCGCCGGCGATGAATCCGCCAAGTGAACCGAAGCTCTTGGAGAAGGTGCCCATTATGAGGTCAACTCTGTCAGTCAATCCGAAATGGTCGGCCGTACCGCATCCGTTCTTGCCGAATACACCCAGTCCGTGCGCATCATCAATCATGACGCTTGCATTGTACTGATCGGCGAGATCGCATATCTGAGGGAGCGGGCAGAGATCTCCGAGCATTGAATACACTCCATCGACAACTATCAGTTTGGGCGCATCGGTTTCACAGGCCTTGAGCTTCTGCTCAAGAGAAACCATGTCATTGTGCTTGAACTTGTAAACCGTGCTGAAAGAGAGCCGTGAACCGTCAATGATACATGCATGGTCGGTATCGTCGAGGAGTATATACCCTCCTCTGAATCCCAGTGTGCTGACAACTCCGAGATTCACCTGGAAGCCGGTACTGAATGTGACAGCCTCCTCTTTGCCTACGAATTTTGCAAGTTTCTCCTCAAGTTGCTTGTGTATGTCGAGTGTTCCATTGAGGAAACGGCTGCCTGAACAGCTTGTTCCATATTTCTGGATTGCAGCAATAGCTGCCTCTTTGAGCCTGGGGTCATCGGAGAGACCGAGATATGAATTGGAACCGAACATCATGACATCCTTGCCGTCCGCCATGTGCACAACCGGATCCTGTCCTGAAGAGATAGGTTTATAGTACGGATAAACGCCCTGCGCCTTTACATCATCGGCAGTAGTGTACTTTGAGCAGAGCTCCTGAATTAACTTCATATGATAGGTTTTAGTAAATATAGCGCAAATTTAGCAAAAACTTACTTAAGTTGATATTGGCATCTACGCCACCGTTTATTATACTTGCGCCGCCAAAAACAGAATATAAACATAACATGAATGATATGACAGTGAAAAAACTTCACTACCAGTCTCCTGAAGTAGAGACGGTTACTATCGGATCCGCGTCCATCGTCTGCCAGAGCGGAGGAATCAACCCAATGATTGTTGACGAAGATGAGAGCAATCAGTTCAATTGACAGGAGGACGAGACAATGAGACAGACACTGATATTCGCAGCCGCAGCTGCACTTGTGGCACTCGTGTCCTGTGCCAGGGAAGAGCTCATGAAAAGCCCCAAAAACGATTCTCCCGTGTTTACCGCA
The DNA here is from genome assembly GCA_018065985.1 of Candidatus Cryptobacteroides choladohippi. Classification (GTDB taxonomy): domain Bacteria; phylum Bacteroidota; class Bacteroidia; order Bacteroidales; family UBA932; genus Cryptobacteroides; species Cryptobacteroides choladohippi. Next base: position 16,433 of record JAGHSF010000053.1, read on the forward strand.
TTCACTTCAGGCGCGACCAGGACAACGGTCAGCATGACGGACGGCAAGGTTGCATGGGAGGCAACTGACGAGATAATCGTCAAGGATGCCAAATCGGCAACTGCAGTCTACAAGATAGAGAGCATCGACTCTGAAACCGGGAAGGCGGCCTTCGTTATCAAGGACGGGGAGTACACTGCCGGATATGGCGACAACCTCAACATGGTAAATGGAGGCGTCTTGCACACTGAACAGGCATACGCCCCATCAAATAATGCATGCTGCGCTCCTATGATGGCAAAAGTGTCTGTCTCTGAGGGAGTAGCATCGATGGCGGATTTCAAGAACATCTGCGGGACGCTGCGTCTGGAGTTGAAAGGCAATGGCGTGGTGAAAGATATTAAAGTCACCACAGATCAAGCTCAGGGTGGATTGATCGCCCTTGATGAAGATGGTGCCGCTTATGTAAGGGTATATCCGGGTGCAAAGGAGGTCACCCTCAATTGCGGCGAGACCGGGGTCGCGCTCACCTCGGAAGCAAAGCCTTTCTACATCTCGATGCCCAAGAATGACTACACTGGGGTAAAGATTGAGGTGACAGACCTCTCCGGCAATACCTGTACAAAGGTTCTTAAAGCAGACAGGACTCTCAACATAGCCCGTGCACAGATTACCTCAGCAAGTTTGACAGTAATGTTCTCCCCCACCACCGGCAACAGCCGGCGGCAGGAAGGAATACGCTGTTGCCATTGTTCGTATACCTCAAGCCCTCCTCATTCAATTGACCGAATCTCATGAGCGGATTATTTCAAGAATATTCTTTCCCCATTATATGATAATCAAAGAATCATCATTGTAGCATATTCAATTAAGAATAATGATGCTGTCGTTTGGTGGAGGCTTTATGATGATGATAAAGAGTAAGCGCCTCCGGATGGACGTGGGACCGGTGGGAAAATTGAGCAGCGGCCCCTGCTATTGGCAGAGACCGCTCTTCAGTTAAAAACCGACCAGCGCCCCGCGGGCGCTGGATAAGGGCTTTCAAGGATTTTCATTAGGTCACCTTGCCTGTGGCCTTA
>JAGHSF010000039.1 GCA_018065985.1 Candidatus Cryptobacteroides choladohippi
TAAAATACTGCGGTGGTTATAGCGGTGAGGATCCACCTCTTCCCATACCGAACAGAGAAGTTAAGCTCACTAGCGCCGATGGTACTGCTACACCAAGTGGGAGAGTAGGCAGCTGCCGCTTTTCGAAAGCCTCGAAGACGATGTCTTCGGGGCTTTCTTATTTTCGTACCATTCGGTCCGAAAACCGCGACAGCTTTGCTGCCCTTTCACGTTACCCCACCCCCGTCCCCTCCCTCGGGGAGGGGTGCTTGTCGCTGCGCTCCGAATGATTGCAACGGCTGCTCAGAATGCGCCTCTGACTTGGCGTCTCCCCGTAACGTCCTCCGGCTCGCTGCGCTTCGCGGTCCTGCCGGCGAGCGTCCTTCCTTTCACGTTACCCCCCCCCTCACCCCTGTCCTCTCCCTCGGGGAAGGGTGCCTGTCGCTGCGCTCCGAATGATTGCAACGGCTGCTCAGAATGCGCCTCTGACTCGGTGTCTCCCCGTAACGTCCCCCGGCTCGTTGCGCTTCGAGATTACTTGCTCCGGCCTTTTCCGAGTGCACATATACTGAAAATCTTGCCAGTTATATGTGCGCAAGAAATAATGAAATGGCCCCCATACGGCCCTGCAAGGCATATTCTGTCTTTGTGGCTGCACATATAATCAATGATTCTTTCAGTATATGTGCAAGCAACCCCTGTCTGTCGGCGCGTGCCATCCCCGAACTACCTTAGGCAGTCTCTTTGCGCACCGCGGGAGTGCTCCCAAGCGGATTCGGGTTCGAGACGAGGCCCGCAGTGGCCGTCGCAGAATCCCGTAGCGGGGAGCACCCCCGCGGGGAAGGGTGCCTGTCGCTGCGCTCCGAATGATTGAAACGGCTGCTCAGTATGCGCCTCTGACTCGGTGTTTCCCCGTAACGTCCTCCGGCTCGCTGCGCTCCGAGATTACTTGCTCCGGCCTTTTCCGAGTGCACATATACTGAAAATCTTGCCAGTTATATGTGCGTAAGAAATCAAGAAAAGGCCCTCATACGGCCCTGCAAGGCATATTCTGTCTTTGGAGCTGCACATATAATCAATGATCTTTTCAGTATATGTGCAAGCAACCGCTGTCTGCTGGGGCGTGCATACCAGAACTATCTTAGACAGCCTCTTTGCGCGCCGCGGGAGTGCTCCCAAGCGGATTCGGGTTCGAGACGAGGCCTCTGGTGGCCGTCGCAGAATCCCGTAGCGGGGAGCACTCCTGCGGGGAAGGGTGCTTGTCGCTTCGCTCCGAATATTCGCCCCGTCCTTCTCCGAATGCACATATACTGAAAATCTTGCCAGTTATATGTGCGCAAGAAATCATGAAATGGCCCTCATACGGCCCTGTAAGGCATATTCTGTCTTTGTAGCTGCACATATAATCAATGAATTTCTCAGTATATGTGCAAGCAGACGCACGATTTTACTGGAGTTTTCCCACTAATGTACAGGCTTCCTCGACTACATTGTGTTTGACGCTGTCCTTGAAAAGAATGATCTTATCTTACGCTGTCGTCCGTTTTGATGCCGACGTCCTACGCTCAGTTTAAAATACAATCCCTACTGACATTTCCAGTTCGGAATAGCGTAGCCCTGTCGTGCAAATACCTGCGGAAGCGGTGAAATATCTATCCGTGAACAGACAGACTCCAATGTCAAAGGCTGCCCCTTGCGTCGAGAGGTCACTGACGCGCGCCCATTTCCCTTCCGCATCCTGAGCCATGTAGCTGTACATCCCGTAGCCTATGCCGCAGTAGATTCCGGGTATCTTTCCGAATCTGTGGATTATTCCGGCCGTGCCGACGATGCGTCTTTGGGCTTCCTTCCCGCCCTGGACGAATTTTCCACCGTTTTCAATGGCTCCGCGGGAATTGCAGTTGTATGACGGTGCTGGGATGCTGAAGCACATGTCATACCGTCCTTTTGCATAAACACCCCAGTGTTTCCAGACCGAACCGGCGGCAAGGCCGTATGAAAGGGCGGGGAAGATACTTGCTTGCGCTGATACGAAGAACTTCGGACGAGATTGTCCTGCATACTGATGTTCCGTGATTGCTTTTGCAGCGATGATTCCTGAAGAAGAGAGGCCCTTGGCTGAGAATGCTAATACACCGGAGGTGTCTGAAAGCATTGGAATCGCATGGATTTTGGGAGTGTATGGGACCCGTACCGGAAGTTCGAGCTCCGTGATTTGGCAGGGCTTTGCAACTGCTTTGGCGGATGTTTTTGAGACTTTTTCCTCCATAGGCGTCGACTGTGCCGTGCCGGTCGATCCGAACTGCTTGCGTATCATGTCGAATCTCGCTTGTTGGGCGGCCGACATCTTTCCCTTCGCTTCCTTGAGAGTGCGTTTCAATGAGGACAACTGCGTTGCCAGTGACATTAGCGATTCGCGGGGAACCTCTACTCCAACCTGTTGTTGTTTCTTTAGTTCCAGACACCGCTCACACAAGAGCTCATAGCGGTCCAGCACTTCGTCCCAGTTATTCTGCTGGGCGAATGCCAGGCTCGTGCAGAGCAATAGCAAAGCCGTCATTATTATTTTGCAGATACGCATCCTGCACGCAAAATTAGCAATTTTTCGTATATTTGAGTCATGGGCTTCTCGTCAGGTTTCTTTGTTTCGCCGGCGGATGTACGCAGTGCGCATGCCTCCGACTTCGAACTTGTTCATGGTTCGGAGTCGTCCGCTTTCCTCATCTACAGAGGCAATGTTGCGGGCAAATACCGCTGCTTTAAGATTCTCAAGCCCGAGTTTCGCGGCAATCTCGTTTACGAGGACCTTTTGAAGAAAGAGTATGAGATAGGATGCCGTATGGAACATCCCAATATACGACAGTACTTCGGTTATCGCGACCTTCCGGACTTCGGACGTGCCCTGGAGATGGAATGGGTGGATGGCGTGCCTCTCAGCGAACTGTCTGTGCCGGACAGGCGAACTGCACTAAAAATCATTTGCGAAGTATGTGACGCCCTTACTTATATTCACGGCAAGCAAGTGATCTTCAGGGATCTCAAACCGGAGAATATTCTTGTCACCCATAATGGCAGCAATGCCAAGTTAATAGATTTCGGCTATTCTGATGCCGATTGGCTGAGCCTTCTTAAAACTCCAGCCGGGACACGCGAATACGCGTCACCGGAACTGTTGGCTGGGGACCCAGTGGATTCCCGTACCGACATTTGGTCGCTTGGAGCCCTCATCCGGGAAATCATTCCTTCAAAGAGGAAAGTTGCCAAGTGCTGCATGCGACATAACCCGGAAAGGCGATATAGGACCGCTTCAGATGTCAAGTCAGCATTGTTGCGTAGTCCGGTGTGGCCCTGGGCAGCGACTGTGCTGGCGGTGGCTGCATCGTTCGCCCTGATATGGATATTCAGGCCGGAGGATCAGTTTGCAGAACCTGTTGCGTTGGAAAACTTCTCCGCGCCTGCCGACACCGTGGTGATGAGCATTGAGGATGTCTTGCGCGAAGCCACTCTGGCTATTATGGAGGCTGGTGACAATTAATTGATCTTCAGTATGTTGATGCCGGTGTCTTTGCCGGCGATATACGACTGGGTATATTCTCCGTTGCGCAGGATTCGGTATATGAAGAGTGGATAACCAATCATCAGCGTCGTCATCTCGAACCGGTCGCCTGGCTCAAGTTTCGAGTTCTGCGATGATTCCACCATGAAGCTGAAGTTCCCCTGGTACCTGAGCTTCACGAGCCTGTCTGGGGCCCAACCGATGGTTACGCAGTCGCCCTCATTTAGGTCGTTGACGGATATGTAGCTCGTCTCAAAAAAGTTCGATCCTGATATCTCGCGTTTCTTGATGTCGCTGCGGAATGCATTAAAGTCCTTGAATCCAAGGTAGCGGGAAAGAATGTCGAGAGTGCTTGCACGCGGCCTGGGACTGAGTGTAACATATCCCCAAAGGCGTTTCAGGGTCGATGAAGAAATGCTTTCCCTCGTGACTTCCATTATATTGTTTGAAAGCGACTCGAAGTCCGTCGAAGTTGCAATCCGTTTCCCGTATTTTCTTTGTATTTCCTGAAGGAGGAATCCCGTTCCCGGAATCATTTTATCTGACATGGCTACAAAAGAACTGCAATTCTCTCTTTTATGCAAGTTCATATTAGTTCATATTAGTCGATGTACTTGATCTTCGTGTGCTCATCTTTTGTCAGTGCTCCCAGACTCTGACCTTTCTTCAGGTAAATTGTATGAAGTGCGGGGTTGTTGTGGCAGTCCAGCGCGTTCAGCTTTCTGCAATTGGAGAAGTCGACTTCCTCGAGTTGGTTTCCGTTTATGTCGATGTACTCCAATTCAGGCAGTTCTCCTACAATTACGGTCTTGAGCATGTTATTGTCGAGATGCACTTCCTTCAGGGTGGGGGACTCGCTGAGGTCTATCGACTCCAAACTGCAATAGCCCGCACCCAACATGCTAAGATGCTTAAAAGTGCTGACGTTCAGTTTCTTGATGGGGCAGAGAAAGATGCCGATTTCTCTGAGCTCTGTGCATTGGCTAAGATTGATTTTCTCAATGTTCAAGAACTCCAGTCTCAGTTCCGAGAGAGCGGTGTTGTGAGTCAGGTCGATCGAAGTGATTCTGCCCTTGTATTCATCACCCCGCTCTATCGGAGTGGATTTGACGTTCAGTTTCTTCAGCGATCCGCATCGTTCCAGTCCCTTCAGACTGCAGATCTCGTCCGACTGAAGTTCTATGGCCTCCACGCTCTGCGCTTCGATACGACTCAATTCGCCGTCACAGTTGCCGTCATACCGCCATATCATGTATGCCTTGAACACCGGGTCCGGGATGCTTACGATCTCTGTCTCCTCTATCTCTGTAAATTCGCCGTCTTCTTCCTGGTCCTGTTTCCCGGGCTGCTCCCGAGCTGGCGCAAACTCCGGCCGGGCAATCCCTATGCACGACACCGCCAGGACCGCCATGATTGCCATGTGTATGAGCCTTTTGAATAACATTTCTGCTAAGTTAATAAAAATCTCCCTCATTGAACTTGAATGAACTTGCATCGTTCAAATATGAACTAATATGAACTTGATTGCGATACTGTTGAAGTTTAAATTTGAAACATATTCGCTTATAATCGATGATTTATGAAAAATATCTTGTTGTTCTGCGCTCTTTTGGCAGGTGCTGCCATTCTTGTTGTGAGATTGGATCTGTCGCCGGTCCAGTGGGCTGGAATCTTCTGCGGATTGATCTTCCTTCGTCTGCTGAAGGTGATATTCCTACCTGACGTTGATGAGTTCGATGATTTTTTTCCCGGCTTTTTGGATGCATTTAGCGGCGGCATGGGCTTTTGGGAGCAACTCGGAATGAATATCAGTTCGGATTATCTTCAAGGCTCTACCTGGTATTTGATATATAAATGGGGTGTGACGATTGCCGGAGTTATTTCGTTGATATTCTTGATTTTCAGGGGAATAGGGTGTCTTTTTGGTCAAATTGTACTCTGGATTGTCATTGGCTCGATATTCCTTGCCATTGTGATCTTCTTCACTGACAAGGCAATAATTCGTCATGTGAAGAAAGACGCAATTAGAGGCTTTGCATAATGTGTTCGAGGGCATGAAGAACACCCGCTTCGATATCGAAGGCTTGCATGTCTGCTTTCATGCATACATGTCAAATTTGTTCTCCATCATCATGATTGCATCTGCGTTACTTTGGCGGAATCTATAATCACGAAAACATTTAAAAATAATGGTCTTGAAGCATTGGCGAAGAGCTGTGAGACTGTATTAAGTACGGAAGGACTACATCTTGGAGAGCTGATTAACCATACAAACCGCAATAGAATTAATGTTTCCAAATTCTTGTCATATACTTAGAACTCTAATACAAATGAAAACATTACACATCATCATCCTTTCCGTGGCAACACTTGCCATCGTTTCTTGTGGGTCTGCAAAAAAAGCCCAAGAATCGCAAGTTCAGCAATATCCAAATTATGGTGGCTATCAGCCGCAGCCCGGATATTATCAACAGGCGCAACAAGGCGTATATCAAGGACAAGTACCACAATACCAACAGCAATATCAGTCACAACCTGGGTATGATGCTTCCGGGTTTGTTGAAGTGCGCAAATCTCCTATTGAAGAATTGTCTATCGCTTTAGGTACAAATGAAATAAGGGCGTTTGGTCAAGCGGAATCAGGGAACGAGCAGATGGCATTAAATGCCGCAAGAGCACAGGCAATAGCAGCATTGCAAGAAAAAATAGAAGTATATGTAAGAGCTGGACTTGACCAATATATGCAGGAAACAGGAGTTAACTCAGAATATGCCCTTGATGAGTCTACGAGAAGTCAGGTTATGACAGCGGCAAAGGGCGTTGTAAACGGAGCATCAGTACTTGATACCAGAAAATTATATAACCCGAGTACAAAACGCTACAAATATGAAGTATGTGTTACATACAATAGGGCTGGCGTTCTTAGTGTAATGCAACAGCAAAGCGATAGAATCCGTGCTAATGAAAAGATTTTCGAACAAGATATGCAACAAGCCTGGGATGCACTTGATGCCCAGAATAACAGAATGACACTTGGCGAACAACAACAGCAGCGTCAGAACGAAATGCAGCAGAACAATTTGGATCGGCAGCATCAAAGAGATATGCAATCCCAGAATCAGCAGAACCAGTATAATCTTGAAAGTCAGAGGATTCAAGGACAAAAACAAAATAATGTTTCTGCCGAAACAAATTAAACAACTCTATACAGATAAGAATGAAATATTTTGGTCTGATACTAATCATTCTGACTGCCTTTTTATGCAGTCAGAATTTTGCTTTAGCAGGAAACAAATCCGATAAACTAAAGCCGAAATGGGTGACACAAGCACTGCCTGAAGCTCAATCTGGTACCTACATCTTTGTACGTTCCCACGGAGTAGGAAGTACATTGGCTGGAGCGAAGCAAATGGCTTTTGTTTCGATGTCGCAGAAACTCGAAATTGAAAGAGGATTAACTGTTAATACAAGCGTACAGTCAAGGGAGCGATTATACCAGAATCAAAAATCCTCTGGTAGTGAATATGAACAGGAAATAATCCTTGATGTTACAGAAAATGGACACAAGCTAAAAATTGTATGTCGTGAAATAGATGAATATTGGACAGAAAACTCTGATAAATACGATGTGGATGTATTATATACTGTGACAGATAAAAATTCCTATGGCGGTAGCTATAATGACGACATTAAGGTCTCAGCAAAATATGGTGCAGGCCCCGGCTTTCTTTCAATAATCCCTAGTGTCGGGCAATTTTATAAAGGAAGCGTTGTAAAAGGATCGTTGATACTTGCTGGAGAAATTGCATCTGCCGGCGGAATCATACTTTGCGAAAACACAAGGGCATCCTATATCAAAAAAATGCAAGAGCAACCGAAATATGCTTCAGAATATAATTCTATGGCTGATTCATGGGAGACCGGCCGTAATGTTTGTATTGGAGCTGCGGCAGCAATTTATGTCTATAATTTAATTGATGCATTTGTTGCCTCAGGGGCAAAGCGAGTTTTAGTTACAAACAAAATTAATCACTTTTCTGCTATACCATATGCAGATTCACGAAGTTCGGGAATTTGTTTAACATTTAATTTCTAAAGAAGATATGAAACATTTTGGTGTCGGATTATACATCCTCTCTTTCGTAATATTTATTAGTTGTTCCAATAATTCCCAACCGTTATTCTCTATTCAAGAAAAAGAAGGCGGCAAATGGAGCATAATTAAAGAGAATGGTCAATTTATCTTAGAAGACGAATTTTCTGGTGAAGCAACTTCTCCTGTTAATGGGATGTTCTATTCGGAGAAATCCGATGGGACTTATTTTATGTACTCTATCAATAAGCCTGATGTGCCAGTAGGGCCTGTTCTAAAAGATTGGTCGTTTTTCTCTGGCGATGTTGCACTTGTTGTGGAGCCAGGAAAGTCAATCGAAATCATTAACAAAAAAGGGGAAATCATTGCCGAACTTCCTTCTCAATATGTCCTTGCCTTAGAATTCGAAAACGGGTATTCAATTATTTCAGATAGATTAGGACATGACGGATTGATGGACAAAAACGGGAATGTCTTAATTCCAACTGAATATGATGATATAATTTTATGCTCAAACAATACCGTAATTGCCAAGAGAAATAACCATTATGGATTGATAAATCTCGGTACTTGTAAATTTACGGAATTTGGTGAAAAGTTTGAAAAATATGATTTGAGAGCATTCTCAAAGACAGGTACCAGCGCAATATTTTCTGACGATGATAAGTGTGGGTTAATCTCATTAAAAGACGGAGAAATCTTGGTGAGAGCCAAATATGACAATCTAGCATATTTGATGTGTGGCTTTATTCAGTATGAGCAAGATGGATTGGAGGGAATAATGGATGCATCGGGGAATGTCATTGTAAAGAATAGATATGAGGAAATCTATGATTGCGATGGCAAGACCTTTATCGGAGATAGAGATGGAGAAGGGTTATATGGATTATATTCTTTGAAAGAAGAAAAACTGGTAAAAGCTGAATATGAAGATTTGGAGTATTTAAGAGGGGCTACAAAAAGATTGATTGGATATAAGGAAAATGATTCAAAGTTGTCATTGTTAGACTATTCAGGAGAAGTCATAGGCCGTTACAACGATATCAGTAATCGAGAGAAACCTGTTACAATGGCAAACTCCCATGTCAAAACAGATTACTATTCAGTAGAGGATATATTGGAACCTATTTGGGGTTCGCGAGATGAAGGTAATAATCTGCTTGTGAATCGGCTTCTGGGATGGGAGGGCGTACAACCCTCACAATTGCCATGGGGCGAAAAAACAGTTTCTGTCGATGATATATATAGACAATATGCTATCTCATGGGGGACATCATACCTATATAGCAGTTTGCGGGGAATTGGAGGGAGAGAAGTGACAACTGTGGCATTGTTTAATAAGCCAATAACAGTTATGAAATCATATGAGTATTATTGGAATACAGATGCCCGTTGTGATGAATTGTTTTACACCATTAAATTAACTTCTTTTGACGAAACACATATGGCGGATTTGTCGGAAGAAAAAGTTGCAACATATTTCAAAACTCTTGGATTTAATGTCGATTCTAAAAAATACACATTAGATGACCTCGTTATTGAGTATGAGCTCAAATACAATACCATGTTCTTTGATGTGTACAAGAATTCAAGCAGTAAACATATTGACTTCGCGGATTTGATGTACAAATATATGTAATACTATGAAGCACTTGCGTTATTTTTTTACAGTCCTTTCGATAATAGTATTCGTATCTTGTGCGAAAGACATTGTTGACTTGACCGGAGATATTAAGGGAACCGTTAAAGATTATAAGACAGGAGAATTGATATCCAATTGTGGCGTGTCGATTTCTCCTGGTGGAAAATCAACATCAACAGATCAGTATGGAGTCTTTTCCTTTAACGATCTTGAAGCAGGCGACTATACTTTGTCATTTTCAAAATCCGGATACGATAATGAGACCAGGGATATTGCCGTTATTGCTGGCCAGATATCTCCGACCTCTGTTTTGTTAAAAGAGTCTTCTTCTAAGGTTGGTTCAATAGTAGGATGCGTAAAGGACTACAACGATGCAAGGCTCATTTCTAATTGTCAGGTATCATTGAGTCCTGGAGGAAAAACATTTACGACTTCAACAGATGGAAAGTATGAATTCAACGGACTGACTCCTGGTGAATATTCACTCTCATTTTCAAAATCTGGATATGCCGAGGACTCGAAATCGGTTACCGTAAAGGCTGGGGAAGCGACTACGGCAGATTGTCTGTTAAAAGCGAAATCTTCATTTTCTTTGTCTGAAACCAGTTATGACTTTGGTGATTTGGAAGATAACAAGACTTTCTATTGCTATAACAATAGTTCCTCGGACTGTTCATATTCAATTTCAAACATTCCTGATTGGCTTTCTTTTAGCAAAACGGAGGGAACAGTCAGATATGACTCCAATGATTCCTTTACAGTAACCGTCGATAGAACAAAAGTCGGAGAGGGGGCGTATACACAAACAGTTAATGTAGCCTTTTCTGGCAAAAGTTCAGGCACTGCCACATTGAAACTATCCATGAGAAAAGTGGTAATAACTACCCCTACAGTTAATACCGGAAGTTCTGCCGCCAATATCACCCAAAACTCTTTCAACATCTCCGGGACAATAATAGCAACAGGGGGTGCTCAAATAATTGAATATGGACACTGCTGGAGTACATCTCCATCTCCAACTGTTAATGACAAGAGAACGAACCTTGGAATCACCAGTGATTTAGGCTCATATGTAAGCAATGTTACAGGCCTGATTGTAAATACAACATACTATGTGAGAGCCTATGCCAAAAATTCTCAAGGCATTTCATATAGTGATCAGATAACCGTGACCACGCAAGATGTAGAGAGCGATAAATGGGACGGAAATATCGCGATATCATTTGCTGGAGGATCGGGAACAGGTGTTGATCCATACATAATTAAGACTGGCGGACAATTACTGCTGATGAAGGATTACAGTAACAAATCGTTTGTACTTGATAACAATATTGATCTTGATAATCATAACTGGCTACCATTTGAATTTAAAGGCAACTTTGATGGTAACGGCCATACAATTATGAATCTTTATGTTAACAGGACAACCGATAATCAGGGTTTGTTCTCTATGATAAAGAATGCATCAGTCAGTAATGTTATTATTTCAGGTGTTAAGATTAATGCCGGTAGTAACAATAACATAGGCGCTTTAGCAGGAGATCTCCAGTATGGGGAAATATCAAATTGCTCTGTTATGCTTCGTTCTGACTCAAAGATTTTGGGCAAGTCAAATGTGGGCGGCCTTGTCGGTAGTATGGGAAATGGTTATGCGGACTCAAAAACAATAAGTAATTGTTCAGTTATCAGTGACGGTGTGAAAAATCTTCTAGGAGAGTCAAATGTTGGCGGTATTCTCGGTTTTATGCGAGAAGGGTATAATGGGCAAATAGAAAGATGCTCATTCGTTGGCGGTATTAAAGGGACAAGCAAAGTAGGTGGTATCGTCGGATACGAACAATATGGGAAACTAAATTTGTACGATTGCTTTGTATCGGGTTCCATTGAAGGATACTCATATGTCGGAGGAATATTTGGTGCTTGTGACCATAACGGATATGGTTGTACATACATTTACTCTTCAAAGGCAAATGTTTCAATTACCGTATCAAGTGGATATGCAGGCGGCATTTTTGGCGGAAATACACGATTTATGAACATTATTGCTTGTTATTCAGATGGAACAATTTCAAGCAATAGCACAAGTTGTAGTAACATTTGCGGCATAGGAGTCGGCGCCGATTGTGAATTATGTTATTCAACGATGAACTCGTCGTTAAGTAACTATAAACAGATGGGCTATATGAATGACAGTAAGGATTGCACAGGGACGGAAACTTCTGACAATATTACTGCTACGTTAAGAGATTGTTATTCTTCTTATGCTAACTATTATAATTTCAATAATACATGGACATGGACTGGTACAGTAAAGGGTGCACAAAAAAGTATTAATTGTCCTAAACTTAATTGGGAATAAAAATGGATGCTATAGATATGTATAAGCCGGGGGCATCAGCTGCACTGAGTCAAGGCTGTTAGCTTATGGTAAAAATTTACTGCTAATGAAAAACTTCTTGGGGAAAGCGCCAGGGGCCGAAAAGCCCCTAAGCGCTTTATCTATTTTCCCCTTCCTTTATTAGCCTTGTCTAGCTCTATCTGAACAATGACCAGATAATTGACCAAGACACACTGCAAAACAATTATGCCTTGATTGGGAATGCTGTCCGCAGTACGATTATCCACTTTTCTGCCCTTATACCGTATGAAAGGGTATATCAGTTGTCTCGGGAATAATAGCTTTTGCTCTGTATGGACGGATATCTTGCTGTTTTGCACCAGCTACCTTGCTGTAATGTGGAAGCAGTGCTCGTGCTTTTCGTACTTGACTAGGATATGCCCTGCTTTCTTCTGTTCAAGAAGAACTTCTGCCAGTACTTTTGTAAGTTCGTACGGCTGCATGAACTCGTCGGTTTCCTCTTCGCGGAAGAAACGCGTGTAGGTAATGTCGAAGGTCGTTCCATAGCAATGCGCAGAATTGTCCGACGCATTGGGATTTCCGCTCCTGCGAAGACGATCAAGGTCCTCCTGGGTACGAAGGACGGAACTTACAACCAGCTTGTATACAGGGAACCCCTTTTCCTTTAAGGATTCATTGAATGCCTTGCCGATTGTGTTCAGTTCGGCTGCTGCGCTCTTTGTCAGATACGGTACCGAGTAACGCAGATTGTCCACCACATAATACTCATTGTCTGAAACCAGGGCAAGTTTATCCTTGACGACGGACTCCCTGTCTTTCGGTATGCTCTTGAGTCCGACGGCCTTTGCCAGCTCAACATGAGCGTCATTGATGTCGTTGAAGGTTTTGGAATAGGAAATCCTGTTTGTGTAGTAGATGATTTCCTTCTGCGGAGGCTCTTCATACACCTCGGCAGAATCTCCCTGATTCCCGTTATCTTCAATCTGGGTCAGGTCGGGAACCTCCATCGGGATCTGGATCTGTCCGGCAGGCTCTTCCGCTGCCAGTTTCTGAGCCTTTCTGGTGGCATGGTGGCTCCCGCTGCAACTGCCTACGAGGAAACCGAACAGGAACCCCACAAATAACGGGGTTGCCAATATTATGAGACCTTTTGTCGCTTTTTCCATTATCGAGAACTTACTTTGTATCTTCTATACCAACAACTGAAAGGGTTGAACCCTCTACTTTGAACTTCACATCCTTGCCCTTGAAAACAAGACCGTATATTCTTGCAGGGTTGTCGTGATACTGCGGGCGGGGATCCTGAGAGAGGATACCTTTCAGTGCATCGACCTCTTCCGTCTTGAAAACCGCTGCCACGTTGTCGGGGACAATCACTTCCAACGGATCCCATGCATGGGACTGCACAAAGCCGCTGCGCACATCGCGATGACTGTCAGCATATTCGACATAGGGCTTCACGTCATAGATCGGTGTCCCGTCGGCAAGGTCGGCTCCGAGAACCTGAATCTCACATTTTTCGAAATCTATGCCGGCAATCCTTACTGAGCTCAGTCCCAGCCCGTTAGGTCTGAAAGGGGATCGGCTTGCGAATACTCCTATCCGCTCGTTGCCGCCAAGCCTTGGCGGCCTGACGGTAGCCTTGAATTCCTGACTGCGCCCACTCATGCTGAAGGCCCATAGCAGCCATATGTAATCGAATCCATCAAGCCCCCTCAGTGCATCGGCATTGTTGTAAGGTTCGATGAACGATATTGTGCCATGCAGTTCCGGCACCAATCCCGCCTGTCGCGGGACACCGAACTTGCCTCCTATCGGTGACCGGAATATTGCAATGGGTTCAATTGTCATTTTCAGGGTATTCTATACTGAATTCCTCGGTTGTGTCTACCTGAACGTCTGATGGGACATAGCTTCTTGCCAGAGAATCCATCATGTCCCGATAGATGTTGCGCAGTGCACCGAATTCCTCCATATACTGCTTGTCAAGCGGTTCTGTGGCGGGGGAATTCAGGGAAAGAGGGTCGATGGGCTTCCCGTTCAGCCAGATTCTGAAGTCGAGGTGCGGGCCTGTTGCCGTGCCTGTGGCTCCCACATAGCCTATCACCTCGCCCTGACTTACACGCGATCCTGTCTTCATGCCCTTTGCAAAGCGGGACAAGTGCATGTAGCAACTCTCGTATCCCTGTGCATGCTTTATCCTGATGCGGTTTCCGCCTCCTGAACCGTCGTAGCCGATCTTGGTGATCACACCGTCGCCTATGGCCTGGATGGGTGTTCCCGTCGGTGCTGCGTAGTCGACGGCTGTATGAGCCTTCACCTTGCCTGTTACCGGGTGTTTGCGGTGGTATGAGAAACGGCTGCTGATCCGGCTGTACTTGAGAGGTGCCTTGAGGAACATCTTCTTCAGGCTCTCTCCGTTCTGTCCCCAGTATCCGGCGCGTTTCTCTCCGGGCTTGTGGTAGCGTACAGCTTCAACCTCCTTTCCGCCTCCGTTGAAGATGCTGAAGAACACAGAGTCGATCCCTATGACTTCGCCCTCGCATACGGTCTGGTCATACAGGAAACGGAACCTGTCGCCCTCCTGCAGGGAGAAGAAGTTGATGCTCCACTGGTAGATGTCGTCCAGGTTCATGATCAGGGTGGGGGACGCGCCCGCAGCCTTCATGTCGTTCCAGAGTGAACTCTTTATGGTCACGTCGGCATATTTGCGCTCATGCACTACAGGTTTGTCCACGTTCCATACCGCTAGCGAGTCGGAACATTGGAACACAGATGAACGTATGCGGTTCTGGGTATATACGACGTACTTCAGCGTGTGCAGAGAGTCAGGTGTGTAGTAGGCTACCACCCGGTTTCCGGCTATGAGCCTTCGGACGTCAAAAGTGTCTCCGCACAGGTTGGCAAGTGAGTAGGCGTCCTGAGGGGAGAGCCCGAGGCGGTTGAACAGTCCTGTGAAACTGTCTCCGTTCCTGACCTGGGATGTATCTGCCTTGAAATGTGATTTGTAGAAGCCCTCTATCGGAAGGGGCTCAGGCTCGGGTTCCGGCTGGTTGACGGTCTTCCTGCCGCTCCATGTGCAGGAAGCGACTGAAAGCATCACAAGCAGGAAGGGAAGCGATCTCTTCATTATTTGACAAGGCTTCCTAGAATTGAACGTGTAAGGGTACGGAGAGCGCTTGAGGTGGCGTTGGTGATGGCCTTGCCCGCGATATCCTTTCCTGTTGTCTTCTTGGAGCTCTTCTTGCCCGTCACAGCATTGCTGGCTGCGGTGCCGATACTGCGGCTGACCGAGCTTACCGCTGCACCTACGGCAGCTGTTACGATGGCCTTTCCAATGCTCTTCTTGGCCTTGCCGGAAGTCTTCTTCGCGCTGCCTTTGCCTTCTTCAGCCTCAGCCTTTCTCTTTCTGGGCTTCTCTTCTGCATCTTCCTCATCTTCAACCGCTTCGTCTTGTGAAGCCTGAAGCTGGGCCTGCTCCGCCAAGAGCATCTCATATGCGCTCTCGCGGTCTATCATGGTGTCGTACTTGCCGCCAAGGCCTGACCATTCGACAACCTCCTTGCGCTGAGCCTCGTCGATTGCGCCGATCTGGCTGAGAGGGAAGAGTATCTTTGCGCGCTCCACAATCGAAGGAGCACCCTTTGCGTCCAGGAATGATACGAGAGCCTCGCCGGTCTCGAGTTCCATGATGGCCTCGTCGGTCTTGAAGGCAGGATTTGCGCGGAAGGTCTCGGCTGCTGTGCGGACGGCCTTCTGGTCCTTGGGCGTATAGGCGCGGAGGGCGTGCTGCACGCGGTTGCCCAGCTGTCCGAGTATGCTCTCGGGGATGTCGGTAGGGCTCTGGGTGATGAAGTATACGCCCACGCCCTTGCTTCGGATGAGGCGGATTACCTGCTCGATCTTTTCAACGAGAGCCTTGGGCGTGTCGGTGAAAAGGGTGTGGGCCTCGTCGAAGAAGAACACCAGCTTGGGCAGCTCGAGGTCGCCCACTTCGGGAAGCTGGGCGTATATGTCGGACAGCAGCCACAGCAGGAAGGTCGAATAGAGCTTCGGATTGAGCATGAGCTTGTCTGCTGCCAGAACGCTCATCACACCCTTGCCGCCCCTTGTGCGGAAGAGGTCGTTGATGTCGAATGCGGGCTCGCCGAAGAACTTGTCAGCCCCCTGCGATTCGAGGGAGAGGAGCGCTCTCTGGATGGCGCCTACCGATGCCGAGCTTATATTGCCATAGGTGTTTGTATACTCTGCTGAATGATCCGCAACATAACCGAGCATCGAGCGGAGGTCCTTGAGGTCAAGGATGAGAAGGCCGCGGTCGTCTGCAACCTTGAACACTATGTTGAGTACGCCCGACTGGGTCTCGTTCAGGCCGAGGAGACGGCTCAGAAGCACCGGCCCCATGTTCGAGATGGTGGTACGCATGGGATGGCCCTGCTCGCCGAATACGTCGAAGAACTGTGTGGGGCAGCCTGCGAACTGAGGATTTGCGATGCCGAATTCGGGGCATCGCTTCTCGATGAAACCGCTCATCCGGCCAGCCTGGCTGATGCCGCTGAGGTCGCCTTTCATGTCTGCCATGAAACAGGGTACACCTGCCTGGCTGAAGCTTTCAGCCACAACCTGAAGGGTGACTGTCTTGCCTGTTCCGGTTGCACCTGCAATGAGTCCGTGCCGGTTTGCCATTTTGCCGACAATGCTGAGTGGCCCGTTTTCGCAATGCGCGATATAGAGACCGTGTTCTGAATCGTACATGTGTTGTGTGTTTAAATCTCACAAATATAACAATAATTATCGGGTTTTCCTTATGTCTGGAATTGCAGTGATTTGCGACAAATTGTCATGGGCTCATATTTTGTGGAGTTAAGTATTATGACTATCTTTGTGAGATTTAACTAATTTGATCAACAAATGAATCTAGCATCAGTAATTGCGAAGCTGTTCGGTTCCAAGGCCGACCGTGACTATAAGGCCGTGAAGCCGATACTCCAGAAGATACTTGCAGTATATCCTGAAATTGATGCCCTCTCAGACGATGCCATCCGTGAGCGTTCAGCAGCTCTCAGGGTCAGGCTCCGTGAGGTCGAGGCTCCCTTCGAGGCCCGCATCGCGGAGATCAAGGCCGAGCTCGACGAGGATATCCCCGTTTCCGAGAAGGAGAGACTCGCCAGCGAGTCCGACAAACTTGTCAAGGATGAGGATGAGGCTATTGAGAACTGCCTCACCGACATCCTGCCGGAAGCATTCGCCATAATGAAGAGCACCGCCCGCCGTTTCAAGGAGAACGAGACCATTACAGTCAATGCGACCCAGTTCGACCGTGACCTCAGCGTCAACCATGATTTCGTCAGCATCGACGGCGACAAGGCGACCTACACCAATCACTGGGTGGCCGGTGGAAACGACATCAAGTGGGATATGGTGCACTACGACATTCAGCTTGTCGGCGGTATCGCGCTGCATCAGGGAAAGATAGCCGAGATGGCGACAGGTGAGGGCAAGACTCTCGTGGCGACTCTCCCCGTATTCCTGAATGCGCTTGCAGGCAAGGGCGTGCACGTCGTCACCGTGAACGACTACCTCTCTAAACGTGACTCCGAATGGATGGGCCCTCTGTATATGTTCCATGGCCTCAGCGTTGACTGCATCGACAAGCATCAGCCCAACTCGGATGCCCGCCGCAAGGCATATAACTGCGATATCACTTTCGGTACCAACAATGAGTTCGGTTTCGATTATCTGCGAGACAACATGGTCTTCAACATGGAGGACCTTGTGCAGCGCAAGCACCATTATGCCATTGTGGATGAGGTCGACTCCGTGCTCATCGACGATGCCCGTACGCCTCTCATCATCAGCGGACGCGAGGAGCGCGACACCGAAGACAGCGATGCCCAGTTCATGGCGTTCAAGCCCTATGTGGAGGACGTATACAAACTCCAGCGCACACTGGTGAACCAGACCCTCAACGAGGCCAAGAGACTCATTGCGGCAGGCGATGAGAGAGAAGGCGGCAAACTCCTTCTTCGTGCCCACAAGGGACTTCCCAAATACCAGCCTCTCATCAAGTTCCTCAGCGAGCCGGGAATGAAGGTGCTCCTGCAGAAAGTCGAGAACTATTACATGCAGGACAACGAGAAGGAAATGCCCGTTGTCACCGATGACCTCTACTTCGTGATCAATGAGCAGCTCCATTCAGTTGACATGACCGACAAGGGACATGATGCCCTTGCCAGAAGCGTGCATGACGACAACTTCTTCGTGCTGCCCGACGTGGGTGTCCAGACTGCCGAAATAATGCAGTCTGACCTGTCTCCCATGGAGAAGCAGGACCGCAAGGACGCCCTCATGGCCGACTTCGCCCTCAAGAGCGAGCGCGTCCATACTGTAAGCCAGCTGCTCAAGGCCTATGCAATGTTCGAGAAGGATATCGACTACGTGATCATGGATGGCCAGGTCAAGATTGTCGACGAGTCCACCGGCCGTATCATGGAAGGACGTCGCTGGAGCGATGGCCTGCATCAGGCAGTCGAGGCAAAGGAGAACGTGAAGGTCGAGGCTGCGACCCAGACTTTCGCGACAATCACCCTGCAGAACTATTTCAGGATGTACCACAAGCTTGCCGGCATGACCGGTACGGCAGAGACCGAGGCAGGCGAGTTCTGGAGCATCTACAAGCTTGACGTGATGGTCATCCCCACCAACCGTCCCGTAATCCGTGACGACCAGGATGACCTCATCTACAAGACCAAGAAGGCAAAATACGCCGCCGTCATCAATCGCGCCATCGAGCTCTCCGAGCAGGGCCGTCCCGTGCTTATCGGTACCACCGATGTCGAGACGTCCGAACTCCTCAACAAGCTCTTCAGGCTTCGCGGATATCATCCTAATGTGCTGAATGCCAAGGAACATGCACGTGAGGCCGAGATCGTTGCGCAGGCTGGTCTCGGAAAGACGATCACCATTGCCACCAACATGGCGGGCCGTGGTACGGATATCAAGCTCAGCCCGGAAGTCAAGGCCGCAGGCGGTCTTGCTATCCTGGGTACGGAAAGACATGATTCACGTCGTGTGGACCGTCAGCTCCGAGGCCGAAGCGGCCGTCAGGGAGATCCCGGTTCCTCAACATTCTACGTATCGCTCGAGGACAAGCTTATGCGTCTGTTCGGTTCAGAGCGTATCGCAGGCATAGTCGACAAGCTCGGAATGAAGGACGACGAGGCTCTCGAGTCATCAATGCTTTCCAGCGCAATCGAGAACGCGCAGAAGAAGGTCGAGGAGAACAACTTCGGTGTCCGCAAGCGCCTCCTCGAGTATGATGATGTGATGAACTATCAGCGTGAGGCCATCTACTCCCGCCGTCGCAATGCGATCAGCGGAGACAAGGTCGAGATCGACCTTCAGAACATGATGGTCGATTCCGCGTCACTCTTCGTCGACAAGACCAAGGGTATGCCTTTCCAGGAATTCGACGAGACCCTCATGGCCCACTTCGCTCTCGACAGCGGTTTCGATCCTGACTGGTATGAGAGGGCAAAGCCGGACGACATCATCAATGCACTCGTTGCGCGTATGATGGAGCACTGGAACCACAGGGCTGAGAGCATCATCGAAAAGCTCAACCCCATCATCAGGGAAGTTTACGAGAAGCAGGGCAGCATGTACCATAACATCGCCATCCCCATAAGCGACGGACGCAAGATGCTGAACCTCTCAGTCAATCTCGAGAAGGCATACAATACCAGTGGAAGGGAAGTGTCCAAGACCCTTGCACAGACCATCATCCTCCATCAGATCGACACGCACTGGAAGAACCACCTCCGCGAGATGGACGACCTCAAGCAGAGCGTTCAGAACGCATCATACGAGCAGAAGGATCCCATCGTGGTATACAAGCTGGAGAGCTACAACCTCTTTGCCGACATGCTGGAGTCCCTCAACAAGGATGTGCTTTCATTCCTGTTCCGTGCCTTCATCCCTCTTCGCGACAGCAACGAGCAGCCTCGCCAGGCCATCAGACGCAGAGCCGACATGAGCAAGATGCAGGCAAGCCACCAGGACCTCAGCACCAACGGCGAGCAGAAGGCCAATGCGCCCATCAAGGTGGATAAACATGTAGGACGAAATGACCCCTGTCCTTGCGGCAGCGGTAAGAAATATAAGAATTGCCATGGTAAATTTGAAAATTAATCCCCAGGAAGTCACAAGACGCCCTGAGCCGGTATTGGAGAACCGCGAAGGTTCACGCATCGCCAAGAGCGTTGTGATCAAAGGTGACATCACTACCCAGTCCGACATCAGAATCGACGGTCAGATGGACGGCACACTTTATTCGAAGGGCCGCATCACCGTCGGCGAGTCGGCAAACCTCAAGGGCAAGATGCTTTGCTCAAACGTCGACTTCCTCGGCCGTATGGACGGCGATATCTACGTCCGCGATGTCCTTTCGGTCAAGAGTACGGCTGTCATCAACGGCAATATCCAGGTTCGCAAGCTCCAGGTCGAGATGGGTGCCCAGATCAACGGCACCTGCAAGATGATATCGGAGGCCGAGTTCGACAAGGCGGCATCCGAACTGGCTGGCGTGAAGCCTGCGGCTGAGAGCAAACCCGCACCCGCTCCGGCACCCAAGCCGGCTGCAAGCCCTGTGGCCTCGCCGGTTTCGGCTCCCAAGGATCAGCCTTGGGCCAACTGATGCTCGCCAAGGTCTATATAGATTTCATCGCAGACTGCCTGCAGGTCAAGCCCTGGCAGGTGGAGAACTGTGCCGAGATGTTCTCGGAAGGGAACACCATCCCTTTCATCAGCCGTTACCGCAAGGAGAAGACCGGCGGTATGGACGATGCCTCCGTTGCCGAAGTCAAGCACTGGGTCGACGAGTTCACCCAGATGGAGAAACGCAAGGAGACCATCCTGAAGATGATAGAGGAGGCCGGTGCCCTTACTGATGAACTGCGTTCAAGGATAAGCTCCTGCACATCATCGACCGAACTGGAGGACCTGTATCTTCCCTGGCGGCCAAAGCGCCGGACTCGTGCCACTGCTGCAAGGGAACTTGGCCTTGAGCCTCTTGCCGACCTGATCTGGAATCTCAAGTCCCGAAATCCGGAACTTGACGCCGCCCGGATGAAAGGCAAGGCTGCAGATGTGGAATCGGCTCTTGCAGGCGCCCGTGACATCATGGCCGAGCGCGTCTCCGAAATGCAGAAGGTCCGCGAAGCGCTGCGGGCATCCTTCCGGGTCCGCCGCATCCAGTCCAAAGTCACAAAGGCTGGAAAGGAATCATCTGACGCTTCGAAATACCGCCAGTATTTCGACTGGTCGATGCCCCTTGACCGCATACCGTCGCATAACCTTCTTGCCATTCTGCGTGCAGAGAACGAGGGCTTTCTGAATCTCAGCCTCGATACCGATGCGCAGAAATGCGGCAACAAGATATACTATGAATTCTGCCAGGCTCAGGGCTATCCCGCCCAGGCTACTGCAGATCAGATCCGAATGGCCGTGGACGACGCGTTCAAGCGTCTGCTGGAGCCTGCACTGACCAATGAGGTCATAAAGGAGGCGAAGGCCCGCGCCGACATCGAGAGCATAAAGGTTTTCGGGGAGAACCTGCGCCAGCTGCTTCTTGGCGCCCCTGTGGGGCAGAAGCGTACCATGGCGATAGATCCCGGTTTCCGCAATGGCTGCAAGGTCGCCTGTCTTGACGAACAGGGCAATCTGCTGTGCCATACGATAATATACCCTCATCCGCCGCAGAATGAGAAGATAAGGGCCATAACCGAGATCCAGCGCCTGCTCGACCAGTATGGCATCCAGGCTGTTGCAATAGGCAATGGTACCGCTTCCCGCGAGACCGAGGACTTCATGCGCCGCGTACAGCTTCCTCAGGGCTGCAAGGTCTGGACTGTGAGCGAGGATGGTGCATCCATCTACAGCGCATCTGAGGTTGCCAGGAAGGAATTCCCCGACGAGGATGTCACCGTACGTGGTGCCGTCAGCATAGGACGCCGCCTGATGGACCCTCTTGCCGAGCTTGTGAAGATAGATCCCAAGAACCTCGGGGTGGGGCAGTATCAGCATGACGTCGACCAGAACCTGCTGAAGGAAAAACTCGACAACACGGTGGAGAGCTGCGTCAATTCTGTGGGTGTCAACCTCAATACGGCAAGTCCTTACCTGCTTGCGTATGTGGCGGGAATCGGCCCTTCGCTTGCAGCCGGGATAGTCGAATACCGCACGTCCAACGGAGCTTTCAGCAGCAGGAAGGAACTACTCAATGTTCCCCGGCTAGGTGCAAAGGCATACGAACAGTGTGCAGGTTTCCTCAGGGTGCGTGGCGGCAGCAATCCTCTGGATGCGTCTGCTGTGCATCCGGAGTCCTACGGCATAGTCGACAGCATGGCCTCGTCGCTTGGTGTGACCACGGCCGAACTGATAGGAAACGCTGAACTCTGCTCCCGCATACAGGCGGCCGCGTTCGTCACCCCCAAAGCGGGTCTTCCCACCATAAACGATATCATCAGGGAACTGGCGAAGCCGGGCCTGGATCCCAGGGAGGCTGCTTCTGAGTTCGCATTTGCGGACGATATCCATGACATCGAGGACCTCAAGACGGGTATGGAACTGCCCGGAATCGTGACCAATATCACCAACTTCGGCGCTTTCGTCGACATTGGCCTGCATGACAACGGCCTTGTGCACGTGAGCCAGATGGGCCCCCGCGGAACCGATCCCACCAAGGTGGTGAAGCTGCATCAGCAGGTACGCGTCAAGGTGCTCGGCGTCGATCTTGACCGGGGCCGAATCTCGCTTGGTCTGCTGAAATAGGCTGAGCTGCTAGTCGAATTTGCGGAAGCGCAGGCCGATCACACCCCAGAACGCCTCTCCGAAGATGCTGCCTGACATCTTTGACGCCCCCTCCTTGCGGTTGATGAATATCACAGGGACCTCGGCAATCTTGTTTCCGCGCTTGAGCGCGGTGTACTTCATTTCGATCTGGAAACCATAGCCATGCATTCTCACGGCGTCCAGATCTATCGACTCAAGTGCCTTGCGGGAGTAGCACAAGAAACCTGCTGTACTGTCATAAATCTTGATTCCCAGAACTTTGCGGACATATACGGATGCGAAGTAGCTGATCAGTATCCTGCCTATGGGCCAGTTCACGACTGACACGCCGTTGCAGTAGCGCGAACCGACTGACAGGTCGGCGCCGCCGTCGGTGCAGGCCTTCAGAAGGCGGGGGAGGTCGGAAGGAGCGTGGGAGAAGTCGGCATCCATCTCGAATACATAGTCATAACCTCTTTCGAGCGCCCATTTGAAACCTTTTATGTAGGCTGTGCCAAGGCCGAGTTTGCCGGGCCTCTCAAGAAGAAAGAGCCTGTCCTGTGCGTCCCTGCTCTGATACTCCTTCACGGCGGCGGCTGTGCCGTCGGGCGACCCGTCGTCGATGACGAGTATGTGGAACTCCTCCTCGAGGGCAAACACGGCAGATATTATCTTGCTGATGTTCTCGATTTCGTTATACGTAGGTATGATGACCAACTTCTTCAT
The DNA here is from genome assembly GCA_018065985.1 of Candidatus Cryptobacteroides choladohippi. Lineage (GTDB taxonomy): Bacteria > Bacteroidota > Bacteroidia > Bacteroidales > UBA932 > Cryptobacteroides > Cryptobacteroides choladohippi. The sequence continues at coordinate 23,186 of JAGHSF010000039.1, forward strand.
GATGGTGACAAATATACAGAAATCTTTTTGTATTTTTGTATTATGACCACAAGATTCGATTTGCCTCTCAGGTGCTCCAGCAGTGACGTAAGAGCCGTGGCTGCAAAGGCCGACACAGAGTATACCCTGATATACACGAAACCTACGGAACTTCGCTGGGTCGACTGGGGCGTGCAGAGACTTGAGCAGATCGCCGCATGCACCGGCGCTTCCATGTGCTATTCCGACCGCTTCACGCAGGTTGGAGACACTGTATGCGAGGCTCCCGTGATCGATTATCAGGACGGTTCGCTAAGAGACGATTTCGAATTCGGCGGAGTGCAGCTCTACCGTACCTCGGCCCTCAAGGAGGCCGCGTCGAGAATGACTGCGGACTACCGGTATGCCGGGCTGTACGACCTTCGACTGAAGGTGGCTGAGGCCGGCAGCCTGGTGCATGTGAATGAATACCTGTACTACGAGGTCCAGCTTGATACCCGCAGCAGTGGTGAGCGCCAGTTCGACTATGTCGACCCTCGCAACCGTGCGGTCCAGATCGAGATGGAAATGGCATGCACCGAGCATCTAAAGGCCGTCGGAGCCTACCTGGCACCCGGTGATTACAAGGATGTCGACCTTGATGCCGGCTGCTTCGAGTACGAGGCCAGTGTGGTCATCCCCTGCAGGAACAGGGTACGCACGATAGGCGATGCCATACGCTCGGCCCTTTCCCAGAAGACGGACTTCCCCTGCAATGTCATTGTGGTAGACGACAACTCCACCGACGGTACGGTCGATGTCATCCGCAGTTTCGATGATCCCCGTCTCGTGTATATTGCACAGGACAGAAGCTATCACGCGATAGGGGGCAACTGGAATGCGGCCCTGCATCATCCGAAGTGCGGCCGCTTCGCCCTTCAGCTCGATTCCGATGACGTGTATTCGGGCCCTGATACAGTCCAGCGCTTTGTCGATGCCTTCCGTTCCCAGAACTGTGCCATGGTGATAGGAACCTACCGCATCACCGACTTCGAACTCAATACCATCCCTCCCGGAGTCATCGACCACAAGGAGTGGACGGGCGCGAACGGACGCAACAATGCACTCCGCATAAACGGGCTGGGCGCGCCGCGCGGCTTCTTCACGCCCCTTGCTCGCAGTATCAACTTCCCCACAACCAAGTACGGCGAGGACTATGCGGTGGCTCTCCGCATCAGCCGCGAGTACCGTATCGGACGCATCTGGGACGTGATGTACAACTGCCGCCGCTGGGAGGACAACTCCGATGCATCGCTCAGCATCCTGAAGGAGAACGCCAACAACCTCTATAAGGACAGGTTGCGTACCTGGGAACTTGCAGCAAGAAAGAACAGACAATAACCAAAAATATGACAGCAAAGAATTACATAGCCATCGACCTTGGAGCAACAAGCGGAAGGGTCATCCTGGCTACATATGATGGCCGGAAACTTGGCATGGAGACGATCCACCGTTTCCCCACGCCGCTCATCAATGTGAACGGCAGGTACTTCTGGAATATCTACTCCATCTACGACGACATCGTGAAAGGCCTCACGATCGTAGGCCAGAGAGGGGTCAAGGTGGAGTCCATAGGCGTCGACACCTGGGGAGTGGACTTTGCATGTGTTGCAAAGGATGGCACTCTGTGCGGCCTTCCCCGTTCATACAGAGATCCTTACACGGATGGCGCCCCGGAGGCGTTCTTCAAGAAGATGCCGCGTGAGGAACTGTACAGGCGTACAGGAATCCAGATCATGAACTTCAACTCGGTGTTCCAGCTCTATGCCCAGCACAAGGAGAAGTCAAGTGCACTTGACCATGCGAAGAAGATACTCTTCATGCCCGATGCAATCAGTTACCTGCTTTCAGGCAAGGCCGTCTGCGAGTATACCATACTCTCTACCTCGGCCCTGATGAATCCCGTGAAGAAGAAGCTGGATTCTGACATCCTTGAAGCCTGCCATGTGAAGAAGCGCCGCTTCCCGTCAGTGGTATTCCCTGGCAAGAAGATAGGCAGGCTCAATGAGGCCCTGGCCGCATCCACCGGCCTCGGCCAGGTTGCCGTCGTTGCCGTTGCAGGCCACGATACGGCCTCGGCTGTGGCGGCCGTCCCTGCGGCAAGCGAAAGATTTGCATATCTGAGCAGCGGTACCTGGAGCCTCATGGGAATCGAGACCAAGGATCCGGTGATCGATGACCGCATGTATGAGGAGAACTTTACCAACGAGGGTGGAGTAGGGGGAACGACGCGTCTTCTGAAGAACATCACCGGCATGTGGCTGCTCGAGCAGTGCATGGCAAAGTGGCGCAGTGAAGGGCGTGACTACAGTTACGAAGAGGTGCATGCCATGGCTTCGTCCTGCCCGAAGTGCACGAGGTTCATCGATCCCAACGATCCTTCATTCTCGGCACCCCAGGACATGCCCGCAGCCATACGCAACTACTGCGAGGCCCACTGCCTCGATGTGCCGCAGGATGATGCCCACTTCGTGCGCCTCATCTATGACTCTCTCGCTGCCAAGTATGCCGAGGTCCTCGCTTTCCTCAGGACCGTCGCTCCTTTCGACATCGAGGTCCTTCACATCATAGGCGGAGGGTCCCGCAACTCCCTGTTGTGCCAGCTCACCGCCGATGCATGCGGCATTACCGTTGTGGCAGGGCCCGCAGAGGGCACCGCGCTCGGCAATGTCATGATACAGGCCGGCCTCTCTCGCGGCCAGCTTGCAAAATCAATTGAAACAACAACTTATTATCCACGGGTCTAATATGAAAGAATCAGTAAGAAAGGCGTACGAAATCGCCAGGGAACGTTATGCCGCCTATGGCATCGATACAGAGGCAGTCCTCTCCAAACTTCAGGATTTCCATCTCAGCCTGCATTGCTGGCAGGCCGACGATGTTGCCGGCTTCGAAAGTGCCGGCGACCTTACCGGAGGCATTCAGGCGACCGGCAACTATCCGGGCAAGGCCCGCAACATCGATGAGCTCCGCGCCGACATCGTCAAGGCAAAGAGCCTTATCCCCGGAACCCACCGTCTGAATCTCCACGAGATATACGGTGATTTCGGCGGCAAACGCGTCGACCGCGACCAGGTAGGCCCCGAACATTTCCAGAGCTGGATCGACTGGGCCGCCGAGAACGATACCAAACTTGACTTCAACAGCACCTCATTCTCGCATCCCAAGAGCGGGAACCTCTCGCTCTCCAATCCCGACAAGGGAATCCGCGACTTCTGGATCGAACACACCAGGCGCTGCCGCGAGATTGCGAACCAGATGGGTATGGCTCAGGGCGATCCCTGCATCATGAACGTTTGGGTGCACGACGGATGCAAGGACCAGAGCGTCAACCACTACAGATACCGCAGCCTCCTGAAAGATTCCCTCGATCAGATCTTCGCAGAGAAGATGCCTTACATGAAAGACTGCATAGAGGGCAAGGTCTTCGGAATCGGTCTCGAGAGCTTCACTGTCGGCAGCCACGACTTCTACACAGCCTACGCTGCAGCCAACGGAAAGATCCCCACTATCGATACCGGACATTACCATCCTACCGAGAGCCCTGCCGACAAGGTGAGCGCCCTGCTCAATTTCGTGCCTGAGCTCATGCTTCATGTAAGCCGCCCCGTACGCTGGGATTCTGATCACGTCACCATAAAGGACGATGCCACCCAGGAACTCTTCAGCGAGATCGTGCGTGCAGGAGCACTGGACCGCGTACATTACGGTCTCGACTACTTCGACGGTGCGATCAACCGTACCGGAGCCTACGTCGTCGGCAGCCGCGCCGCTCAGAAGTGCATGCTGTGCGCGCTGCTTGAACCTACTGAGCTCATCAGCAAATATGAGCTGGAAGGCAAGACATTCCAGGTTCTCCACCTTCTCGAGGAGGCCAAGGCCCTTCCCTGGGGTGCAGTGTATGACGAGTTCTGCGAGCGCAACGATGTTCCTCTCGGAGATGCCGTCATCGCAGAGGTCGAGAAATACGAGAAGGAAGTCACATCAAAGAGATAATCATCTACATAAACCGATATGATAAAGCAAATTCAACAAGTAGCTGAAGTAGCCGGATATCTGTGGCAGAAAGGCTGGGCCGAGCGCAACGGCGGAAACATTACCGTCAACATCACTGATGAACTGGATGCCGACATGAAGTCGCGTCCTGCAATCGCGGGACCTTTCGCGATAGGCCTCACCCTCCCGTATCTCAAGGGCTGTTTCTTCTATGCAAAGGGCACCGGCCGCCGCATGCGCGACCTCGCCCGCGAGCCTATGCAGAACGGCGCCATCATCCGCATCTGTGATGACTGTGCGCATTACGAGATAATCGCTGATGAGGTCGTGATGCCCACATCCGAGCTCCCCAGCCATCTCAGCGTGCACAACTACCTTATTGCCAAGGGCTCTCCCTACAAGGCATCCCTCCACACCCACCCCATAGAACTGGTGGCCCTGACCCATTCCCAGAAGTGGATGGAAAAGGACGTTGCCACAAAGGTGCTCTGGTCAATGATCCCTGAGACCAAGGCGTTCTGCCCCCGTGGCCTCGGAATGGTACCGTACATGCTGCCCGGCAGTGTCGAGCTGGCCGATGCGACCATCAAGACCATCGATGACAACTATGACGTCGTGATGTGGGAGAAGCATGGCGTGTTCGCCGTGGACGTCGACATAATGTCGGCCTTCGACCAGGTGGACGTTCTCAACAAGGCTGCCCTCATCTACATAGCATCCCGCGCACTCGGCCATGAGCCCGAGGGAATGTCGGATGAGCAGCTCGCAGAGATGTCAAAGGCATTCAATCTTCCCAAATGATGAGATTCCGCGCTGCCATTCTCGCCTCGGCGCTGCTGCTCTCCTCGCTTGTGTGCGGAGCGCAGATGCGCTGGGTGGACCCTCTAGAGGCCGGTGCACAGGTGCACAACCAGGGCTGGCCTGAACTGAACGGAACTTACTCGAGGCTTCCGGACAAGGCACAGGCTGTCGTCCGCGACGCTGTCTGGGGCCTGAGCCGCAACTCTGCCGGACTCAGCATCGTGTTCAGGAGCAATGCTCCCGAGATCAGTGTGTCCTACAAGGTCGCAGGAGGGCTGGCCATGTATCATATGCCGTCGACGGGCACATCCGGCATCGACCTCTATGCCACTGACGTGAATGGAGGACTGCGCTGGTGTGCGCCCAACTTCACTGCGAAGTTTACGGAAGACGAGATACGTTATGACTATTCCAGCCTCACGTATCATCCGGAGGGCAGTTCATACGAGTATCACCTGTATCTTCCGCCCTACAACACCGTGGAGTGGCTGAAGATTGGTGTACCGGAGGGTGCCGATCTGGAATTCCTCCCTGAGAGCTCCGAAAAGCCTATTGTTCTCTACGGTACCAGCATCGCCCAGGGAGCATGCGCGAGCCGCCCCGGAAATGCATGGCCCAATATCGTGGAGCGCGAGATGGCAAGGCCCCTTGTCAACCTGGGATTCTCCGGGAACGGGCTGCTTGAGCCCGAGGTGTTCCGTCTCCTTGCCGAGATCGATGCCTGCGTGTACATCATCGACTGCATGCCGAACATGTGCGGGCGCACCGGCGAGATATTCGACCGTACCGTTGCCGGAGTAAGAATCCTCCGCCAGGCCCATGACTGCCCGATCCTTCTTGTGGAGCACAGCGGTTACGCCAATGAGTTTTCGAGTGATTCCAGGGGAGAGTCCTACAAGGCTGCCAACCGTGAGCTGTGGCGCGCCTATCTGGAGCTTCTCTTCTCCGGCGTCAAGGATATCCATTACCTGACGCACGATGAAACAGGGCTGGGAATGGATGGCATGGTCGAGGGTGTGCACCCTAACGACTTTGGCATGAGAAATGTAGCCAACGCCTTTGAAAACAAGTTGAAATCAATATTGAAATGAAGAAGGAGCTCATCATTGCGGCTGCCATCGTCATTGCCGGTGCCATGCTGCCCGTATCAGTGTCGAAGTTCAGGTCATACGACAGGACTGTCGATGTCAAAGGTCTCTGCGAGAGGGAGGTCAAGGCCGACAAGGTCATCTGGCCTCTTGGCAACAAAGTCGTCGGTGACGACCTTGCCGCCGCTCTGGCTGAGACCGAGAGGAACAACAAGCTCATCGTGGATTTCCTTGTCGACGGTGGCATCCCTGCCGATCAGATCACCGTTGCCGCCCCTGAGATCTCGGACAAGTTCGCTTCTGAATACGGCTCGAACGACAGGCGTTTCAGGTACCTCATCAAAAGCGTCATCACCGTATGCACCGACATGGTTGACGATGTCATCAGCCTGCAGTCAAGGCAGTCGGAACTGATGAAGAAGGGCATAGCATTCTCGGCCGACAGCTGGGAGAACCAGCCTCAGTTCAAATTCGAGGCACTCAATGAGATAAAGCCCGAAATGATAGAGGAGGCTACTGCAAATGCCCGTGCGGCGGCAAAGAAGTTCGCCCAGGATTCTGAGAGCAGCCTTGGAAAGATCAAGACTGCAACCCAGGGCACCTTCAGCATCGAGGACCGTGACTCCAATACCCCTCAGATCAAAAAGGTGCGCGTTGTTACTTACGTGACCTATTATATCAAGCACTGATGGCACCTGACAGGGAACATACCATTACCCGTGTGACGGCATTGGGCGCGGCGGCCAACATGGCCCTGTCCGCGCTCAAGTTGTTTGCCGGCATCTTCGGCAGAAGCTCCGCCATGGTTGCCGATGCCGTGCACTCCATCTCCGACCTTGTGAGCGATGTGGTTGTGATAGTTATGGTGAAGGTCTCCTCGCGCGAGCAGGACAAGAGCCATGATTACGGCCATGGCAAGTTCGAGACTCTTGCAACCGCAATGGTTGCGCTGCTGCTGCTTGTTGTCGGTGCCAGGCTGATGGCCGGCAGCATCGAGAAGATACGCATCGTTGCCTCTGGCGGAACGCTGGCAGTACCCGGCAAGGTGGCCCTGTGGGCTGCTCTGGCCTCGATTGCCGTCAAGGAGGCCCTTTATCAATGGACGGCACATGTAGGCCGCAAGGTGAACAGCCCCGCCATGATCAGCAATGCATGGCATCACCGTACAGACGCTCTGTCATCCGTCGGATCCGTATTGGGAATCGGCGGCGCGATACTGCTTGGTGGCAAGTGGGCCATACTTGACCCTGTCGCTTGCTGTGTGATCAGTGCATTCATCTTTGTGATTGCCGTGAAGATGGCATTGCCGGCGCTGAACGAACTGACCGAGGCCTCGTTGCCTGAAGACATGGAGGCCAGGATAGTCGAACTGCTGCTGTCGGTTGAGGGTGTGGATAATGTTCATGCTCTCAAGACGCGTCGCAACGGCCCGGATATCATAGTCGATGCGCACATGGTGGTCGATCCGGAGATGAGTGTTGCGGCCGCCCACGAAATAACCGAGATCGCAGAGAGCCGTGTCAGGGACGAGTATGGTTCCGGAACTCAAATAACACTTCACGTTGAACCCAGCGTCGAATCAGAGTAAGCCCGTCTTTTCCCGCATGGGCACTGCAGCCTCCACATTCGTGGCGGTTGCGGTTGTTCTTATCTGGGGTGAGACCTTCGTTTCCACCAAGATACTGATATCCAACGGCCTCATGCCGGCCGATATATTCGTGTTCCGTTTCGCTCTGGCCTATGTGCTGATCTGGCTCATCTCCCCAAAACGCCTGTGGTGTGATTCGTACAGGGACGAGTTTGTGATGCTCCTGCTAGGAATAAGCGGCGGCTCGCTCTACTTTCTTTCCGAGAATACCGCCCTGAAGTACTCTGCTGCCTCCAATGTGGGTATTCTTGTCTGCAGCGCACCGATGCTGACCGCCCTTGTGGTCTCTCTTTTCTTCAAGGATGAACGCATGAATCCGAGGCAGCTTGCCGGCTCGCTGGTAGCGTTCCTGGGCGTGGCCCTTGTTGTCCTTAACGGAGAGTTTGTGCTGCATCTCAACCCTGTGGGGGATGCGCTTGCCATAGGTGCCGCGCTCACATGGGCATTCTATTCCCTCTTCATGAAGGGTGTCTCGGGCAGGTACAGCATGCGTTTCATCACCCGAAAGGTGTTCGCATACGGACTGCTGTCCATGCTGCCGTATTTCATTCTGGTGCATCCTTTCAATCTTGACGTCGAGCTTCTCCGCCGGCCCGCCGTGTGGGGCAATCTCGTGTATCTGAGCGTGGTGGCGTCGCTGCTTTGCTTTGTGCTGTGGAACTGGTGCCTGCGCCAGCTGGGTACTGTGAAGACCACCAACCTGATTTATTGCCAGCCTTTCTTCACCATGCTCATGGCAGCAGTGGTGCTGGGGGAAAGGATCACCTGGATGGCCGTGCTAGGTACGGCTGTCCTGATTGCAGGCATGATGCTGATGGTTGGAGGCGGATCACGCCGGCGCCGCGTTGCGGTTGTGGCCATGGACTCGTTCAAGGGTTCCTTGACCAGTGCGGAGGCGGGAGAAGCGGTGTGTCAGGGGCTGCGCGAATGCCATTTTGACGAAATCCGATGCCTGCCAATGTCTGACGGCGGGGAAGGCTTCTGCGAGACCGTGGCGCACTATCTCGATGTGGTATGGATCTCTGTCCGGGCTCGCGGACCGCTCGGTGCCCCGGAAGATACCCTCCAGGCCAGATATGTGTTGGCCGACGGCGTTGCCTACCTGGAATCCGCAGCCGTGTGTGGATACACCCTCAAGCCGCAAGGATGCCGCAACCCGCTTGCGCTGAGCAGTTTCGGCCTTGGTGAACTCATTGCCGACGCTGCCGCCAGGGGAGTGGGGAAGATTGTTGTCGGCCTTGGCGGGACTTGCACCATCGATGGCGGCAGGGGAATGCTTCAGGCGTTGGAGGATGCCGGTTATGGATCGGCAGCTGCACTTGCGGGCATGCCTCCGATGGAGGCCTGGGTCGATACCGATGCGTGCTTCTGCGGACCTTGCGGTGCAGTCCGGGTGTTCGGCGCTCAGAAGGGGCTTGCTCCCGAAGATTTTGATCAGGCTGATGCCGGCATGGCGGGAATTGCCCTGGAATTCGCCGGCCGCTATGGCGTGGATGTGTCTTGCATGCCGGGTGCAGGAGCTGCAGGAGGCATTGCCGGAGCAATGGCCGCCGCTTTCGGAGCTGCCATCGTGTCCGGAGGGGAAAGGATAGTGGAACTGGCCGGGATTGCCAGGATGGCTCAGGATGCCGATCTTGTCGTCACAGGTGAAGGCCACTTTGACTCTCAGACACTTACCGGAAAACTGCCGGCCCGCGTCGCCGCTGCCGCCAGACCTGTGTGCCATGGCCGCGTGGTGTGCATCGCGGGGATTGCCGACCGTTTCCCGCAAGACCTTTTCGATGAGGTCCTGTCCGCCTGTCCGGACGGAATGCCTGTCGATGAGGCCATGACTCCCTCCGTAGCCCGTGCAAATCTCATCCGCGCTGCAAGGCGCATGGCGCAGCGGACATAAAAAAACAAGAGGCGGGCAAAGACCGTCTCTTTTCGTTTGTGGAGATGTAGGGAGTCGAACCCTAGTCCAAACAAAGCTTCAAAAAGCTTTCTACACGCTTATTCCTTCTTTGATTGTCGGCTTCCGTACGAGAAAGGACACCCTTGGCGGAAACTTATCCTCTGAGTCTTGATGGGGAATAGAGGCGTCAGCCCCACGCATCCGGTTTTGATGATACCCCTTGATCCGCCAGAACCGGCCTAATGGCTGGAGGGATATACGTTCAAACGCAACCTTGGCGCCTGAATTGATGCCAGAGCCCTGAGGGAATTAGCAAGCGTATGAATAATTGTAGTTGCCAGTTAATGGCTTGAAAACTGGGATTAACGGGCCAGCCTTCCACTCCCGGCGTGCTTACCTTCCAAAGTCAGTGCTGTCAAAACCAGAACATCCCCGGAAAATAAAAGTGCGGAAAGACAGGGATTCGAACCCTGGAACCGCTTTGGGCGGTCACACGCTTTCCAGACGTGCCTCTTCAGCCACTCGAGCATCTTTCCAAATCGATGCAAATATATGATAAAAAACCTATAAAAAAAACTGCCCTTGCGAATAATGTGTTTCCGCCATATGTTTCCATGGGAGGAAGCCTCTCCTCTGTCTGAGAAGAAATGTGTAAAAAACTCAAAAAAAATTTGCAGACTAAAAAAAATGTACTACCTTTGCATCCGCAATCAAGAAACGCTCGGGAGCTTAGCTCAGTTGGTTTAGAGCGTCTGCCTTACAAGCAGAGGGTCGGGGGTTCGACTCCCTCAGCTCCCACAAGAAAAGAGATCGGATTCCGGTCTCTTTTTTTTATTCATTCCGCTTGCCGAATCCGATAATTCAGTATATTTGGCAAAATCTCAAATCCTGTGGAGCAAATGAGGAAAGTATTCGCTGCGTTGATCCTTGCTGTCCTGATTCCTGCGTCTGGCCTGAAGGCCCAGGAAGTCTGTCCCGCCCCGTCCAATTATGTCTGTCTCAGTTATGGCGAGGGCAGCATGGTGCAGTTTTCGTTCTTCCTCGGTGCTTCTTTGGCCGAGGCCTTCACTGCGGGACATGCCGATATCAAGGAAGTCAGAACCAGCGGCTCCTTTACCATAGGGTATGCCCGAGCTGTGAAGAAGTGGCTTTGGGTTGGCGGCGAATTCTGTTATGAGAACTGCATGATCGTGTCGTCCGGCGATCGGAACGGAGGATCTTCCGGAGGCGCCAATGCAATGAACCTGATGGGGGCCTGCAGAATGTCCTGGTTCGACAGGCAGCATTTTGCGATGTATTCCAAACTCTGCGCCGGTGCAATCCTGGTAGCCGGTGGGGATTCCAAGGCTTCGCCAGGCTTTGCCTTCCAGGTCTCTCCAGTCTGCCTTGAGGCGGGAGGGGAGAGATTCCGCGGCTTCATGGAGTGCGGATGGGGCGTTCAGTCCCTGCTTGCGGCCGGGGTCCGATACAGATTCTAGGGCCTTCATGGTCGTCTTCCGTCACATTCGGGAACATTATCCGCACTTTTGAACAATCAGTGCAGCCGGGGACGTTATCTCATAAGAGATAATTGATTATATTTGTATGTTAGGAAATAAGTAACACAAAATAACACAGACATGAAACGTATTGCTAAAATCGCTTTTGCCGCATTGCTTGCAGCATCCTGCACGGCAGCACCTCAACTTACAAAGTCCGGCATCGACCCTGCTGACTTCGACGCGGAGTACAACGGGCAGAAGACCCAGCTCTTCACCCTCACCAACGCAGCCGGCATGGAGGTGTGCATCACCAACTTCGGCGGCCGTATCGTATCAGTGATGGTACCCGACAGGAAAGGTGAGTACAAGGATGTTGTCCTCGGCTTCAGCACGGTTGCCGAGTACTTCCCTGAAAACAACGACTCCAACTTCGGCGCCTGCATCGGACGCTATGCCAACCGTATAGGCGCAGGCAGGTTCAGCATCGACGGGCAGGAGTACAATCTCCCTCTGAATGACGGCAAGAATACGCTCCACGGCGGCCCCACCGGCTTCCACTACAGAGTGTTCGACGTGCTCGAGGCAGATGCGAAGCACGTGAAGCTCGCCCTCACTTCCGAGGACGGAGACAACAATTTCCCCGGAACAGTCAATGCAACCGTGACCTACACCCTTACCGATGCCAATGCCATCGAGATCGCATACGAGGCAACTGCCGACAAGGCCACGGTCATCAATATGACCAACCACTCATACTTCAATCTCTCCGGCGACCCTGCCGGCCACAGCGTCGAGGATGACGTGATGTATGTCAACTCCAGCAGGTTCACTCCCACCGACTCAGGCCTCATACCCACGGGTGAGATCGCATCTCTCGAGGGTACACCTCTTGACTTCCGCACAGAGACCCGCATAGGCGACAGGATCGAGTGCACTGACTTCGAGCCCATCAACCTCGGCCATGGCTATGACCACAACTGGATCCTCGACACCGCATGCGACCTTGGCAAGGTTGCCGCTACCGTCACCTGCCCCGAGACCGGAATCTGTCTCACCGTCCGTACCGACGAGCCCGGCATCCAGATCTATACCGGCAACTTCCTTGACGGCAGCATCACCGGAAAGAACGGCGCCGTATACGCAAGACGCCATGCAATCTGCCTCGAGTCCCAGCATTTCCCCGACTCGCCCAACAAGCCCGAGTGGCCTTCAGTGGTGCTCCGCCCCGGCGAGACCTACCACAGCAACTGCATCTATGCATTCAGCGTAAGCGAGTAATTCCAAACATTCATACAGCATATGCCTCTTAATTTTTTGCCCCTTCAGGCAGCGGACCTGAACCGCATCTCCCTGGCATCCTGGGACTGGATCATCATCGGCCTCTTCTTCGCGGCCATGGTCTGGATCTGCTGGGATGTAGCCAGGAAAAAGAAAGAAACATCGGGAGACTACTTCCTTAACGGACGCACGGCCACATGGCTTGCCATAGGCGCATCCATCTTTGCGTCCAATATCGGTTCCGAGCACCTCATCGGCCTCGCAGGAGCGGGCGCCACTTCCGGAATGGCCCAGGCACATTGGGAAATCCAGGGCTGGATGATCCTCATCCTCGGATGGGTGTTCGTGCCCTTCTACGAGCGCAGCATGGTCTACACGATGCCTGAGTTCCTGGAGAAACGTTACAACAGGCAGAGCCGCGGCATCCTTACCTACCTTTCGCTTGCCAGCTACGTTCTGACCAAGGTTTCGGTGACAGTGATGGCCGGAGGCCTTGCGCTCCAGACTCTTCTCGGAATCAACTTCTGGGTGGCAGCCTTCGCCCTGGTGATCGTCACCGCCATCTACACCGTCATCGGCGGAATGGAGTCCGTCCTCAAGACCTCCGTTCTGCAGACCCCCATCCTGCTTGTGGGTTCGCTTGTGATCCTGTGGATAGGTCTGAAGGAACTCGGCGGCTGGAACGTCATGATGGAAACCTGCTCTGCACAGTCTGTCAATGCATACGGTGACAGCATGACAACGCTCATGCGCAGCGGACAGGATCAGGCCTTCCCCTGGTACGGCGCCCTGTTCGGATCCGCCATCATCGGCTTCTGGTACTGGTGTACCGACCAGTTCATCGTGCAGAGAGTGCTTTCCGGCAAGAACCAGAAGGAGGCCCGCAGAGGAACCATCTTCGGAGCATACCTCAAGCTTCTCCCCGTGTTCCTCTTCCTCATCCCCGGCATGATCGCGTTCGCTCTCACAAAGCAGCCCGACTCTGCAATCGGCCGTCAGCTCAGTGCAGCCCTGCTTCCCGACGCCGCCACAGGCGCCCTGCAGAATCCTGACCTCGCATTCCCCATGCTTGTCAACACCTTGCTGCCCGTCGGCCTCAAAGGTGTGGTGATCTGCGGCATCCTTGCTGCACTCATGAGCTCCCTCGCATCTCTGTACAACTCGTCTGCAATGCTCTATACGATCGACATCTACAAGCGCCGCAACCCTGATGTCGAGGAGAAGAAGCTTGTCAGCGTAGGCCGTATCGCCACCGTTGTTGTGGTTGTCCTCGGCGTTCTGTGGATATTTGTCATCCAGGCCATAGGCAAGAGCCTCTACGACTACATCCAGAGCATCCAGAGCCTTCTCGCACCTGCCATCGCCGCAGTGTTCCTGCTCGGTATCGCATGGAAGAGGACCTCGCCCAAGGCTGGCATGTGGACTCTCATCATAGGACTTGTGCTCGGTTTCACCCGACTTGTCATGATGATCCTCCATCCCGAATCCCACAATGTCTTCACGTTCATCTTCAGCGAACTGAACGTCTATGCATTCTGTGTATGGATGTTCCTCTTCTGCATCATTCTGGCGGTTGTCATCACCTTGTTCACCAGACAGCCTGAGGAGGCTCAGATACAGGGCCTTGTATTCGGTACTGCAACCGAGGAGCAGAAAGCTGCCACCAGGGCATCCTGGAACAGGTGGGATATCATTCACTCAGTCATCATTCTTGGCGTAACCGTAGCATTCTATATTTACTTTTGGTAATAGATAATTATGAAAGCATTTGAAAATCAGGAAGTATGGTTCGTAACCGGCGCGCAGCTCCTCTATGGTGGAGATGCTGTGGTACAGGTGGACGGACATTCAAGGGAGATGGTTGCCGGCCTCAATGAATCAGGCAACATCCCCGTCAATATCGTATACAAGGGCACAGCCAATTCCTCAAGAGAGGTCGAGGCTGTGATGAGGGCCGCCAACAACACCCCCGAGTGCGTCGGCGTCATCACATGGATGCACACCTTCTCTCCCGCGAAGATGTGGATAAAGGGCCTGCAGGCTCTTGAGAAGCCGCTTCTGCACCTTCATACACAGTACAATGCCGAGATTCCCTGGGGGGATATCGACATGGACTTCATGAACCTGAACCAGAGCGCACACGGCGACATCGAGTTCGGCCACATCTGCACCCGCATGCGTGTGCAGCGCAAGGTTGTCGTGGGCTACTGGAAGAACGGGGACGTTCAGAAGAAGATAGCTGTGTGGAGCCGCGTAGCCGCAGCTGTGGCTGACGCAAGGAACGTCCGCTGCCTCATGTTCGGCATGAACATGAACAACGTTGCCGTTACCGACGGCGACCGTGTCGAGTTCGAGCAGCGTCTTGGCTACCATGTGGACTACTATCCGGTATCATCACTGATGGAGTACTACCGCAAGGTGACTGACGCAGAGGCCGATGCCCTTGTCGATGAGTACAGGAAACTCTATACCATCAAGATCGACGAGTCCGGCGAGGAGGTTTACTGGGAGAAGGTGAAGAACTCTGCAAAGGCGGAGATAGCCATACGCAGAGTCCTTGCGGACGAAGGCGCCACAGCCTTCACCACCAATTTCGACGACCTCGGCGGCGCCGACATCGACATACCCGAGTTCTTCGGCTTCGACCAGATTCCCGGTCTGGCATCTCAGCGCCTCATGGCCGAGGGCATAGGCTTCGGAGCTGAGGGCGACTGGAAGACGGCCTGCCTCTGCAGGACCCTTTGGTTCATGCAGCAGGGCCTTCCTACCGGCTGCTCGTTCCTCGAGGACTACACGCTCAACTTCGCAGGCGACCGCAGCAGCATCCTGCAGTCACACATGCTGGAGGTCTGCCCTCTCATCGCCAGCGACAAGCCCAAGCTGGAAGTCCACTTCCTCGGAATCGGCATACGCAAGCAGCAGACCGCCCGCCTTGTGTTCACTTCCAAGGTAGGCCCCGGCATAAAGGCCACCGTCGTCGATCTCGGAAACCGCTTCCGCCTCATAGCCCAGGATGTGGAGTGCATAGAGCCCAAGGCCATGCCCAAGCTCCCCGTTGCGTCGGCTCTCTGGGTGCCGCAGCCCTCGTTCGAGGTCGGTGCGGGCGCTTGGATACTTGCAGGCGGAACCCACCATTCGGCATTCTCATACGACATCAGCGCCGAGTACTGGGACGATTTCGCCGAGATGACCGGAATGGAGTTCGTGCATATCAGCAAGGACACCACTATCGAGAATTTCAAGAAGGAACTTCGCATGAACGAGGTCTATTACCTCCTTAACAAAGCACTCAAGTAAAATATGACAGACGCAAAGACCACGATTTCAGCAGGCAAGGCCGTGCTGGGCATAGAGTTCGGTTCCACCCGGATCAAGGCGGTCCTCATCGGACCCGACTGCAAACCCATAGCCCAGGGCAGCCATACCTGGGAGAACAGGCTCGAGAACGGACTCTGGACCTACAGCATCGAGGATATCTGGGGCGGACTCCAGGACTGCTATCAGAATCTCCGCAAGGATGTCGATGCCAGGTATGGCGTTGAGATAGAGTCGCTTGCAGCCATCGGAATCAGTGCCATGATGCACGGCTACATGGCCTTCGACAAGAATGGTGAGATTCAGGTGCCGTTCCGCACCTGGCGCAATACCAACACCGGCGCCGCTGCAGCGGAGCTGTCGGAACTCTTCGGATTCAACATCCCCCTCAGATGGAGCATCTCTCATCTGTATCAGTGCATGTTGGACGGCGAGGAGCACGTGGCGAAGATCGACTACCTGACCACCCTTGCCGGATACATCCACTGGAAGCTTACCGGCCGCAGGGTTCTGGGCGTGGGCGATGCGTCGGGAATGCTTCCCGTGGACTCGGAGACCAAGACCTACTGCGCCGACATGGTGGAGAAGTTCGACAGTCTGGCAGCTCCCAAGGGCTATCCCTGGAAACTCCTGGACATCCTGCCCGAGAGCATTGTCGCCGGCGCTGACGCAGGCTGCCTGACTGCCGAAGGAGCAAAGCTGCTCGACGTGAGCGGCCACCTCAAGGCAGGTGTGCCCCTCTGCCCTCCCGAGGGAGATGCAGGTACCGGAATGGTGGCCACAAACGCTGTCAAGCAGCGCACGGGCAACGTGTCTGCCGGAACTTCGTCGTTCTCGATGATAGTGCTTGAGAAGCCGCTCAGCAAGCCTTATGAGGTGATTGACATGGTCACCACTCCCGATGGCAGCCCTGTGGCAATGGTCCACTGCAACAACTGCACTTCCGACATCAACGCATGGGTCGGCATCTTCAAGGAGTTCGAGGCCCTGATGGGCATGCCCGTCGATGAGAACGAGCTGTTCACGAAACTGTTCGGAGCCGCTCTGGACGGTGACCCCGACTGCGGTGGCATCCTGTCGTACAACTACATCTCCGGCGAGCCGGTTGCCGGCCTTCTGGACGGCCGCCCTCTGTTCGTGCGTTCTGCAAACGACAGGTTCAACCTTGCCAACTTCATGCGTGCGCATCTGTATGCGTCCATCGGCGTACTGAAGATAGGCAATGACATCCTTTTCAAGCAGGAGAACGTGAAGGTGGACCGCATCACGGGCCATGGCGGTCTGTTCAAGAGCACGACGGCCGGCCAGCGTGTGCTCGGTGCCGCGCTGAATTCACCCATCTCCACAATGGAGACGGCAGGTGAGGGCGGCGCATGGGGCATCGCCCTGCTCGCAGGCTTCATGGTGAACAATCCCGATGGGCTCTCGCTTCCCGACTATCTCGAGAAGGTCGTATTTGCCGGCAACAGGGGTGTCGAGATCGCGCCTTCAGCCGAAGATGTGGCAGGTTTCAATGCCTATATCGAGAATTATCAGGCGGGTCTTGCCATAGAGAAGGCAGCCTGCCTTGCAAAGAAACAGTAGTATTATCTGCCCGGAGCTGGCCTGACCGCCTCTCCGGGTCCCAATCTTATACTTGAATGGCAACATCATTGCCCCAGTTCCTGGACAGGAAAATCTTCAGAATAGTTGGAGAAGTAGCCGCTGAACGCGGTGTAAGAGCCTTTGTGATAGGTGGTTATGTGCGCGACTGCTTCCTTTCCCGTCGTTGTGACGACATCGATATAGTTGTCGAAGGCAGCGGGATCGACTTTGCGCGTGCAGTAGGGGAGAAAACGGGAAAATATGTCTCATACTTCAAGAATTTCGGCACCGCGATGCTTCACTTCGAAGGGGCCGAGATAGAGTTTGTAGGCGCCCGCAAGGAGTCTTACCGCCGCGAGAGCCGCAAGCCCATCGTTGAGAACGGTACGCTCGAGGATGACCAGCTGCGCCGTGACTTCACCATCAATGCGCTGGCCCTCAGCCTTCAGCCGGACTCCTTCGGCGAGCTGGTCGATCCCTTCGGAGGTGTGCGTGACCTTGCCTCTGGCATCATACGGACCCCCCTCGACCCGGACACCACCTATTCCGATGACCCTTTGCGCATGCTGCGCGCGGTCCGCTTTGCCAGCAAGCTCAGCACACCCGAACTCCGCTTTACCATAGTGCCCGAATCGATGGAGTCGATGCGCCGCATGGCCGACCGGCTGAAGATCCTTTCCAAGGAACGCATAACCGAAGAACTGAACAAGATGCTGATGACTCCGCGTCCTTCCATGGCCTTCTGCCTGATGGACGAGGCGGGACTGCTGCCTTACATACTTCCTGAGCTCAGCGCTCTGAAGGGTGTTGAAACGGTTGACGGACGCAGGCACAAGGATAATTTCGAGCATACGCTTGCGGTCCTTGACAATGTGGCGGGGTCTGCAGTCATGACGACCCCCGGCGGCCTTCAGGCCGCTGAAGCTTCGGCGAGCTTGTGGCTTCGCTGGGCGGCATTGCTGCACGACATCGGCAAGCCCGCGTCCAAGCGCTACGAAAAGGGCATAGGTTGGACTTTCCATGGTCACGAGATCATTGGAAGCAAGATGGTGCCCGGCATATTCAACCGTCTCAAACTGCCCATCGATTCCGGCAAATACGTCAGGAAGCTCGTGTGGCTGCATCTGCGCCCCATCGCCCTTGTGGATGATGGCGTGACCGATTCTGCGGTGCGCCGTCTGCTCTTTGACGCAGGCGACGACATCGATGACCTCATGGCCCTCTGCAATGCCGACATAACCTCGAAGAACGAGGCAAAGGTGGCCCGCATACGTGCAAACTTCGAGCTCGTGAAGCAGAAGCTGGTGGAGGTCGAGGCCAAGGATGCCGTCCGCAATTTCAAGAATCCCATAACCGGAGAGTATGTGATGCAGGTTTACGGTATCCCGCCATGCCGCGAGATAGGCCTGCTGAAAGATGCCGTCAAGGAGGCAATCCTGGACGGTGTGATAGCCAACAATTTCGAGGAAGCCGACGCCTTCATGCGCGCACATGCCGCCGAATTCGGACTTCAGCAGAAATGACAGAAAAGTTCATATCATATATCAGGGACATACGCCGCTACTCCCCGCGCACCTGCGATATCTACCGTGATGTGCTGGCAGAGTATGTGGCCTTTGCCGGTGGAGTGCTGGTGCCCGAATATCAGCAGATACGCAACTACGAAGTGCATCTGCTGGATGAGAAGGGGGAGAGTGCCCGCACTGTGAACCTGCATCTCAGCGTGCTGAGCAGCTACTGCAAGTTCCTCATGAAGGAAGGCCTGCTTCAGAGCAATCCCGTGCACCTTGTGACCCGTCCCAGGCAGGAAAAGCGCCTGCCGGTGTTCTACCGGGACGAATCCATGCAGGAGTATTTCGAAACGCACGCCGGCACTCTGGAATATGGAGACTACGAGTCCAAGCTGCGCTACATGATAGTCAGCCTGCTGGCAAACACCGGCATACGCCGTGCTGAGCTGATAGGGCTGAACCGCAGTTCCGTGGATTTTGCAAGGCGGGAGCTGCGGGTTCTTGGCAAGGGAGACAAAATGCGTAAAATTCCTCTCGTGCCGTGCATTTGTGAAGAATTATTGTTATATTTGACTTCAGCAAGCTCTTTGAAGGATGCGTCGGATGGGCCTGACGCCCCGCTTTTACAGACAAAGAAAGGCGGGCGGCTGTATCCGGTATTGGTCGACAGGGCTGTGAAACATGAACTCTCGGAGGTTCCCGACATCACCGGCCGCAAGTCACCGCATGTGCTCAGGCATACGCTGGCAACCGATCTGCTCGGCTCGGGAACGGACCTCAATTCAATAAAGGAACTCCTCGGCCACTCGTCACTGGCAGCAACCCAGGTCTATACGCACAATTCCATCGAGAGACTGCAGAGTGTTTACAATAACGCCCACCCAAGGGCAAAAAACGGAGGTAAAAATGGAGATTAAAGTCAAGGCTATTAAGTGCGAAGTCAGCGAGAAGCTCGCCGAGTTCGTAGACAAGAAGGTTTCCAAGATCGGAAAATTCTTCGAGGGCGCTGCCCAGCTTGCAGAGGTGACTCTGGAAGACTTGGCAAAGGAAGGAAAAAAGGCAAAGATCCAGGTTCACGTTCCGGGTGATGACTTCATCGTCGAAAAAATTGCAGACACATTCGAGAACGCCGTGACCGGATGTGCCGACGTGATGAAAGAGAAGCTCACCAGAGCCAAGGAAAAGAAATACGACGCAAATTAGTGTATTACTGATAGATTCTGTGACGGCCCGCCGGGTTGCGGCGGGGCCGTTGCGGTTTTGCCGGCCAGGAGGGCGGATTTGGGGGGAAATAACCGCGTTGCAAAAAAATTTGTTTATTTTTAGAATTTGTTTTACAGTTTTAATA
>JAGHSF010000046.1 GCA_018065985.1 Candidatus Cryptobacteroides choladohippi
GGTGTAATGTCCGTGCAGTACTTGTCGAATAAATAAACAGTTGTCTTTATAATATAATTGCGGGTCCTGTCCTTGAATGAACAGGCCCGCTTTTCTTATAAATCCACGTCCACGCGGAGGCGGTTACGATGAAGGAGCAGGTCAGGAAGAGAGAATAAGGCCATCCAAACACTATTATTTACAATCGGGAGAATTAATTTTACATTCTGCCACAGCCCGTTGTGCCATAATTCCGATATTAGTGACCTGTGAAATAACAACTAATATTTAGAGATATGAAAGAAACCACACCCTTTGAACATGTTGATTACATTTCCCCGAAAGCGGATATCATCCACATCCACTTCCAGGGTATCATATGCCAGTCCGGAGAGGCTCCGGATATGAATGAAGGTTGGAGATTTGATATTTAACCCTTTAATCTTTATTGACATGAAAAGAATCGCAATATTATTGGCTTCATCACTTGTAATAACTGTGTCCTGCCAGAAGGAAGGCCCGATAACTTCAGATAAAGGAATAAATCTGTCCGTATCGGCTCAGGTGGCTTATCCGGCAGGGACAAAAACAACATATGCATATAGCTCCGGCACTCTGGCCGGGACCATCGCCACTTCGTGGGAAGACACTGAGTACATCACCCTCGTATCCATCGGTGCGTCCGGCATCACCGCCGTCGATGAGTTCTGCTCCACAGGTGAAGCCGGTCGTGTAAAGGCTGAATTCACCGGCACATGGAGCGGCAATGCCGGCGACAAGGTTATCTGCCTCTACCCTGCTCTGACACAGAACGGTGCCGCAGCAGCAGGCGCACAGAGATACTCCGGAGTGACTGTCGGCTCCACGTTAATCGGAGTCAGTTTCCCGGCTCACACGCCTTCTCAGGACATCAGCACCATCAAGGACTATGATCTCATGATAGGCGACGTAGCCATCAACGGCACCACCGCCTCTGTCACCCTGCAGCGCAAGATCTCCGTCATCAGACTTGGTATCAGCGGTGCATATCCGTATGAATATGGTATTTATGGCAGATACATTCAAAAGTTAGGAATCGCCGCCCGCTCCTCAGGCGGTGATGCGAAACTGTTTGCATCTTCCGGCACCATCGCGGCCACAACAGCATCATGGACGGGAGTTATCGTCCCGTCCGCCTATTATGGCATCAACAGGAATACAATAACGCAACTTTCCAAGGAAGGTACTTTTTACTATTACATTCCCGTCCTTGTTGACGGCAGCCTTGAGGCCGGTGACATTCTCTCAGTTTGCTTTACAGATAAAGAGTACTCCGGGACACAGTGGTATGCTCCTTATGACCAGACCAAGGAAAAGACTATCGAGTCCACGCTTGATTTCTCTCCCGGCTATGTTTACGAAATCAATGCCCCCCTGTAGGATACCTGTCGTATTGATTTAATCAGACTAAGAAGCCTTATCAAAGGCCTCATACAGCCCCGACAACGGGGCACGGGAATAGCCCAGCCGGAATGGCTGGGCTATTTCGAGTGCGGGCGGTGGGGCTCGAACCCACACGCGCTAGGCACAAGATCCTAAGTCTTGCTTGTCTACCAATTTCAACACGCCCGCATTTGCGAAATGCAAATATAGAAAAAATCCTTTACTTTGCTTCTATGTGGGAATCCTTGAGTCCGAGGAAGTACAGGATGCCGTCAAGGCCTATCGTGGAGATGCTCTGATCGGCTGTTGCCTTGACCTTGGGCTTGGCATGATAAGCAATGCCAAGGCCGGCGAGACCGAGCATGGGAAGGTCGTTTGCTCCGTCACCGACAGCCACGGTCTGGGAGAGATTGATACCCTCGAACTGGCAGAGCAGCTTGAGAAGTTCCGCCTTGCGCCGCCCGTCGACGATGTCGCCGACATAGCGTCCGGTGAGTTTCCCGTCCTCTATCTCCAGCTCATTGGCATACACATAATCGAAGCCGAATCTCTGCTGAAGGTACTTTGCGAAGTATGTGAAACCTCCGGAAAGGATGGCGGTCTTGTATCCAACCATCTTGAGAATCTTCATCATGCGCTCAAGCCCCTCGTTGAAAGGGAGATTCCTTGCAATGTCCTCCATCACGCTCTCGTCAAGGCCCTTCAGCAGGGATACGCGGCGGCGGAAGCTCTCGCAGAAATCGATCTCTCCGCGCATGGCGCTCTCTGTGATTGCGCGGACCTGCTCACCAACCCCGGCACGGGCCGCCAGTTCATCGATACACTCGGTATGGATGAGTGTCGAATCCATATCGAAACAGATAAGACGCCTTGAACGGCGATAGATGTCGTCGCGCTGGAAGGAGATATCCATTCCGTCTCCGCAATGGGCAATGAGCTCTTTCTGGAATTCCTCACGCTGGGCACTGTCCATAACGCCACGGACGGAGAGCTCGATGCAGGACTTGGCCATGCCATGGGTGAAGCCTTCAAGTGGCATTCGGCCAGTCAGTCGCTGAATAGCATCTATATTGAGGCCGAAGTCTGAAACCACTCCGGTGATGGATGCAATCTCGGCCGCTGTGATCTGCCTTCCAAGCAGGGTCACGATGTAGCGGTTCTTGCCCTGACGGGCTACCCAGGCATTATATGCATCTTCGGTGATGGGGGTGAACCTTATGATCACCCCGAGTTCCGAAGCCTTGAACAGAAGGTCCTTCATGATGAAACCCGACTGCTGTGTGGTGGTACGGAACAGGATTCCCAAAGTCAGGGACTTGTGGATGTTTGCCTGGCCGATATCGAGGATGCCGGCATCGTATCTTGCAAGTATGCCCGTGAGGGCGGTGGTCAGACCCGGCTTGTCGTCGCCGGAGATATTGACCTGGATTATCTCAACGTCTTTCATTGTGCTTCTTTCGTTTCTTCTTCCTCTTTCATTTCAGCCTGCAGCTTTCTGGACTCATCGTCAGAGAGCGCCTCGACAGGTGCAGTCGGGTCGTAATTAAGGGCTTCCTTCCTGCGCTCCAGCTGTTCCATGGAGTTTTTGTTGTAACGCTGCACTCCCTCGATACCGTGACGGTAGATGTCACGTATGGATGTTCCAAGGTTGATCTGCAGGGAATCGAGTTCCTGAGAGAAGGCAGGAACCGTGCCGTTGCGGTACTGGGGCCGTGTAAGCCCGAAGTGCCAGTCGTCAAGTTTTCCGTACATCTTGATGCCGAACCTTATGAGGAACGGACTTCGGAGTATCGAAACCTGATAGTTCATGGACTTGTCAAAGCCCTGCACGCCGTACAGCGCGAGCTGATAGCGGTCGACTCCAAGTATGAAAGGATATACCTCAAGTCTGCTGTCATGCACGACGGCATTCACGTAAAGGTCGTCTATGTCGCCGATGTTCTTGTTCTTGAACACAAGAAGTTTGGTTATCCTGCGGAGGTCGCCAGCATCGTCGATTCTCAGATTCTTGCCCTGGATGCGGACAACTCCGTCCAGGGTGGGCATGAGGATGTTCATGCAGGTATCCAGCCTGGTTGTTGCCGTCACGTCGCAGTTCAGCTTGCCCCGGAACGACTTGAGCGCGGGCATGAGAGAATCCACGGACGGCAGCATATGGATGATTCCCTCAGCGGACACGTCGCTCAGGCGAAGGTCGGCGCCAGCCGTGATATCCTTCTTGGTCTGGGTCGAGTAGAAGGCATCGAGGTCTATGTTGCCGAGGTTGGTGACAAGTCTTGTGTCAGCAAGCTGCAGCACCCTGTCCTTCAGGTTGACGGTGGCAGTGCCCGGAGTGATAAGGATATCGGTATAGTTTATCTCATCGGCATGTACCTTGAGACTCGCATCGACATTGCCGGGTACCACAATGAGGGCCATCCTGGTACTGTCGGGAATGACATCGGCAAGGGTATCTATGATGAAGGATTCGTCCTCCTCTCCCCTGGTCGTCGTATCGACCTGATTGCTCTGCGCAATCTGCAATGCTGCGATTATCTCATTGAGATTCAGTTTTTTCGAGCGGATGTCGAGGTTTGCCTTGAACCGGTTCCTGCCGATCAGGGAGCGGCGCAGGCCACTCACGCTGCCGCTGGCAACGGCATCCGAGGACCCGCACTTCACCGCAAGGGTGTCAAGCGACAGCCTGTCGCCGTCGAAACTGCCGTAAAGCCCTCTCACGCGTGTGCGAAGGGGCAGCGCAGGAGTCATGACCGAAGCTCGGCGCACACTTATGCGTGCATACGGTCTCCACTGCTTGAGGTAACTGGTGATCGAGGAATCAAGGGCGATGCTGATATCAGCCTTGGCAAAATCCTTCTCGCGTACCTGCTGCGCCATAAGCATGCCGGGATTGGCACGCCTGAGCGAGTCGAAGCGGTGCATCCTTTCCTCGTCGGCGGGCGTCTTCCTTTCGGGACGCACCACTTTCTGCACCGAGGCGGCGATGCTGGTCTTCATTGCCATGACTCTGGTGTTGCCCGAGCGGAAGTAGATCCTGTCTTCATCAGAAGAGACCTCGAGCTTTGGAACAAGGGTGCCGAAACGGTTCTCGACCTTGTGCAGGTATCCGGAATTCTTCATTCCACGGACCCTCAGCCTGGTATCGGAGCCAAGAGCGACGCGCGCACTGTCAATGTCCGCCTTAAGCTCTATGCCTCGTTTGCTCGAGCTCAGGTCAATGGCAGGGTTATATGTCTGGATATCGATCGTATCCGCCGGCATGGCGAAGAATATCCCTTCAGAGGCAATCTTGCCGGAGAGCGTGGCATCCTGGAACTTGTACTGGTTAAGCTCTGAGAGCCTGGCGTCGGCGGCAAGCTCGATGTCGACCTTTCCGTCGGCATCTATCCCGGAATCCTCAGGCAGAAGATGCACAAGCGAATCCAGCTTGGCGAAGCCTGTCAGACTGGCCTTGATTCTCGGATCGCCGCACAGCAGGTCCCGCGCGCTGCCCGAAAGCTGGAGCTTCAGGCCACGGGTACGGGCCAGGAACTCCTCTATCCGGGCGTTCAGCACCTTGTCGGGAGACATGGAGGCATCCACGTCGACATTCAGCGTGGTACCGAGATCGAGCGGCCTGTAGTAAACATGTCCGTCGGGGATGCGCACGCAGGCTTCGACCGAAGGGACCTGGTTGGGTGTAAGGAAGCCCTGGGCCGATATGTCCATATCGAGATGCGCGGTGGTGACTATGTCGTCAGCAATTGGTGTAAAAGCCCTTGCATATGCAGAAAGAAGCGTATCCAAAGGGCAGCAGTCCACTTTCATGGAGGCATCGACGAAAAGGCTGTCCGGACGCATATCCGCCCTGCCCTTGGCCGAGAGCGGAATGTGGGCGACATTGGCCAGAAGCTTCTGTACATCAAGCGAGACAAGGTCGGGCAGCATCGAGAAGCGCACGCGGCCGTCAAGGTCGAGGGGAAGTTCCAGCCGTCCATAGCTGCCTGTCCTGGCCACAGCCCTGGCGCCAAGAGCGATATCATACAGGTCGGCGCCCTTCTCGTGCAGATTCAGATAGTCGATTCCGGCCAGAAGCGTGTCTGCCGGCAGACGTCCTGCTATTTTCAGGGAATCCATGTCAAAGGAGGCCCGGCGAAGTTTCATGATTCCGTCCTCCATGGCGAAGTTGCCGCCCACCTTGACGGACTTCATGCCCAGGATGGCATAGACCGTATCCTCCTGATTGGAATAGACTATTCTTGGATGGTCCGCTATCCGCAACGCACCGAGCGAGACGGAAGGCACACTGCCCGAAGCGGTGGTGTCTTTCCCGGAATCGCCGAACCTGAACATGTTCCAGTTGGCGGTAGAATCGTCATAGACGCGGGCAAAGGCTCTGAGGCCCCTGATTCCCACGTACTTGACCCTGACTTTGCCATGTATCAGCGGCCAAGGGTTCATGGCCACGCTGAACCGGCCTATCCTGGCCAGGGTATCGGCCTGTTCACCACGGCCGGCTTCACGCAAGAGGCTCCGCACGCCCAGGGAATCCCAGGCGGCGAAGCGGTCATGCGGATAAGTGAGGGACAGACTGTCGATGCGGAGTCTGACCGCAGGGAAATTGCGAATAAGGGAAACTTTCACATCAGAATAGTCCAGAGTTCCGTCGACAAACTGAGCGGCATATCTGTCCACCACCTTGTCCACTATTCTGGAGTTCAGCACTGTCTGGAGCACCAGGAACAATCCCACGATCGTTCCCGGCACTATGAGCAAGGCCTTAAGCCAGCGATGCTTCCCTTTCGCCATACAGGATCAGAGGCCTATCTTCTTGAAGAAATCGTTGCCCTTGTCATCAACGAGGATGAACGCGGGGAAGTCGACAACGTCGATCTTCCATATAGCCTCCATACCGAGCTCGGGATACTCCACGCACTCGATGCTCTTGATGTTGTTCTGGGCAAGGATTGCAGCAGGGCCGCCTATGCTTCCGAGATAGAAGCCGCCATGCTTCCTGCATGCATCGGTAACCTGCTGGGTGCGGTTGCCCTTGGCCAGCATGATCATCGAGCCGCCGTGATCCTGGAACTCGTCGACATAAGGATCCATACGGTTTGCAGTTGTGGGTCCCATCGAGCCGCAAGCCATTCCGGCCGGAGTCTTGGCAGGGCCGGCATAGTATACAGGATGATCCTTGAAGTACTGAGGGAGGTCCTCACCTGCATCGAGGCGGGCCTTGAGCTTGGCGTGAGCGATGTCGCGGCCTACTATGATGGTGCCGTTGAGGCTGAGACGGGTGCTGACGGGATACTGGCTGAGCTGGGCGCAGACCTCACTCATCGGACGGTTGAGGTCGACCTTGACAGCGTCGCCTTCGCCTGCCTGGCGGAGTGCCTCGGGAATGAGCTCGTAGGGCTTGTCATCCATCTTCTCGATCCATATACCGTCGGCGTTGATCTTTGCCTTGATGTTGCGGTCTGCAGAGCAGCTTACGCCGAGGCCGATGGGGCAGCTGGCGCCGTGGCGGGGCAGACGGATCACGCGCACGTCATGGGCCATGTACTTGCCTCCGAACTGGGCACCGAGGCCGATCTTGTGAGCCTCCTCGAGAAGCTGGGCCTCGAGGGCCACGTCGCGGAATGCGCGGCCGGTCTCATCGCCTGTTGTGGGAAGCGAATCGTAGTAATGTGTGCTGGCGAGCTTGACGGTGAGAAGGTTCTTCTCAGCGCTGGTGCCGCCGATCACGAATGCGATGTGATAGGGAGGGCAGGCTGCGGTACCGAGGCTCCTCATCTTCTCCACAAGGAAGGGAACGAGGGTGCCGGGGTTCTGGATGCGGGCCTTTGTCTCCTGATAGAGATATGTCTTGTTGGCCGAGCCGCCGCCCTTGGTGACGCAGAGGAACCTGTATTCGGCGCCTTCCTCAGCATCGATGTCGATCTGTGCGGGAAGGTTGCACTTGGTATTGACCTCCTTGTACATGTCGAGAGGGGCATTCTGGCTGTAGCGGAGGTTCTCCTCCGTGTATGTCTTGTACACACCGAGGCTGAGGGCCTCCTTGTCGTCGAAGCCCGTCCATACCTGCTGGCCCTTCTCGCCATGGATGATGGCAGTGCCGGTGTCCTGGCAGAGAGGGAGTTTGCCCTTTGCAGCCACCTCGGCATTCCTCAGGAAGGTCAGTGCAACGTACTTGTCGTTCTCGCTGGCCTCGGGGTCGCTGAGAATCTTTGCCACCTGCTCGTTGTGCGAGCGGCGCAGCAGGAAGCTGACATCACGGAAAGCGGTGTTTGCCATGATGGTGAGCGCCTCCTTCTGAATCTTGAGAATCTTGTTGCCCTCGAACTCTGCAGTGCTGACATACTGCTCGGAACCGGGAATCCTGTAATACTCTGTTGTGTCTTCGCCGAGCTGGAACATCGGCGCATACTTGAATTCTGCCATATTCTTAGTTGTTCATTAGATATTCTTTCATGAATGCATTGAGGTCGCCGTCAAGCACACCCTGGGTGTCTGCGGTCTCGTAGCCGGTGCGCACATCCTTGACCATCTTGTACGGATGCAGCACGTATGAGCGGATCTGCGACCCCCACTCTATCTTCTTCTTCTGACCCTCGAGCTCAGCCTGCTTCTCCTGACGCTTCTTCAGTTCTATGTCATACAGGCGGCTCTTGAGGATGAGCAGTGCACGCTGGCGATTGTCCTGCTGGCTGCGGGTCTCGGTATTCTCGACCGTGATCCCGGTAGGAAGGTGGCGCACACGCACGCCGGTCTCCACCTTGTTGACGTTCTGGCCGCCATGGCCTCCGGAGCGGAAGGTATCCCATTCAAGGTCGCCAGGGTTGATTTCGATATTGATGCTGTCGTCTACCAGCGGATACACGAACACGCTGCTGAACGTGGTCTGACGCTTGCCCTGGGCGTTGAACGGACTGATGCGGACCAGACGGTGGACGCCGGACTCGGCCTTGAGATAGCCATATGCATAGTCGCCTTCGAACGACACGGTGCAGCTCTTGATTCCGACCTCATCGCCCTCTATCTCCTCTGTGACAGTCATCTTGTAGCCGTTACGCTCGCCCCAGCGCATGTACATGCGCATGAGCATGGCGCTCCAGTCGTTGGCCTCGGTGCCGCCTGCGCCCGAATTGATCGTGAGCACAGCGCCAAGGCTGTCACCCTCCGCACCCAGCATGTTTTTCAGTTCAAGGGCCTCCACAAGCTTGACAGCATATGCGTAAGCCTCGTCTATATCGGTCCCTTCGGGGTCGAGTTCATACAGAACGTCAAGATCGTCGACGGAAGAAACCGCCTTCTCGAATTCCGTGATCCACGACTTTATTCCGTTGAGGACTTTCAGGAAGGCTTCCGCAGCCTTGGGGTCATCCCAGAATCCCGGGGCCTGGCTCTGCTCCTCCTTCCCGGCCACATCGGCACGCTTTGCATCTATGGCAAGACACCGGTGAAGCACCTGAAGACGCTCCCTCAAATCTTTGATTTGGTCTTGAGTTATCATAATCTACAAATTTAGCATATATTTCTTATCTTTGCAATCGTATGGCAACCATAGGCATATTCGATTCAGGTTCTGGAGGACTCTCCGTATTCAGAGAGATACGCAGGATCATGCCTCATGAGCGATACATCTACTTTTCCGACAACGCGAATTGCCCGTACGGCAGCAAGAGCCGGGAATTCATAACCGGCAGGGCCCGTGAAATCACGAAGATGCTGATCGCAAAGGGCGCCGACCTGATAGTCATAGCCTGCAATACCGCAACAGCGGCGGCGATAGCCACACTTCGCAAGGAATTCGGCATCCCCTTCGTGGGGATGGAACCCGCCGTCAAGCCGGCCGCGCTCGGCACAAGAAGCGGCGTGATAGGCGTATTGGCCACAGCGGGAACGCTCAAGGCATCGAAGTACCTCGACACCCGCGACCGCTACACCAAGGGCCTCGAAGTCGTGGAGCATACAGGCCAGGGCTTCGTAGAGCTTGTCGAGTCTCTCGAACTTGACAGCCCAAAGGCCTACGACACCGTCAAGGCAAGTCTCCAGCCCCTTCTTTCGGCAGGAGCCGACACGATAGTCCTGGGCTGCACCCACTACCCGTTCCTGCTGCCCACGATGGAAAAGGTATCGGCAGACCTGGGGTACGAGGTGCGCTTCATCGACCCCGCCCCTGCAGTCGCCCGCCAGGTGCTCAAGATTCTGGAAGAGAAAGAAATCGGGCCCGCCGCAGACGGCAGACCCGAAGTGGAGTTGCTCTCTTCAGCCTCTGCAGACACGCTGCAGAAACTCTTCAGCCTCAGTTGCTGTTCTTCATGTTGAGATTGTACTTGTCGGCAAGTTCGCCGGTAAGCTGTCCGAGAACCTGGAAGTAGGCCGTGCCATCGACCGAAACAAGTTCGAAGATGGTGTCGTCAACCTTGTAGTACTCCTTGCCTTCCATGGTGACAATATCATAGTCGTCAGGCAGTTCCGTAACCAGGGCGCCTGCCGGGGGAACGATCACGGTATACTTGCCGTCTTCGCTCTTGGTGAAGAACACGCCGTCGTCATAGAAGTACTCTGTCGATGCATCGGCATATGCCTGCACAAGACCGAGCTGGTTGGCCGTCTCGTAGGCCGCGCGGGCCTTCTCATTGTTCATCGCAATCTCGGAGTTCTGCCGGGCTATGGTTGCGTTGTTCTGGGCTATGATGGCGTTCTGGTCTGCGATTGTCCTTGCATTCTCGTTGATTGTACGATAGGTGTTGAGCTCGGCGCAGTAGTATGCGATGCGGCATGCCGCATATGCAACATCGATCACGTCAGGGACATAGACATATCCGAAAGGAGGACGGCAGAAATAGTAGCATCCATGATAGTGGCGATACCAGAATCCATCGTAGTAATAGTAAGGACAGCCCCAGTAGTAGTGAACCACATAACCGTGAGGCAGACAGTCTATGCGATGGCCGAAGCAGTGATGGCGGCCACGCCAGCATCTGTCGGGACGGTCATATGGGATAGGCCTGCGGTCGCGGGGAGCCACACGGTAGTTCTCACGCCTGTTGTCGCCAATGCGCACCGAACCGGGATTGTCTCCGCCACGGAAGCTGCGTGCCTCAGTACCTGCCTGAGGCCGGCGGGAGACTGATGAGCCGGAGCGGACGTTTGCATCCGAACCGCGGGTTGCGCTGCCTGATGCGCCTGACCTCGAAGCGGCTCTGGAAACCGCATCGGATGCCGTGATGCCGCTTGTACGGCCTGTGCTGCCGGAACGTACCGCGCCATTGCCGTCAACGGGGCGGGTGCCACCTGCACGAGACGCAGTGCTGCCCGACCTTGTCGCAGAAGTGCCGTATCCGGATCCGCGGCTCTGGGAGCTTGTGCCTTCCCGGCCGTATGTTGAACTGCCTGAACGCGAGGGGCTGGTGCTCTGGCGGCTGTATGAACCGCTGCTGCGACCGGACTGGCTGCTGCGGCCATATGAGCTGCCGCTTCTTCCGGACTGGCTGCCATAGCTGGATGTCGAACCGCCACTGCGGCCATATGAACTGCTGCCACCGGAATGGTATGACCCGCCACGGCTGCTGCCTGAGTAGGAACTGCCGCCACGACTGCCACCGGAATACGAGCCGCCACGGCTGCCACCTGAATAGGAACCGCCACTGCGGCCGCCTGAATACGAGCTGCCTCCACGGCTGCCGCCGCCGCTGCGTGACTGTGCAGATGCAGGAGCGGCAATGAGTGCGACTGCTGCAAGTGCGGTAAGAGCTGTTCTGACGAAGTGCTTCATAACGCGATTGGTGATTATTAGTAAATGTAGTATTTTTTGCTGAGCTTCCTGAAGTTCTCGGCATCCTTGTTCCAATAGTCCTTGATGTCGGAGACCTTCAGACGCTTTCCGAACTCCGTACGAACATAATCCGTGCCACAAACCTTGTCGAACATCGCAAGACGCCCGGTAGACATCTCTATGGGGTTCTTCCCATAAAGCTCATACACAGCCTGCATGACGTAGAACTGGGTCAGCGTAAGGGTTGCCTTATCATAATCGGTGTAGAAATACTGCACTCCATGTATCATCTTTCCATTGAGACGGCCGGAAATCGGCTTGTAATGTATGGTCCTCCAGGCGACTCCGGGAACATGGTATGAATCGAGGCGGGCCTTGAGCTTGTCAGCGTCGACCCACTCCTCCGCAAAGGTGGCGAAGGGAAGGGTATAGCCGATGCCTATGTTCAGATAGCCGTACATCTCTCCGCAGAGGCCTGATGAAGGATAGCAGATTGCAGTCTCCGCATAAGGGATGTTGGGGCTGGGAAGTATCCAGGGAAGACCCGTGTCGGAGAAGAGCATGTCACGCTCCCAGCCCTGCATGGGCACGACGTAGAGCTTGCACTTGAGTTCCGGCTCGTTGCCCTTCTGGCCGCGGTTGAGTCCTTCCTCGTTGATCAGCTGGGCAAGCTCGCCCACCGTCAGGCCATATATGTAGGGAATCTTGTACTGGCTCACGAAAGAGTGGAACCCGTCGCACACGAGCGGGCCTTCCACCTTGTTGCCTCCCAGCGGGTTAGGGCGGTCAAGGACCATCACCGGGATGCCCTTCTCGGCGCAGGCGCGCATCACCAGACCGAGGGTGCTGATGAAGGTGTAGGAACGCGACCCGACATCCTGGATGTCGTACACCATGATGTCTATCCCCTTCAGCATCTCCTGAGTGGGCTTGCGGGTGTCGCCATAGAGAGAATATACGGGCAGGCCTGTTGCGTCATCCTTGCCGGACTCCACCTTGCCGCCTGCATAGATATCGCCGCGTATTCCGTGCTCGGGCGCATACAGCGCCACAAGGTTCACCTCAGTGGCATTGAAGAGAATGTCGACGGTACTGCGGAGATTGCGGTCCACACCGCTGGGATTGGTCACCAGACCGACGCGCTTGCCCTCGAGACCGGCATAGCCGCTTTCGCGAAGGACCTCGATTCCGGGCTTTACGTTGCCGGCAGATGAAACGATTGAGACTACTGCAAGCGCCGACGCGCAGAGAAACTTACGAATATTGTTGCAAGACAGCATAGCATTACAAGTATGAAAAATCCGACATAACCCAGCATCGTCTGCAGATATCCTGCCACAAGGCCGGGAAGTAACATTGACAAGGCCATGAAACCCGTGCAGATGGCAAAATGGGACGTCTTCATCGGGCCTTGGGAAAAACGCATCATATAAACGGTATAGGCGGTGAAGCCGAAGCCGTATCCGAACTGGTCAAAGACCACGCAGGCACCGATGACGCCAAGCGACTGGGGCTGCATGACCGCCATGAAAAGATATACCGCGCACGGCAGGGCAAGGCTTAATGCCATGGGCATCATGCATCTGCGAAGGTCCCACCGCGATATCAGCACTCCGCCGAGTATGCCGCCGGCGAGAAGGGCTATCACTCCGGCAGTGCCGTAAACCAGGCCGAAGGAGGACTTGTCTAGGCCAAGGCCGCCTGCAGCGACATCATCGGCAAAGAACGGGTACAGCATCTTGACCGAGAAGGCCTCCGGAAGGCGGAACAGCAGCATGAAGGCGATCATGAACCACACGCCGTCCTTGGCAAAGAAGCTCGAGAATGCGCTGCCGAATTCCCTGGCGACATGTTTCGCCGTCTTTCCGGACTGCATGGCATCCCCGGCAGGTTTCGGGAGAATGAAAAGATGGTACAGGGCAAGTATCGCAAGGATGCCGCTCGCCACCAGAAGAGTCAGCGTCCAGGCACGGCAGACATCACCGGAACGTTTCTCCAGGATACCGGCAACCACAACCAGCACTCCCTGACCCAAAACCATGGCTATCCTGTAGAATGTATTTCTGACACCTATCATTCCGGACTGCCATCTGTCGTCCATGGCGAGCATGTAGAAGCCGTCAGCCGAGATGTCGTGCGTGGCCGAGGTGAAGCCGGTTATCACAAACAGTATGAGAGTGATCGTGAAGGGCGACGACTTCGGCAGGGTCAGCGCCAGCACGGCCACAGATGCCACCATCAGGAACTGGGTGGCAAGCACCCACCATCGCTTGCTGCGGAAGATGTCGACGAACGGACTCCAGAGCGGCTTTATCATCCATGGGAGGCTGATCAGGCTCGTCATGAGGGCCAGAGGGCCGTTTGCCATGCCAAGGTCCTTCAGCACGATGATGGATATCGTGTTGACTATGAAATACGGAAGGCCCTCGGCCAGATAAAGGGTCGGGACCCATAGAAAGGGGTTTCTATATGACTTCTGCACCTGTATAGTATTTTGCCAGAATCTGTTTGTAATCATACCCTTCGGAAGCCATGACGGCTGCCCCTATCTGGCACAGACCGACTCCGTGTCCCCAGCCGACGCCCTTCAGGATGAGGGTATCGCCCTCCCATTCGGAAGTGAAGGCACTGCTTTTCAAGCAGTTGGGACTGAGCGCCTTTCGTATTGCCAGTTCCTTGCCCAAGGTGATGGAGCCCTTGCTGCCGACGAGCATGAGGCTTACGATGCGGCCGGACTCCCCCACTTTCACAGGCTGCAGCATCTTGAGTGTCCCGATGTCGCTGCCGGTCTTGCGGCGGATCATCTCCGATATCACGGACCTGTCGTAGCGCACCGTCCAGTCGTGGAAATCCCTGGTCTCCATGTCATAATCGTTGAGCACCTGGGAAAGTATCGCGGAATTCTCACAGTTGCAGAACTCATCCTCAACCGGCTGAAGATAGGGATAGTCGATATCCTCCCAGCAGGAGCTGAAGAGTTCGGTGCGTCCGCCGCAGCACTTGGAATACCTGGTATCGCATATGGTCCCGCCATACTGCAGCGTCTGCCCCCATGTCGCATCTATGGCTGTCCTGCAGGAATTGCCGACGGCCATGGTGAGGCCCTGATAACGCTGGCAGCAGTCATCGGCACAGACATCGAACAGCATGTGTGGGATCTCAGCCTCCAGAGTTCCGGCAAGCTTGGCCTTCCTGTCCTGCATCCGGCGGTACACCCATGACCTCGAGATGACGGCATGGGCCTTCAGAAGTTCGAGCCCGGCGCTGGACTTCATCTCAGAGGATATCACGCTGAGCAGGTAATCCTCCACACCTATCCTGTTGACTGCCACTATCCTGTCGCCATCCACCACAAAACGCAGCTGCCCTGCGAACCTGAGGTCGCGCTGGCGTTCCCAATGGAATCCTATGCCTATGGTGACACCATGGAGCACGAATGTAGGCTCCGCGAACAGAGTCGAGCGGGTGATGGAATCGAACACCAGTTCATCATACAGCATGCCGTTGTAGGCGATGCGGCCGTCTGCCCAGCGGACTTTCTGGGGGCCGGCACCGTCAGAGATTATCTCGAACGATATCTCCTTTCCGCTCATGATGCCCACATCGACGAGGGGCTGCCGGCGTGTGAGACGCCTCAGAAGCACTTCCTCCTGAGCGGGGCCGATTGTGACCTCGTCCAGCATCTCCGCCAGCAAACGGGCATCCACCTTGTCGAAGTCCTCCGCCTTGGGAGCGATGAAGAACCCTGCCATATCAGCGGCACCGGGGCTCATGGTAAGATGGTCCGGTCCCTTTGCATAGTAATGGTGCGAACGCTCCGACACCCTGAATATCACTGCAGTGCGATACTCGCCGGCAGCGTACCAGGTATAGAGGTTGAAGCGGGGCTCCTCGGTCTGTTCCTCTGCGCTGAAGCAGCACAGCAGGCGGTAGAAGAGCTTGGCCATCGACTTGCCGGTCTTTGCCTTCAGCGCGAATACGCCGCGGGTGTAACCGGTATAATGGTAGAGGCTTGCGTCCTTGTTGGTCGCAACGGGATCGCCGGGCTCGTCCAGGAATCGGTCGATTGCCGTCTCGAGCGGCAGCATATTTCTGGGACAGGCCTGGAAATGCAGGTGGTCAGGAGCAGAGGCACCGCTCCTGGGGCCGTTGTAGAACACCGTATAGGCCGGGTAACGAAGAGAAAAGCTCATCATGTCCGGGAGATGGTGCCATATGGCCTGCGGGATATGCTCGCTGCGCACTATCACCAGATGGTTGGGAAAGATCGGATACGGATTGACCTGTATGTTGTATTCGCGATGCTTGCGCCCGCTGAACTTCAGATGGAACTGTTCGGCCGGACGGGTCGCGGAACAGAGGAAACACGGACGCGCGGCGATGGCCTCGGGTGAGGTATCTGCGGTCGACGACGCAATGCGGCACGGGTTGAACTGCACGCGGCACAGCAGGCCGCCGAGCTCCACATCCTTGACACTCACGCTTTTGAGGGCACGGAAGTTGGCTGCGGCGAGGGGCCACACACTCAACTGGTCCATAATGAATTTGGTCAGTTCCTTCATCAGAGCAGCGCAAGAAGTTTATCTTTATATTTGGAATATTCCAACTCGAAATTCGGAGTAAGCACCCTCTTGCCCAGAGCCTTGTCGATGTCGGCAAGAGCCCAGTACCTGCCCTCGGACACTTCGTCATTGTCCGGCTTGAG
This sequence comes from Candidatus Cryptobacteroides choladohippi, assembly GCA_018065985.1. Taxonomy (GTDB): domain Bacteria; phylum Bacteroidota; class Bacteroidia; order Bacteroidales; family UBA932; genus Cryptobacteroides; species Cryptobacteroides choladohippi. The sequence goes on from JAGHSF010000046.1 coordinate 15,867, forward strand.
CTGGAAATTGCCCACTGCCGCAAAGACGAACACCATCTCCTTCTCGACCTCCGATTCGAAGATATACCTGTCCATCTCGATAGGGTTGAAATCGAAGAACCCAAGTTCCTCGCCAGCCTCGCGCACAAGGGCTTCCAGCACACTCTCGCCATAGGAGATATGGCCGCCCACTGCGGTGTCCCACTTGCCGGGAAGGAGTTTCTTGGTCATCGAACGCTTCTGGAGGTATATGTCCCCCTGGCGGTTCACAATGTGCAGGTGCACAACAGGATGCAGAGGCCTGTGTGCGCCATGGCAGAAGCTGCGCGACGCCTGAGCAATCACGATACCGTCGGTATCAATGACAGGAAGCATCTCGATGGACCGTGTAATCTTTGCGCCTTTCATCACGGGCGCGTTCCCGACTGGATATATGATGTCTATCACAACTCGTAATTGATTATGCTTAGTTCTTCAGGTGTATACAGGATCGTGTCGATGAATCCGGGAGCGACACGGGCCAGAACCAGGAATGCCGCCAGCGCAAGTACCGCGATTGCCAGCACCAGCACAGGGATGAGCCACCAGCGGCTGCGTGGTCTGGCAGGTTCTTCGGGCTCGGCAGGAGCAGGCTCGGCAGCAACGGGCTCGACAGCAACGGGCTCGGCAGGAGCGGCAGCTGCGGGCTCTGGAACGACAGGCTCTGCAGGAGCAGCAGGGAGTTCGTCCGGAACCGCCTGCGGGGCGGGCTGTTCCTCTGCTGCAGGCTCGGGGGTCGGCTCCGCGGTTCCAGGTGCGGGTTCCCGGACGGCGGCATCGGCCTGGGGCTCTGCGGGTGCAGGCTCGGCATCGGCTGCAGGGGCCTGGGGCTCGGCCGGAACGATTATGTCACGCAGGGAAGACACTGTGAAGGACAGATCCTCCGGTGCCTCCATATGTGTCTTGAGCGACACCGGCTCCAGGGCAATTCCCTCGGGGTATATGTCAAGGTCCTCGTCGGCGACGAAGAAGACATTGTCATCGCGGGTCGTACGAAGGCGTCCAAGCCCCGGGAATACCACTATCCTGCGTTCCATCAGCACAGCCTTGATCTGGTTGGAATACTCGGCGATGATGGTCTCCGCCTCTATCCGGTTTCTGTTGTTGGACTGGGCATAATACAAGGCCAGAGTATCATCGGAAGGGTTTCCGGCAACGAACGACAAACGCCTGTAGGGCGGATTTATGGTGTATCCACGATCGGAGAAACTGGCAGGCACCACCTCCGCGACGAAGGTGCCCAGCCCGGGCAGGCCGACTGTATCATGGTCGAGCAGCAGCTCTTCCAGCATCTTGGACAAAAGCTCAATATCCATAACTTACAAATATACCAAAAAAATCCGTATCTTTGCACCGCGAAAACGCCACGGCGATTCAAGTGTGCTTGGTACCACTATAAAAACAAGATCATATGTCAAAGAAATTCACAGTCCTGGCAATACTGTTCTGCGTTTGCCTCATCGCCTCGAACCTGTTCGAGACAAAAATCTTCACGGCAGGAATCATCACCCTCACAGGAGGTTTCGTACTGTTCCCAGTGTCGTACATCCTCAACGACTGCATCTCGGAAGTCTACGGCTTCAGGAAAGCTAAGTTCGTCATCTGGGCGGCCTTCGCCATGAACGCATTCTTCGTCCTCTCGGCGCAGCTGGTGCGGATTCTCCCCGGAGCCTCGTTCTGGGACGGGCAGGAGCACTTCAACTATATCTTCAACGCGAATTTCAGAATCACCGTCGCCTCGATGCTGGCATTCATCACCGGCTCCATAATGAACGCCAAGGTAATGGCCAGGATGAAGGCTCGGGACGGAGAGAAGCGCTTCGGCGCACGTGCCATACTGTCATCGCTTGCCGGCGAGAGCATCGACTCGCTCGTATTCTTCCCCATCGCGTTCTTCGGGGTCGGCATCATGAACCTGATCCAGATGATGGCAACACAGATAATCCTCAAAACCCTTTACGAGGTGATTCTGCTGCCAGTCACAGCAAGATTTGTCAGATTCCTGAAGGCGCACGAGAAGAAAATTTAAAAAATTCTCGTATTTGTTTGCATTATCAAGTTTTTGGTGTATCTTTGCAATCCCGTTCAACGAACGGAATTGAAATATTCCTCCTTAGCTCAGTTGGTTAGAGCACCTGACTGTTAATCAGGGGGTCCTGGGTTCAAGTCCCCGAGGGGGAGCAAGGCTTCATCAAGAAATTGATGGAGCCTTTTTCTTTATCAATTCCTAATTGCTACACTCAGAGCCTCAAACGTAGCAATTTGTCTGTAATTCATTGATTTTGCCACGTTCCACTGTCCTTCCGTAGCAAAAGGAAGCAACCGAAATCTATATTTGCATATTTTGTAAAGGTATTTTAGTAACTTTATTGTTCAAAGCAAATCATACATCATTATTATGAAAACTAAATTCTTTATCATCACATTGCTTGCTCTATTAAGTGGAACAATAGCCTATGCTCAAAGGGTAATACTGCCCGTCGATTGGAAAGAGCTCAAAAAAGTCGTAAGTGATGAACCAGAATTAGTAAAAAGCCTTGTTGAAAGGCTTACGGCAACAAAATTGGATAGTACTCTAACGTACAACGACAGAATTATCGCCTTCTATGGACAAGCACTTCTTTCTAACAATGAAGAAGATTCTATTGTAAGGGATATGACGAAGCTTTACAACAACGGTCAATATTATGAATCTTTTGAAAAAGCACAAGATGCTATTCAAATTAACCCTCTGAACATCCAGGCATTGTATACTTCTGCTATGGCTATCAGTGAGATGAACGAGAAAGGCGATACCAGTCATACTATTGCAGAAGGTCAGATATTTAATAATATCGTAATGCGGATTTTCAACACCATCGCTTACACTGGATATGGCACGAAAGAAAATCCTTTCTATATCACCAAGGTTAGTGACGAGTATGCCTTTATGCGATACTATCTGGATTTATGGGAGTATGGTACACAGAGCCTTGAAGGAACTTGCGATGTGTTTGAGTTATCTGAAACAAGCAAGTATTATCAAGAGCCGAAGATATACTTTGACGCAACGCTTCCTTTGGAGTCAATAATGAAAGCCTTAGGAGAACTCTAAAACAAAAAGAATTGACAATCTGACGAAACCTTTCCCAGAGGTCAATATTTCGAAAATCAGGGGAACCAAAAGGTCGAGGCGATGAGTCCCGACCTATTTTTGTTGAATTACAGAAAGTTGCTATATTTGCAATGGGATAGCTAAAAAGGCGCGATAACTTCAAGCCAGCATCTCTATGATAACCCAAAAAGGCGCGATAACTTCAAGTCGTGGTATCAGACCCTTAGGCCGAGCATCAACGCTCGGCCTTTAGTTTTTCCAAAACCATTGCTATCTCTTCACGAGTCCGCATATCAGAACGGACTTCAACGGCACGCTCTCTATACACCACATAGCAAAGATGGATCGCAGCCTCGGAAAAGTCAGGACGCCAGAGGAGATGCTTGGCAATCTGGTTTGGATGCAGCAACTGACTATGCATGTGCATATCCAAATCAAGCACAATCACCCTGCACCCCTGTTCGACACCTCGCTTAAAGGCATCTGCTATCCCGCGTTCACTATGGATTCCTTTCCGATCTCCAATCTCACCGTTAATCAGATACTCTGGATTCTTGAACTGAAACTCTAACACATTTCGCCGAATGACAATTGACATGTCAGGGAATGATTCAAGCAGAGTTCTTGCACACCTTATGTTTTCATTTAACTCTGTCTTATCGGCGTCA
>JAGHSF010000067.1 GCA_018065985.1 Candidatus Cryptobacteroides choladohippi
ATGTGTTAAGCCTGCCGCTAGCGTTCATCCTGAGCCAGGATCAAACTCTTCTTTGTATATTTTCAAATTCTAGCTTGACTCCTGACGCCTAAATCCTTTAAAAAGAATTAACGCTCTCGAATTATTAAATTTCGGTACTTGCTTGTACTTATTTTCTCTTCCAGTCTTTTCAATGAACTTTCTATCTTGTTCGGCCTCCCTGCAATGAAAAGACTGTAAGTTTTTTTGTCTTTTCCGCAAGCGGGCTTTTCAATGATCTTTCAATTTTGGCGTAAAAAAACCGGCCTGTTCGGCCGTGCGCCTGCCCCGTTGAACGGGATTGCAAAGGTACTACTCTTTTTTGATTCTGCAAATTTTTTTTGACTTTTTTTCACATAAAAAGTGCGGACCAAACGGCCCGCACCTTCGATTATCTGCATAAAGTCCTAATTACTACATCATTCCGCCTGCAGGCATTGCAGGAGCCGGTTCGGGTGCAGGGATGTCAACGATACCGCACTCGGTGGTAAGGAACATTCCAGCTACCGATGCAGCGTTCTCGAGAGCCACGCGGGCCACCTTGGTAGGATCGATCACACCAGCCTCGAACATGTTGACATATTCGCCTGTGCGTGCATTGTATCCGAAATCGCCCTTACCCTCCTTTATCTTCTGGATGATGACTGAACCGTCCACGCCTGCATTCTGGGCAATCTGACGGAGAGGCTCCTCGATAGCCTTGGCAACGATATGGATACCTGTGGTCTCGTCATCGCACTCACCCTTCAGGCCGGCGAGAGCTTCCGCTGCGCGGATGTAAGACACACCGCCACCAGGGAGATAACCTTCCTCGACAGCAGCGCGGGTAGCGTTGAGCGCATCCTCCACGCGGTCCTTCTTCTCCTTCATCTCAACCTCGGTGGTAGCTCCCACATAGAGAACCGCAACGCCGCCGGCGAGCTTTCCAAGACGCTCCTGGAGCTTTTCCCTGTCATAATCGGAAGTGCTGACGAGAATCTGCTTGCGGATTGCCTCGGCACGGTCTGCAACAGCCTGCCTGTCACCTGCACCGCCCACGATGGTGGTGTTGTCCTTGGTGATGGTGACCTTCTCGGCATGTCCGAGCATCTCAGGGGTCATGTTCTCGAAGGTATAGCCACGCTCCTCAGAGATGACCTCGCCTCCGGTAAGGATGGCGATATCCTGCAGCATCTCCTTGCGGCGGTCGCCGAATCCGGGAGCCTTGACAGCCGCCACCTTGAGAGCACCGCGAAGGCGGTTCATGACAAGAGCGGTGAGAGCGTTGCTGTCCACGTCCTCGGCAATGATGAGGAGTTCCCTGCCCTCGCGAGCCACGGGCTCGAGAACGGGCATGATATCCTGGATGTTCGATATCTTCTTGTCAGTCACAAGGATAGAAGGATTCTGAAGCTCAGCCACCATCTTGTCCGAGTCGGTGATGAAATATGCGCTGATATATCCGCGGTCGAACTGCATACCCTCGACAAGCTTCACTTCCGTCTCGGTTCCCTTTGCCTCCTCGACGGTGATGACACCATCCTTGCCTACCTTCGCCATCGCATCGGCGATGAGTTTGCCGATATAGCTGTCGTTGTTTGCGGAAACGGTGCCGACCTGCTCAACCTTTGAGTAGTCGTCGCCGACCTGCTGGCTTCTGGACTTGAGATTCTCGACAACTGCGCTTACGGCCTTGTCGATACCGCGCTTGAGATCCATAGGATTGGCTCCGGCAGTGACATTCTTCACACCGACATTGATGATAGCCTGTGCGAGAACCGTTGCGGTTGTGGTGCCGTCACCTGCCTGCTCGTTGGTCTTGGCGGCAACTTCCTTCACCATCTGGGCGCCCATGTTCTGGAAACCGTCCTCGAGTTCTATCTCCTTTGCCACGGTAACACCGTCCTTGGTAACCTGGGGTGCACCGAACTTCTTTGCTATCACAACATTGCGGCCCTTGGGACCGAGTGTAACCTTGACTGCATTTGCAAGAGCATCTGCTCCTTCCTTCATCTTGGCGCGTACATCCGCGTCGAACTTGATCTCCTTTGCCATAAATCTACAGAATTGCTAAAATGTCAGACTGCTTGAGAATGAGATACTTCTTGTCATCAACGGCGATCTCAGTACCGGCGTACTTGCCATAGAGGACAACATCACCTACGGCAACCTCCATGGGTTCATCCTTCTTGCCGGGGCCGGCTGCCACGATGGTACCCTGCTGGGGCTTCTCCTTTGCGTTGTCCGGGATATAAAGTCCGGATGCTGTTCTGGTCTCGGCCTCCTTGGGCTCGATGACCACTCTGTCTGCCAATGGTCTGATCATATCAATGAATTTTAATGTTTCAAAAAAGCGCCCCGGGACCCGGGACGCAATATGGATTATCAACGTTTATGCCAGTGACATTTTGTCAATGCACTAGAATCTGTTAAGAGGCATGCCGGCGGTAAGCTGGTTGACCTTCCTGCGGACCTCGCTCAGGACAGCCTTGTGGGCATCGAGCTGGGCAAGCTGCTCGGAAGTATACTCCTCACCCTTCTTGACAGAGAGGGCGCTGATGTTCCTCGCGCAAGATGCGAGCACAGTGTCGATGAGGTCGACGATTGTCACCATATCCTTTTCGACAAAGCCGCGCGAGGTGATGGCAGGTGTGCCGATGCGGAGGCCGCTTGTCTGGAACGGGCTGCGGGAGTCGAAGGGAACCATATTCTTGTTGACCGTGATGTCTGCCTTGACGAGCTGGGTCTCTGCGATGCGACCGGTAACCTCATCGTATTTGCCGCGGAGGTCGATAAGCATCAGATGGTTGTCGGTGCCGCCGCTGATGATCTTGTAGCCACGGCGGATGAACTCATCGCACATGGCCTTTGCATTCGCGATGACCTGCTTCTGGTAACTTACATACTCGGGCTGCTGGGCCTCGAAGAATGCGACGGCCTTGGCTGCGATGACATGCTCGAGAGGGCCGCCCTGAACACCGGGGAACACGGTGGAATCGAGAATCTGGCTCATCTTCTTGACCACACCCTTGGGAGTGGTGCGTCCCTGAGGATCGTCGAAGTCCTTGCCAATGAGGATGATACCGCCACGGGGACCGCGGAGGGTCTTGTGGGTGGTCGATGTCACTATGTGTGCATACTTGACAGGGTTCTTGAGAAGACCTGCGGCGATAAGGCCTGCAGTGTGTGCCATATCTATCCAGAGGATGGCGCCGACCTTGTCTGCAATGGCGCGCATGCGCTCGTAGTCCCACTCGCGTGAATATGCCGAAGCGCCGCCGATGATGAGTTTGGGCTTGCACTCGAGGGCGGTCTGCTCCATCTTGTCGTAATCGACGGTACCGGTCTCAGGATCGAGTCCGTATGCGACAGCATTGTAAAGGATTCCGGATGCATTGACGGGTGAACCATGTGTAAGGTGTCCTCCCTGGGAAAGGTCGAGGCCCATGAAAGTGTCGCCCGGCTTGAGCAAAGCCATCTCGACTGCCATATTGGCCTGTGCGCCTGAATGAGGCTGGACGTTTGCCCACTCAGCCCCGTAGATAGCCTTCAGGCGGTCGATGGCAAGTTGTTCGATCTCATCGACAACCTCACATCCGCCATAATAACGTTTGCCGGGGTAACCCTCTGCATACTTGTTTGTGCAAATAGAGCCCATTGCACGGAGCACCTCCTCGGAAACGTAGTTCTCGGAAGCAATAAGTTCAAGGCCGCTCTTCTGCCTTTCCGCCTCTTTTTTGATGAGGTCGATGATCTGAATATCCTGTTTCATTCGGTAAAGTTTTGCGTATCTACAAATATACTACTTTTTTCCTTACCTTTGCCCCATATGAGAGACAGAAAACTACTTAACATAGAGCTTGGGAGGGTAAGTTCGTCACAGTACAGGGAACTTCCCGAATCAGGAATCGTGCTGGTGCTTGACAACATCCGCAGCGCACACAACATCGGCAGCGCCTTCAGGACATCCGACGCCTTCAAGGTCGACCGCATCTTCCTGTGCGGAATCTGCGCCTGCCCGCCCAGCGCCGAGATCCACAAATCAGCCCTGGGAGCAGAGGACTCTGTCCCCTGGGAGCACCATACCGATACCATGGAAGTCATCCAGCGCCTGCGCGCGGAGAATTACACCATAATAAGTGTGGAGCAGACGGAAAATAGTGTGAGCCTGGGCGACTTCGAGCGGAAGCCGGGCGAAAAGTACGCCCTGATATTCGGCAATGAGGTGGACGGCGTACAGCAGTGCGTCGTGGACGCCTCCGACCTCTCGCTCGAGATTCCCCAGTACGGCACCAAGCACTCACTGAACGTCAGCGTGAGCATAGGGGTGACGCTCTGGCAGTTCGTGAAATGACCAGGGACAGCGGCTGACAACAGCCCCGGACTACGCACCGACTCACATTCCAACACAAAGAAGAGGGTGACTCTTACCTTTGCAAACGACTATAGATGTTGTGAGTGAAGGTAGGAGTTTCTCTTTTATTTCTTTGCATGCAACAGCGGTCATAGTTTTGTAGTTTTGCTAGAGATTATGGCCGTG